>DATEPF010000169.1:0-12828 GCA_035273325.1 Pyrinomonadaceae bacterium | reverse complement strand
TACGAAGGACGCGTCTATCAGATGGTTTATATTGCTGAGCCCGCCGACCGCATTCTTTGTCCCGCGTACTATGAACAACCGGAAATCTTTATACAAACAACGAACGTTCATCCGCCTCCATACCTTTACGTGGACAACTCACAGACGGTAAAGGCCGGACAAAATCTCGTGCTAAAAGCTCATGCTTTCCCGCAGACACGGCGAGGTCCTACTTGGACAATCAGTGCTGGAAAGATAGTGTCAGGACAACACACCTACAAGCTAATTGTTGACACAACGGGGTTGGCTTCGCAAACAATCGAAGTATCCGCCGAACTAGCTGACGCATACGGGCATGCAATTGGAACGCAGCCAAACAAAATCCTTATCCATTAGACTTTTTTTTGCTTTCTATGCGCGCTCGGTCATTGCCGACAAATCGCAAAACACAACAAATATTGTGACTCAACACATTGGAATCGTAGCGGGTAGTGCCGAGGGCGCCGCGCTTTGTTATCGCACGATCTGCATGGAAGCGCCGGCCTTCATGGGTGAGCATAATCATCCCGAGATCACCATGAACTCGATCCCGATGGCAGAGCATATGCCACCCATTCGCGCCAACGATTGGAGATCAGTGGGCAAGCTGATGGCAGAGTCCGCTCGGAAGGTGGCGGCGGCGGGCGCCGACTTCGCGATTTGTCCCGACAATACCTATCACCAGGCCTTTGAATATCTAATTCCGTTGTCCCCTATCCCGTGGCTGCACATTGCTGAAGTGGTGGCCGAAGAAGCCCGCAGCCGCGGCTTCCAACGGCTGGGCATCCTGGGAACGAAGTATCTAACAGAGGGGCCCGTTTACACTGATGCGTTACAAACGTGCGGGATTGAAAAGGAAATACCTGAGGAGCATGAGCGAATCAAGATTAACGAGATCATTTTCAAGGAACTCGTTAACGGCGTTTTTGTCGAACCATCCCGGCTCTACTTTAATCAGGTGACAGAAAGACTAAAGACGCGCGGTTGCGATGCCGTGGTCCTTGGTTGCACGGAGATACCGTTAATCGTACGTCCGGACGACTGTCCATTACCCACTTTGGATTCAACGCGCCTGCTCGCCAGGGCTGCTTTAGGGAAAGCTCTGCACAACCCGGATTGACACCTCCATCCGAGGAGACATATGCGATATTTTCTCGGCGTCATGGCACTCACGGGATACGTTCTCCTTCTATCGACGTTCGTCTCAGAGAATGTCGAAGGTGGTGTGGCCGGCGGCAATAAGATTGACACTCAACGCACCGGGCGGACCATCGTCACGACCTATGAGGGCGGCCAGAAAATTGTTTACGGAGCTAATGCGGGTCACGGCACGCGATTACGAATAGTATCAGCGGTGACGTTTGGCGTTGGACTTGTGCTCGCGGTCCTGTTGGCAGTGCGACGTGAACTGCCAGTCGGTCAGCTTATTGGGAGAAGTCTTGGTATGGCCTTCGTCGGTGTTGTTATCGCATTCATTACCGGCATGCCAATCGCGGTGGTTTTAAAAAGGGCCGGCCCTGGCGCATTCTGGGTAGCGATTGTGCTTCTATGCGTCACCGCCTTGTTCTTGTTCAGCTTCATTGGACGGAAGATCTACAAACCCGGAACGTAACCGATGGAATAGGAGTTATTCATGAAGAAGAGACTTACGTCGTTTATTAACGCCTATCGCGAATACAAGCTTGCCAAGTCGAAGAGCAAGGCGTATCGCGCGTTGCGTAACGTCATTGTCATTGCAGTCGCAGGTTATTTGTTACTGTTGAGCTTTCCGCAGGTTTTGTTTGCCAATGAGGTTTCCCATGGGAACTTCAAGGTGTATTCGCGCGAGCCGTTCGACCAAAACATCTATCAGGTGTTGGACGATGTTAATTCGAAATTGGCGGCGTCTCCGATTAACGATCCCTCAGTCAAGCCGAAGATTTTTCTCACCAGCAGCCACCGGATGTATGCATGTCTCAGCCTTTACGTTGGAGGAAACTCATTCGGGAAAGGCTTCGCGATGTTGCCCACGAGCAACATCTTTATCAATAAGTCCGATGTGACGAAGGACCTGGTTTACCGGCGCGCGGCGGAGCACGGCCAGCGAAGCTTGAGCGGTGTGTTGGCCCACGAAACCACACATCTTCTTATCAAAAAGAAATTTGGCTATTGGCGAAATCTGATGATTCCTGTGTGGAAGAAAGAAGGGTATTCGGAATATGTGGCCGGCGGCTCAACGCTTCCTTATGAAACGGGCGTGAAAATGTGGAAAGCAAATCCGGGTGACGGAACGGGTTATCAATATTTCAAGTACTACATGATCGTGAAGTATTTGCTGGAACATGAAAAGGTCAGTGTTGAAGAATTGTTCAATCGAGACTTTGAGATGGAGTCGTTGGCCGAAACTGTTCTGAAGACCCTGTGAGGATCGTTTCTCTGCCTTTGGTGTTATTTCGTGTAATTCGTGGATCGTTTTTAGGCCAGCATAAGCGATCCACGAAACTCACGAAATAGCACGAAGGTCCTGAGTTTAAAGGCGGCGCCCGTAAAGGGTGATCCGATTGATTTTCGAACTTCGCGTAGATCGCTGTCGTAAGTTATCTCAGGAGTGAAAGAGTATGTACTGTTCTTCGTGTGGAATTAGTGTCGCGGAGGGACTGAGTTACTGCAATTATTGCGGCGCGAAGTTGAATTTAAAGGAAGATAGCGGCCGCAAGTTGCCGGATGTGAAACCGGAACTGCTGGTTTCCGCGATGGCAGGGACGTTTATCCTGGGACTGGTCGCCATCATTATGATGATGGGCATGATGAAACAAGTAATGGGACTCCAGGTCGAGAGCGTACTGGTAATTTCGCTTTTGCCGTTTCTATTATTGCTGTTCCTCGAAGGCATGTTCATCAGACTACTGTTTCGCGGCAGAGGTGGAACAAACGCTACACCTGGTTCTCTTGCCAAAGGTCAGTCGACTAAAGAGCTTGATGCCGCACACATTCGATCTCTGCCGGAACCGCTCTCGAGTGTAACTGAACACACCACCCGCGCATTTCATCCAATCCCCACTGATCGCCGATCCGAATAGAGACGATGTTATTTCGTGTAATTCGGGGATCGTTTTAACGGCTACATAAGAACGATCCACGAAGCACACGAAACTCACGAAATAACACGAAGCGTCGTATTACGCCGGTAACATTCCGATAAACCGCTTGGCGTCGCCGATGCGCGGTAATTCATTAAACATTACGTAAGCTGGCTCGACCGGTTCAGCTTCCAGCAGCATCCGGTGAAGTTGCTGCAACTCTTGATCGGTATACGAATGACGTGGTCCGGTAATGCCGTGAAGCCGCCAGTAAACGGGATGTCCGGGTTCAGGTCTCGTAACAAACGGATCGACAACGTGGACCAAATCAAGATCCCGACACAGCGAAAGGGCCAAATCGCGTTCGGCGACCCACTTTGGGCCTCGCGGCTCCCACAAGAGACGCGCGCGCGGCCGCTTGATGCGTTTAAAGAATTTGCGCATGCGTTTCACATTCTCAGGTTGTGGATCGAAGCTGGCCGGACATTGAAATAACATCGCAGTTGCTGAAAGAAGGCTCGCACATTCGACTGAACGTTTCCATCCTTCCCGCACGATCGGCGAATCTCGAAAAAATCCCGGTTCATCCTTAGGGCCAAGCGGACGTTTCATGCGTCGATAGGTTGGGCTGTTTGCCGCGTGAGTCACTAGTTGCCAAACTTTCATCGTGTACTCGAGCGGCGGCTCATCACCTTTGGGCCACTTCATCATTACGGCGTCGCTGGGCGGCTCATAAAATGTGCTCTGCACTTCGACCACAGGGAAGTGACGAGCATAGTCTTTCATGGACATAGTGAACCCGCAGAGTCCAACTCGAACCAACATAACGACATGCTAATACGTAGCTTTGTTGCCAATATCACGAGCGCAAGAGTGGGTTGTCTAAATCCCGCCAATCCTTTGCCGCCTCGATTTTCGCCGAGCGGATGACATTGGCTTGTCCTCAAAGTCACCCACAGTTTAAAACGCGTGCGACTTCTCGTGGACATCTCATTAACACCGTGGCTTCAGCCCGGTGCGCGAGAAGAAATCCAAATGCCCGTAACCGTTTTAACGGTTTACGGTTGCGGTGAAACCGTTGAAACGGTTGGACGTCTGAAATAACACGATCGATCACCGGGCTAAAGCCACGGTGCTAATGAGATTGCATCGCGTAGCTGGCCTGCACTCGATTTTCGGAACCATCGCCCGTGCTCAGCGTGAGAACTGGGACGGTCCACACTTACCCCAGGAGAACCCATCTCATGAATCGAACGCCCTTTTCTCTGGCGATCGTTCTTGTTTTATTGGCGTTCGCGACGGGTCCGAGCCAACAAACAGCACCCGCCACCACCGAAGTTTCCATCCCATTTGAAATGGTCACCCGACACATCGTGGTGAAGGTTACGGTGGACAAGTCGGCCCCGCTCTCATTTGTTTTTGACACTGGCGCGGGGCGCGGAATCATTGATATCGAGCGCGCGAAACAGCTCGGACTCAATTTGGAAGGAAGAGTTAACGTCGGAGGTGCTGGAGCTCAGATTCAAACCGGCGCGATGGTCCGGGACTCACGTTGGTCGCTCGTTGGTCTCGAGAATTTGTCTCAGCCCGTGTCGCTGGCTATCCCGCTCGGAAACATCGCCGCGCGCTTTGGCCATGAGTTTGACGGAATCATCGGCAGCGAATTCATCAAACAGTTTGTCGTGGAAGTTGACTACGAAAAGCAATTACTCAAACTGCACGATAAGAGTAAATTCAAATACAACGGACCAGGCGAGAGTATTCCTATTCAATTTAACCGGGAGGGTCATCCACTCCTGGAAGCCGAAGTAACTCCAATTGGTGGAAAGCCTTTGCGCGCGAAGTTTGTACTCGATCTTGGTTCGGGCGGCTCGCTCGCACTTCACAGCCCGTTCGTGAACGAACATCGTTTGATTGAAGGAAACGACAAAACGATCAGGGCCATCGGTGTGGGCGGCGCGGGTGGACAATCATTCGGCAGGTTTGGACGCGTGGCGGAACTGAAGATTGGAAGTTTCAAAATCGCGAATCCTATCAGTCTGTTTTCGCAGGACAAGGCGGGCGCGTTTGCGAATGAATCACTCGCGGGCAATATCGGCCAGCGCATTGCCGGCAAGTTCAAAATCTTCCTCGACTACAATAACCGCCGTATTATCTTCGAGCCGGCACGATCGTTTGCTGAACCATTTGATCGGGCAAATCCCGGATTCGCTTTGAGAGCAGAAGGTGCGGACTTCAGAACTTTCCGCATCACAGACGTACTGGAAAACTCACCCGCATCGGAAGCGGGTTTGCAAAAAGACGACACCCTCATGAAGGTCGACGATTCACTCCATACCGAATTAACGATCACCAAACTTCAGGAATTATTTGAAAAATCAAAACCTTACAAACTCACCATCCGACGCGGTGACCAAACGCTGCAAATCCAGCTCTTGCCGAGAAAACTGATTTGATCAGTTGTCTGCGGAAACTTTCTGCGGGTTTGTCATACAACGTTCATAGGCTGTGGCGATTCTGATAGCAGAGTCTCTCGGCACCTTCGAAACAACCCGAACGGCGCTTTCGCCAGACGACTGAACATTGGCTTCAACCATAAAAAGGAGCACCATACGATGACCAATCTCTCCCGTTTGCTGTTTTCCCTTCTGTTTCTGTGCGCTGCTTTCGCACCGGCGTATTCGCAACCCGCTCAGCCCTGCATTGATCCTGCGTATCGACAGTTCGACTTCTGGGTGGGGAAGTGGGACGTCTTTAGACCTGACGGCAAACTCGCCGGCACCAACCGTATCGAGAAAGAATATGGGGGGTGCGTGCTACATGAACGCTACGCCACGCCCAGTCGATACACCGGCGAAAGCTTGAACTCGTACGATCCTGCCCGAAAGATCTGGCACCAGACGTGGGTCGATAATTCCGGAACACTGCTTCTTTTGGATGGCAAGTTTAACGGGAAGAGTATGGTTCTGGAGGGCAGCACTATCGACAATGCAGGCAAGGAAACGAAACATCGCATCAGTTGGACGCCGAATACCGATGGCAGTGTGCGTCAACTTTGGGAATCGACTGACGCGAAGGGTGCCTGGACCATAGCCTTTGACGGACTCTACAAACGGACTAGTAATCCGTAGCCCAGAGCAGCAGTCACCAAACCGCAGCGGTTGTACTCGTGGTTCTTCGTGTGATTCGTGATTCATTTTGACCTTACATAAATACGATCCACGAATCACACGAAAACAACACAAAAGGCGCTCACTAATCCCAGTCACCACTTGCACCCTCCACGTGGGACGCGAAAGGGATTAACATAACCGCTCATGCCACACGACCGCGCGCATTCGAAGCCGAGCTCTGCCCACGCTGTTGACCTGGCGCATGACTTTGGTGGCGCGCTCCTTTTTTCGTTTCCTTTACTGATGACAATGGAAATGTGGTGGCTGGGGTTTTACATGGACCGCTACCGCCTTGCTCTATTTCTTACGTTGGCCTTCATTGTCGTCGTCGCGCTTTCATACTTCGAGGGCGCTGATGAGACCTTCAGGATAGAAATCCTGGATGCACTCGTGGCCTGTGCTGTCGGTTATGCGGTTGCTTCCACGATGCTGGTGCTGTTCGGCATCATCAAACCAGGTATGTCAGCGGATGAAATTATCGGCAAGATTTCCTTGCACGCAGTGCCGGGCAGCATCGGCGCCATCCTGGCTCGCAGGCTCCTCGAAGTGGAGGAGACAAAAAAGGAGAGACAACGTCGTAAGTGGTACGGCGCAAAAGTTTTTCTGATGGGCGTGGGCGCGATCTTTCTAGCGTTCCAGCTCGCGCCAACCGAAGAAATGGTCCTCATCGGACATCGCATGACGGAGTGGCATGCGGTCGCGTTGGCCATCCTCTCGCTGGGCATGATGCAGGCCTTCATTTGTTCGGTTGAACGCAGCGGCCGGCAACGATTGTTTGCTGCCGACTTTTTCTGGGGCGTCTTTCTCCGTTACACAGTCGTCGGATACAGTCTTGCTTTGATGATCAGTCTCTATGTGCTGTGGACTTTCGGCCGCCTCGACGGCGCCGCGCTTGCCGAAATTATTATGGCCACGCTGGTGCTCGGATTTCCGGCGGCGCTGGGTGCGGCTGCTGCGCGATTGATCTTGTGATTAGTATGGACCAGAAATCGCAAAATAAGATCACGGATGCTCCGGTGTGGATGTGGGGCATTGCAGTTTGGGCTATTGCTGGTGACAGCCTCCATCGCATTCATGGTTTACGAGGCCGTCGCCGGTGATTCATCACACCCCGACATCACGGTGCAGGTCGATGCAACCGTTCCGACCAGCAGTGGTTTCCTCGTTAAGTTTCGCGCAGTCAATGCAGGTGGCTCGACGGTCGAGGGTCTAGCGATTGAAGGAGTACTTCGCAACGGATCAGATGTGCTTGAAACCAGCGACACCGTCCTTGAATGGGTACCGGCACACTCGGAGCGAGAAGGCGGACTATTCTTCAGTGCTGACCCACGCCAATATCAGTTACAGCTTCGGGCGAAGGGTTATGAAAACCCGTAGCAACTTCGCTTCGTTTCGTGATGAGGAAACACGTTCTCATTTATGGTCTTTGCGGTGGCCTGTTAATTGTTGCTCTTAAACTGATCGAATATCGCTTCCTGGTCGTCGAGCATTCGATTGAAATTTATGGAGGTGTGGTCGCCGCGCTGTTCGCGGTAGTAGGGATATGGCTAGGGCTTAAGCTGACGAGAAAGAAGGAGACCGTAGTCGTCAGGGAAGTTGCAGTCCCTGCGCCACCCTTTCGCGTGAATCAAACGCGTCTGCAGGAATTGGGAATCACGCGGCGCGAACACGAGATCCTGGAATTGATTGCTTCCGGTTTGAGCAATCGGGAGATTGCAAACAAGCTGTTTGTCAGCGAGAACACAGTGAAGACGCATTCCAGCCGCCTGTTCGACAAGCTGAGCGCGAAGCGGAGAACGCAGGCGGTGCAGATCGGCAAGCAACTCGGGTTAATTCCGTAGCCTAAAGGTCCGCGCGTTTGATGGATCGCTTTTTGATCCCGCTATAAATACGACACTAAATACACGAACGACACGAAAAGAGCGCCGTGGCCGTCATTCGAAAGTGTGATTTCAATCCAAAACCTCAAAATCACCCGAAAGTATGACGACAGGAAATCAGTTGGAAACTATTCTCACGCCGATCTTCAATCCCATCACTGACTCAGGAAATTAGATCATGAAAAAGACTGTACTGACGTTCGGCCTCATCGGCGGTGTGATGATGTCGGTGTTGATGCTGGGGACCATCCCATTTATCAAACAGATTGGTTTCGAGCGCGCGGAACTGGTGGGTTACACCACCATGATTGCTTCGTTCTTGATGGTGTTCTTCGGCATCCGCTCCTACCGCGAGAATGTCGGGTTCGGCCGGGTGACCTTTCGCCGGGCCTTCGCTGTCGGGGCACTGATTACGTTGATCATCAGCGTGTTTTACGTCCTGACCTGGCAGATCATGTACTTCAATTTCATGCCGAATTTCGTGAACGACTATGCGGCGTACCTCGTCGAAAAGATGCGCGCGTCCGGTGCGACACCGGAGGCGATCGAAGCAAAGCTCCAGGAGATGCGGGAATTCAAGAAGCTTTACGATAACCCGTTGCTAAATGCCGCGATCACGCTTATTGAACCGATTCCGGTCGGCCTTCTTTTGTCTCTGATCTCGTCGTTCATTTTGCGAAAGAAGGGAACTGACCCCCCGGCCGTTGAAGCAAACGAGCGGATGGCTGGGTAATCATTCCGTGTAATTCGTGGTTCGTTTTTTGGTCGCATAATTAACGATCCACGAAATACACGAACTCGAAACACAACTAATCGAAAATGCAGGAGGAGCTTATGCAACTGGGAAATTTCTCTGTTAGTTTGGCGGTAAAGGATATTGAGGTGTCGAAGGTATTTTATGAAAAGCTGGGGTTCACAGTTTTTGGTGGAGACCAATCGCAGAATTGGTTGATCATGAAGAACGGTGACACCAACATCGGATTATTTCAGGGCATGTTTGAAAACAACATACTCACTTTCAATCCGGGATGGGACAGTAGCGCTCAGCCTGTCCGTGACTTTACAGACGTTCGCGAGCTGCAACGGCAACTAAAAGCAAACGGTGTGGAGATGCTGAGTGAAGCAGATGAAAGCACCGCTGGTCCAGGCAGCTTTATGATCGCGGACCCCGACGGCAACACGATTCTCTTCGACCAACACGTCTAACGCTTCGTGTTTATTCGTGGATCGTATTCAACTGAAAATAAAAGCGGTCCACGAAATACACGAAACGACACGAATGGGTGCTATAGAGCACTAATCAACCACTCGATGCCAGTACAGTGCAGCTTTTTTGCGTTGCGGGTTCTCGGCCCAGGATTTTGCGGAGACAAAGGAAACCTTGTCATAGACCAGCACAATCGTTCCCAGTGGCATTAGCTTGCTGACTTCTCGCGCCGCGAAGATTGGAATGCGGATACAACCATGGCTTGCCGGTTCGTTTGGAACAGTCGGGTAGCCGTGAATGGCCACGCTGCCGCTGATGAAGTTTGCATAGTACGCAGAACCGAACCTGCCTTCTTCCCAACCATCAAGCTTGTTGTAAACCAGGAACCTGCCGCGAGGCGTGTAGGCCACACTGGTTTCACCTTCATCGAGATATTCCTTGCCGCTGCCAGTTGAAGTTGGCAATAAGCGAACACTGCCGTCCTCGTTCACGATCAAGAGCACCTGGCGATCGATATCAACTTCAATGTGAGCGTATCCTGATTCGCGGGGCTGTGGCCGCGGGGCGTTGCGAACCGCTTCGATCTCGTCGGCTGTAAGCCGCCCTGTAATGCTTCGTCCTTCGTATTTCTGAAATGCAATTAGCGCAGACTGCGTCGCTGAATCAAACCGGCCATCGACCGGCCCCGTCCAATAACCCATCTCGGCCAGCCGACGCTCAACTTCTTTTGTTTGGCCAACTGTAACGCGCGGTGATGTCGGATGCGCTCGCCGCGCGTTCTGCTGCCCACTGCCGATCAGTGTCGAAATCAGAATCAAACAGATTGTGAGAACAGGTTTCATTGATCGAGTTCGTAAATCGCGCGTAGGGCCCACTGATTATACTTTTAGTCAATGGTCGAGACCACTCGGCCTCTTCGTATCATTTCGTGTGATTCGTGGATTGTGTGTTTCGCGCCTAAAAACGATTCAGGAAACCACGAAATAACACGAAACAGTAGAACTCGCCTTTTGAGCAAAGCCGATGATCCAATATTTCGCGAAGAATAGAACTTCGACTGGCAGCAGCGCGTTATTAAGCAGGTACGACCGTTTCAGTGCGTCAAATTCGGCCGTGTGGTGAAACGTCGGCCTATCAAACCGAACAGGGATTTAGATTCATATGATTACTGACATAACGCTACGCACAGTTTTGTTTGCCATGATTCTGTTAGGCGGCTTACAAGTCGTTGGCATCGCACAAAGACGGAATCAGCGAAAAGATTTTCTGCCGCTTGTCGATCATCATCAACACCTTTTGAGCGCGGCGGGTGCAGCCTCGAGGCTTCCCGCGATTGAGTTGCCTGAAGCAGCCGGCAATCTGCTTCGCGAGCGGGAGAAGAATTGGAACAAGTCCGAAGGTCTGACAAATCTGTTCGCTGAAGACGCGGCGCTGTTCACAGGCCGTGAATGGCTGAACGGTTCAGCGAAGATCGCACCGTATCTGTCCAGCGGCTACACGGGGCCTTACCGTCTGAAACCAGTCAGCTACAAACTGGACGGCAACTCGGCACAGATTGCCGGCTACATGGTGGAAGACGACGGTACCGACTTGCATTTTGCGTTTTTTCATCTTGGACTGACTAAAGGTCCCGGGGACAGCTGGCGTATTAAATCTGAAACTCAGATCTTCCCCGGACCGGCTATTGACAAACCGGTAACCGCGGACCAACTGGTCAAACAACTGGACGACGTTGGCATCCGCCAGGCGGTAGTGGTATCAGATGCTTACTACTTTGGCGCGGGAGAAAAGCAGCCCGTTCCGAATGAGCAGGAACTGGCACGTGCTGAGAACGATTGGACGGCCGAGCAGGTCGCACAGTTTTCCCATCGGCTGTTGGGATTTTGCAGTGTCAACCCGTTGCGGGATTACGCGCTGGCTGAGTTGCAACGGTGCGCATCGAGCAAAAAGTTTACCGGGCTAAAAATTCATTTGAACGCGGCGCAATTGAACTTTGACGATGCGGTCGAGGTCGCAAAGGTACGTCGGGTCATGGAGTCGGCAAACAAGTTTCGGCTGCCGATGATTATTCATGTGCGGTCGAGTAATGAATACGGCCGCGAGCATGCGGAAATTTTCCTGCGCCAGCTAATTGCTGCCGCCCCGGACGTGCCGATTCAGATCGCGCACTTGTGGGGCGGCGAAAGTTTTTCAGGCTCAGCTCTGGAGGTTTACGCCGACGCTGTCGCCAGCAACGATCCGGTGACGCGTCACCTTTACTTCGATATTTCAGGAGCGTGGGCGTACGCGAAGCCACACGAGATGCCGGCTATCGTAGCGGCTATCCGAAAGATCGGGTTCAAGCGAATCCTTTACGCGTCTGACGCACCTCCGGCGGAGGCGTGGAAGGCGTTTCGTCAAAAGGTGCCGCTGACCGAAGTAGAGTTTCGGCAGATTGCGAGTAACGTCGCGCCGTACGTGAAGAAATGACTTGCTGAGTTCAGCAGGAGGCAGTAGCACAACCGGCACAGCCATTCCACAAATTAGCGATGCACCTGTCCATCATCATTCCCGCTTACAACGAAGAGCGTTACCTTCCGCAAACGCTGACGCGCGTAACGAAAGCTTTGGCTGTTGCTGGTCGTCCGAGCGAGATCCTGGTGATCGATAACAACAGTCTCGATAAAACGCGGTCGATTTCAGAGTCCTTCGGCGCCCGGGTGATTGAGGAGAACGAACATAATATCTCGCGCGTTCGAAACACTGGCGCCAAACACGCGGCCGGCGACGTCTTAGTCTTCATCGATGCGGACACGTCGGTGCCTGAGCGCTTGTTTCAAAGGATTGGGGGCGCGATGGAGGATGAAAAATGTTTTGGCGGCGCAGTAGCTGTCGAATGGGGTCGTCTTGAGCGTAAGTGGATGAAGCTCTATCTGTTGGGCGGGAAGTTTTGGACCACGGTCTTTAACATGAAGCAAGGGGCGGCGCAGTTCTGTCGTAAGTCGGTCTTTGATCAACTTCACGGTTACGACCGAACGATCTTTATGGGCGAGGACGTCGAGTTCTATTGGCGACTTTCAAAGTTTGCCAAACGGCATGGCGCTCGTGTCCATTTCATCGAAGATCTTCATGTCATTACTTCGGCACGGCGGTTCGACAAGATGAATCTGTGGAAAACCTTCCTCTTCACCAATCCCATGTTTATTCCGTTTGCATGGCGAAAGAAAAAGTGGTGGAAGGATTGGTATGAAGATGCGGTGCGGTGAGAATCAGTAGTCAGTAGCCGGTAGCCGGTAGTAAGCAAGCCCTGACGGTGCAGGTCAATAAGGCAACTACTGACTACTTTCTACTGACTACTGACACTATTGTTTTTCCAACAACCTGGTCGTGTGTTCAGTGACACTTGATGGTTGGGCCAACTCGTTCGTTCGGCCGCGATGCTGTGATACGTCTTGTATTGGCGCGTGCATGTGCGGCGGCAGAGCGTTCATGGTGGTTTGGCCCAGGCTGGG
>DATEPF010000168.1:0-19144 GCA_035273325.1 Pyrinomonadaceae bacterium | reverse complement strand
TGAACGGAACGACTTCGACTGAGCGTACTAATTACTTTGAAACTCTTCCGGCCAGTCATCTTCCGCTCGCGCTATGGCTCGAAAGCGATCGCATGCGCTCGCTTAAGGTGACGCAGGAAAACCTTGATAACCAGCGCAACGCTGTCCAGGAAGAAAAGCGCCTGCGCTATGACAATCAGCCTTACGTGAACGCGTTTCTCAGAATCAATGAGTTGATTTTCAAGAACCCGGCGAACGCACACTCCACGATTGGTTCCATGGAAGATCTGGACGCGGCCACAATTGAAGACATTCAGGAATTTTTCCGAATTTATTACGCGCCCAATAACGCAGTATTGACGATTGTCGGCGATTTCGATTCTCCCGAGGCGACTGCACTGGTACACAAATATTTTGACGGTATTCCCAGCCAGCCAGCGCCGCCACCCGCTGATATCAGTGAACCGCAAGACGTAGCTCAGACTCAGGAGATTTTTAACGACCCTCTCGCGCCGGCGCCGGCCTTCGTGTTGGGCTGGAAGATCCCGCCGCGTCGCACGCGCGACTTCTACGCTATCTCGCTGGCCGCGGATTTATTGTTCGAAGGTGAGAGCTCGCGGCTGTATCAAAAACTGGTTAAAGGCGACGAGTCAGTAGTTTCGATTCAAGGAGGCATCGACGAGCGCCGTGGTCCATCCGCGTGTTACATCTTTGCCCTGCCAAAGCCTGGCCAGGAAGTTGTGGACATACGTCAACAGATCGTGGATGAGATTCGTTCGCTGCGCGAATCGGGTCCCTCAGCAGAGGAGATGGAGAAACTGCGCAACTCCTTGAGGAACGACGTTGTTCGCGGCCGGCAATCGACGATGTATCGAGCGCAGCGTTTGGCCGAGTATGCGCTTTACGACAACGACCCGACGTTAATCGACACCGAGTTGGACCAGTACCTGGCGATCACTCCGGACGAGATAAAGACTGCAATCAGTAACTACCTCGACGTTGATAACCGTGTGACTCTAGACATCCTTCCTGCGGCCATGGCCGCAGGCGAGGCCGCGACCGCTCAACCCCCGGGTGAACCGCAACAGCCAACAGCACCTGCGCCACAAATTCCTGCAGCGCCATCGCCCGATCAAACCGATGCGGTCCCGGTTGGAAGTTCAAACGGCGGCAAAGTTGACGCACCGCAGCAACCCGCTGATCCCCCAAAACAAACTGAGACGGGATCAGGTCCGCTTCATACGTAAAAATGATTCAAGAACAAGACATATCAAAAAGCCCGCCACCGCCGCTACCGCAGCGGTCAATCACGTTGCCAACGTCATTTGAAACCACGATGGCAAATGGACTGTTGGTAGTCGTGGTCGAAGATCCCCGGCTCCCGCTGGTCAGTTACCGGTTGGCGATCCGCACCGGCGACTCCCACGAACCGCGTGAACTGCCAGGGTTGTTGGATATGTTGACCGGATTGCTAACTGAAGGCACCGAGTCGCGCACGAGCCGGGAGATTGCTGATCAGGTCGCGCGGTTGGGAGCGACCTTGCAGGCTGGTGCGAGCTCTGACTACACCACCGTCGCTGCATCATCTTTGACGATGTTCAGTGAAGACATTCTGCAACTAATGGCGGATGTCGTTTTACATCCAGTATTTCCCGAAAACGAAGTTCAGCTGGCAAAACAGAACACCAAAGAGAGTTTGAAACAGCAGCGCGCGCAACCGGCATTTTTGGCGAGCGAGATGGTAGCCAAAATCATGTACGGTGATCACCCGTACTCAGTAACGGCTCCGACGCCTGAATCAATCGACGCCACCACGCGTCAGCACCTGATCGATTTTCATAAGTCTAAGTTCATTGCCAACAACGCGGTGATGGTGGTTGTTGGTGACGTGCAACGCGATTCCGTGGTCCAGCAGGTTGAAAAGTTTTTTGGTGCCTGGTCCCAGGGGACCGTTGAACCGGACAACTTTCCGTCGCCGCCGATACGGTCCTCGCGTTCAGCCTACGTAGTGGATCGGCCCGGTTCAGCGCAGGCAAACATCATTATCGCCAACCACGGAATTACCAGGACCAGTCCTGATTATTTTCCGCTGCTGGTCATGCACACGATTTTGGGCGCCAACGCGTCGTCGCGATTGTTCATGAATCTGCGAGAAGACAAAGGTTACACGTACGGAGCCTACTCGAGTTTGGACGCGCGCCGGACTGCTGGAACTTTTCGTGCCACTGCGGAAGTGCGCACGCCCGTCACCGGTGACTCGCTGAAAGAGTTTTTCTACGAGCTCGAGCGAATCAGGACGGACGCGGTCTCGGAAAAAGAGATCGCTGACGCCAAATCGTACTTGACTGGTGTCTTTCCAATTAGACTGGAAACGCAGGAAGGCGTGATCGATCAGTTGGTGCAAATAAAAATGTTTGGATTGGCCAACGACTATTTGGAGCTGTATCGCAGCCGCGTGCAAGCGGTCACGATCGAACAGATTCAGGAAGTGGCTAACAAATATGTCCAGCCAGACAAAGCAGCGCTGGTAATCGTGGGTGATGGCAAACAACTTACTGATCAAATCAAACCTTTCTCTGAAGAAATAGAGTTCTATACCACTTCAGGAAAGAAGAAGAGCCGGCCTTCCGCCGAGACAGGTGACACGCGTCCGGCAGTCGAAGCCGCGCTGGCTGGAGACTGGTCGCTGCAGATTGAGAGTCCGCTGGGCCAGAGTATTCCGGCGACACTAATTCTGGCGAACAGCGTTAAGGGTTTGTCAGGAAGAGTGGAATCAGAAATGGGCAGCGGCGAGTTGTTGTCGGCGTCTTACGATGGCGAATCGTTCCTCGCAATCGTCTCGTTTGACGTAGCCGGTCTTCAGATGGAGGCGCAAATTGCTGGTGAGGTCGCCGACCACCAAATGGAAGGCACGATCAGCATTCAGGACAGCCCACCACTTCCCTTCACGGGAAATAGATCCGATTCAACCGACCAGTGAGTTATTCAACGTGGACCCGGTCGCTCCGCTCGCGGTTCTGCTGTGAAAAAAAAGTCGCCCGACATGTCGATGTCGGGCGAAATCACAGGAGGAACCGAGATTACTGGTGGCTGTTATAAAGCTACAACCATCCAAATAGTCTCCAACACTATGATGGCACACTTTTAACTACGGTTGCACTTGCTTCGTGTGTTTCGTGGATCGTTGTTTGTGCTGTTAAAAGAACCTTCCACGAATTACACGAAATAACACGAACTGCCAGCATCTAAACTACTGTTCGTAGCGGAGCAATACGCCGTCAGCGCCCACCGCCCAGCCAATCTTCTTGGCGAAATGCAATCCATAAAGATTAAGCTTCGTACCAGTTTCCTGTTCGATCCAGGTGGAACCGGCGTCTTCCGTCCTTAGAATGGTGCCGCCGCGTCCCACTGCCCAGCCGTTGTCGTCGCTTACGAAATCAACATTTAGAAGTGTCGAACGCGTTTTCGGAACAACTGCACTCCAGCTTGCCCCACCGTCAGTTGTTCGCAGGATCGTTCCTCTTTCGCCAACGGCGATGCCCTTCCTATCGTTGCGGAAATCAACATGATAGATAGTTGAAGTGACACCAGCGTCCTGTTTCGTCCAGGTTTCGCCTTCGTCGACCGTCGCCAGAATTGTTCCGGCGGCGCCCACGATCCAGCCACGCTTTTCGTTTACGAACTCGATGTGAATCAGCTCGAGGCGGCTCGGCGCCCGCCGCCGTTGCCAGGTCTCACCTGAGTTTTCGGTGTAGAGAAGAATGCTGTCGGTGATGCTGCCGCGCTTGCTGACAGAGCCGACGATCCAGCCCTTCTTTTTGTTGGGAAAACGGACGCTGTAGAGCTCAACATCTGCGCCTTCGAATTCAGAAGGCTGGAACCTTCGCACTTCGGTCCAACGATTTCCCTTGTCCTTGGTTATAAAAACCGCGTTGCCGGCGATTAAGAAACCATCTTCTTTGTCACGAAAATAAATGTCATTGATTGCATCCTTGGTGTCGACTATTTGCTGCACCCAGGTGTGGCCACCATCGTCGGTCCGGCTGAGAAAGCCGTCGTCGCCTCCGACCCAGCCTCTCTTCTCATCCAAAAAGTAAACCGTGTTGAGGTCTTTATTAGCGGTGGCTATTTTTGTCGCTACCCACCCCTGTTGTGCAAGAGAAGTAACTGCGATGAAAAGCAAGATCAGAGTCGCGAAAAACATTCGCCCTGTGTGGACGCGAGTTTGATTCATATAAAAACGTTTACTCCTGGTTCGACTCTCTTTCACACCGAGAGGTCTTGTTGACGTGGGAAGTTGTAGAACTAAGTTTATCGCGTCAGACAAGAAAATGCATGAAGAGAATGATCGCAGTTCGTGCTATTTCGTGTACTTCGTGGATCGTTTTTCACCCATCGCAGAAGCGATCCACGAATTACACGAAAAACACGAATTAAGGTCCACTCGCTGTTATTTTGTAAACGCGGCCGTCCAATACAACTACTACCTGCTCGCCGAGTGAAAAGTAATCTCCCAATTGCGGTTTCTGCTTCAATAACGCGAAATACTGGTCACTTCCAAACTTCACCATTGTTTCAGGAAGTGTACTGCCCGCTTTAAACTCGGAGTCAGTCCAAACCTGATCACGCAAGTAGAAAGTCTTGCGACCCACGTTCCTTACGACCGAAGAAGCCGGTTCGTTCTCCACCCGCGCAATTTCTTGTTTCGCGCGTGCCTGTTTACTTAGCGTCACTGCAGATTGGCCCGTCGTCGCATTCATATCAGCGGCAGTTGGCGCTGGCGCCGATTGACGGCCGGCGATAAAGCCGCCGTTATCGCGGCGTGAGCGAGTGATCTCCGTGCCTTCTCCAGGTTCCAAGGCCAGATACGAGGTGTAAGGAGTAACAATTCCATAACGCGTCCCCAAGTCCACGATTTCATCGCGTAGTTCGCGTTGCTCGCCGTTCAGACGTATCTGTTCCATTAACCAACCGACGCGACGCGTGGCCCACAAACGTGGCAGGAAATCATTGGCCTCTTCGCGTAATGGGAAATTCAGGTTGTTGTAGGACAAGTTACGAACGGATCCCCGGCTGTTTCCAGTTAAGCCCAGCCGGACGTGATTCATCTCAACAGGATTTCGATAACGCCCGATGATGGTAAGTTGTGATCCTTTAAAGATGTCGGGCAGCGCACGCGGGTAATACAAGTCCGTTTGAACGCTAGCCATGTCGAGGCGCAGATCAGTCAGCACTGGATGACTAATCTTCGCGAAGAAGTTTGACACCTTCACCTCAATGTCTTCCTGCGGTTCGACGTAATCCGCAACGCCGCCGTTTTCAGCCGCCAGTTTGTCCAGCAACACGGTATTTACGTCATAACCTACGCCGAATGTGAAAATGCGCAGGCCCTTCACCTTCGCTTCTCTCGAGTTCTCAACAATCTTGTTTGCGTTCGTAACGCCGACGGTGGGTAATCCGTCAGTCATGAAAACAAGAATTTTTGGACGGTCGCCGGGTTGAAACTGTTGCATCGAACTGAGCAGGGCCTGATTGATGTTAGTGCCGCCAATCGGCCGGAGTGATTGTGCAAACTGTTCACCACGCTTTTTCCCGGCGTCATCGGCCGCGATCATTCCCGCTTCCATCAAGCGTTCTTCGCCGGAAAACGACACGACATTGAAACGGTCCTGCGGGCGCAGAATGCGTATGCCATATAACAACGCGGCCCGCGCTTTTTCCATCTTGCCGGCATCAGACATCGAGCCGGATGTGTCCAACACAAAAACAACGTCCTTCGCATCGTATTCCTGTTCTGACCAGTCTTCCTTTGGAGAGATCATCAACAGGAAGTATCCGTCCTTGCCAGGCTCACGGTGGGTCAACAGGGTCACACCGAAGTCGTCAGCCGAGCGCGTATAGAAGAGTTGAAAGTCCTGAGGTTCTTTGCCTGCGACGTTCTCAAAAGTAATTACTGATTTCCGATCTCCACTCCGCTTAATGTCGACTTCATGACTCGGCGAGTAAACGTTTCGGATGGGTTCCCTGGCTTCCAGTTCGACGCGACCTGATACAGATCCTATCTGCGCGGCCTGTCGTCCGGTCCCCAGTGGATAACGATAAGCGACAGTGCCGGAGTGTGCCTCAAGCACCTGCGAGTATTTCAGTTCAAGTTTCTTGTCCGAGTGAGGCGGAATAGGAAAGATGCTCGCCTGGAAAAGATTTTTTCCTGCGTATTCCAGCAGTCCCGGGTCGCGCTGCCGTCTGACTATCTCGTCGTAGATGCGTCTGGCTTCCTCTCTCGAACGGACTTCGCCAACCAGCCGACGGTCCCCTTCCCAGATCGCAAACTCCGTTATGGATGCCTGGTCTGGAATCGGAAAGAAATAGACGCCTTCGAGCGTCGCGTTAGTGTCATTCCTTAAAACCTGTTCAACATGCGTCGTCGCAACTTGCGACGAGATACGCGTATCGATCTTGATCGACTTCACCGGCAGCGATCTCGGTAACGTGATGGGGCGGGGAGTCTCGGGGCAGCGCCGGCAGGGCCCCGGAACAATTACGCCTTGAGCGGCTGCATTCGCAGCAAGAAACAACAAAATCACGGTAGAAACCAGGAAAAAACGCAGCTTGACGGGTGTCATGACGACCTCCAAACAGAATTAGCAGGGGTTGACGGAGCGCCTTGCCGAATTAAGAACGGGACTCGGTGCAGGTTCTTGCGCGAAATTAATGCAGCTTGCGAAGGCGTTGATTTGTGAGGCCGAGCACAATCACGAAAAGAACGATGCAAAACCCGCCACCCGCCAGGGTCCGTGGGGCGCCGTAACGCGCAGCGACCGCGCCGGCCAGCAAGTTTCCAATGGGCATCGTGCCGACAAACGAGAGGATGAACATGCTCATAACCCGCCCGCGCATTTCGTCAGTAACAAGTTTGTGGAGCAACGTGTTGATGACTGCCACGGCCGTCACGATCATGAAACCAACGCCGAAAAGGAATGTGAGCGATAACGTTAGCGATGATGACAGCGAGAAAGCAATGAGGAAAGAACCGAAACCAAGCGCACCTCCTAACACGAACCAACCTTTCTGTTTGAAGTCTCCCAGATAAGTCAGAAACAAGGCGCCGAAAAACGCGCCGGCGCCGGCGACCCCCATCATCCACGCCAGACCACGTGGTCCAAGTTGAAATATGTCGCGCGCAAAAATCGGAATCAGAGTGATGTACGGTGCGCCGAAGAGACTGGTAATCGCGGCGATAACGAGTAAGGAAAAAACGCGCGGCCGGCGCCGAACGTAACGAACTCCCGCCCAAAGGTCCTGCCAGAAGTCGTGTCGCTGTTTTCCTTCTTTGGTGACGCTTTTCGGTTTGGTGTTGAATCTGACCATTTGCAACGCCACGATCACGGCAACGAACGAAACGCCGTTGAGAAAAAAACAACCCACCAGGCCGAAATATTCCAGGCCCAAGCCCGCGAGCATAGGTCCAACTACGCGTGAGAGTTGAAACTGTGCTGAATTGAGCGCGACCGCATTCGCCAAATCTTCACGACCCACCAGATCAAACGTCATGGCTTGATACGACGGGCCGGCCATGGCCATGCATGAACCAGTCAACATCGAAAATCCCAACACCAGCCAGACGTTGATCTGATCGAACCAGATCAGTGTTGCCAACGTGAGTGCGCCGAGTCCCGCCACCACCTGAGTCATCAACAGCAATCGCCGGCGGTCCATCAAATCGGCAAACACGCCACCGGCGAGCGTGAGGAAGAAACCGGGCGCGGTGGCCATGAACCCGTCGAGTCCCAACCAGAAAGAGGAATCCGTGAGTTGCAGCACCAGCCAGCCTTGCGCGACCGCCTGCATCCACGTCCCGACGTTGGAGAGAAAAGCGCCGGTCCAAAAGATGCGGTAATTGCGATGCGATAGCGCGCGAAACATTCCCGGCCGCGCTACAGCTACCGTGTTCACAGCTTTTAGTTTCTTCTGGTCGGCAAACATCGCTCAGTTCTTAACACTTCTGTCGTTGAACACCAACGACGAGAACGAATTTTGCGGTCGCGTGGCCACCATGGTTTAATCGAAAAATACACGTGTGTATTCAGAATGTTCGTGTTATTTCGTGGATCGTTGTTCCCCTGCTGCAAGAACGATTCACTGAATACACAAAACGCACGAAATAACGCCAAGGGTCCCCTCGGTAGACTCGTGAGGTCGAGCCTCTATGACTGGTTTAGGAGGGCATATGAACCACCTTTTATTTTTAAAGACTGCGGTTGTGCTGGCTTTAATCTGTGTTTTTGGAGGACAAGTTATGGGCCAGAACCCGCAACCCTCGCCCACCGCTACTCCGCAACAACAGACGGCTGTTTTACCGCAGCCTGCTGCGAACCCTGCGGACGTCAGCTCTGCCGACGCAATTATCAAAGCAGTCTACGACGTCATCTCTGGACCAGCGGGCAAGGAGCGCGATTGGGATCGCATGAAATCACTCTTCATCCCGGGTGCCAGGTTGATCGCGACTGGACGACGGCAAGCCGGCGGTTATGGCTCACGCGTGATGACGGTGGATGATTACATTCTGTCGAGTGGGCCATACCTAATCAAAGAAGGTTTCTTCGAGAATGAAATTGCCCGTAAGACGGAATCGTTTGGACAAATTCTTCATGCCTTTAGTACTTACGAGGGGCGACACAAGCCAGGCGAGAAACCCTTCGCGCGGGGAATCAACAGTATTCAATTGATGAATGACGGCACGCGTTGGTGGGTAGTGACTATTTTCTGGCAAGCCGAAGATGAGAAGACGCCGCTGCCAGCGAAGTACTTACCGTAAAGGGAAAAGGGGTAATGCGGAAGGGGTAAGGGAGAAAGGGTAAGGGGCAAAGGGTGAAGACGAAGGCACGAGAAGCCTTGGTTGCTTTACCCCTTTACCCTTCCCCCTTACCCTTTTCCCTCACCCTTTCCCTTTTTGAGTTTAGATAACGAACCGCCTTCGCCGCCGCGTCTGACAGCAACGATTTCGGCCATGATTGCGAGTGCGACTTCCTCTGGTGTGACCGCACCGATATCAAGTCCGATTGGCCCGCGAACCTTGTCCAGTATTTCCGCTTGTGCGCCGGCTTCTCTGAGACGATCCAAAACGATCCTGATGCGCCGTTTGCTGCCGATCAACCCGATGTAGTCGGCGCCATTTGTCATCACCGCTCGCATACATACTTCGTCCTCGCTGTGTCCGCGCGTAACGATCACTACTGAAACTCCGAGACCATCTGACACAACCTCTCGCACAGCTTCAAACCAGTCTGCAGCAGCCACCAGCTTAATGTGTGGATCGGGAAAACGTTGGCGCGTCACGAATTCTTGTCGATCATCGATCACTGTCGACTGGTATCCGAGCAGACTTGCCACGTTTGCCAAAGCAGCTCCTACGTGACCCGCTCCACAGATGACCAGCCTCGGTTCGCGTTGAATTCGTTCAAACAATAACTGTGCACCTGCAAAGTCACCGAGCGCCGGAGCGAAATCCCTGACATTCAGAACGGCCATATCGTCCCGCCCCTCGACGAACGAAGGAACGCGCGACACTACAGCCTGATTAAGTTCCGCTGAACCTAATGAGCCCAGTACGCGATCCTGTTCAACAAACAGTTTGGCACCCACGTTTGTCTCCCCCTGGATCAGCGTAACCAGGGTTGCGATTGTGCCGTTTGAAATTGTGCGCGTGATTCTTTCCGCGATTTCAGTGGAGTGCGATCGATCGTTCGCGGAAGACATGCCTTGATGCGAGGACGGACTACTTGGTGGGTGACGCCTTTACGACGCCGATGGCGGATCCTAGCCGCCGTAGGAGCCAAAGCGGTCCAACCAGAAGGTAAATCGGGTTTCTAAAAAATGCCGGCTGATTTCCTTCGATGGCGTGACCAACAAACTGCAGGATCCAGCCGACTATGAAAAGGCCCAGCGCCCAACGCCAGTTAAAGAAAAACCAAGGCAAAGACACGACGATCATGGGAATGCCGATGCTGTGCGTCAGTTTGTTGAGAGGATGCTTGTGCTTGGCTTTGTAGTTATCAATAAAAGATTCGGACATGCATGCCTCCTTCACCCGGTGAGTAGGGTTACCTCAGGACGTCAATAAAGATATCCATCGTGCCGCCGCAAACCATTCCTTCTTCGCTGGCTTCATCTGCGGTTAAAGAAAAGTGGTGTAATGCTGACACGCCTGATCGCATCGCCTGTTGGGCTTCGGCCCACACCTCAGCTTCGATACAACCTCCGCCTACAGTTCCCTGCGCTTCGCCGTTCTGGAAAAAAAGCATCTTGGCGCCGCGCTGTTGTGGCGTGGATCCACGCGTAGCCGTTACTGTCGCTAGAACTACGCGTTCGCCCTTTCCCGTCGCAACAGCAATCATGTTGTAAAGATCGTTCTGCGCGATTGTCCCCATTTTTATTCAGGCGGCGTTGGCACAGGATTCGGTGGGACGATCGGTTGAACGATTCCCGTGTTTTCCTCTTGTCGATTCTGCTCGAGGCGTCGTCGCAGTAAATCGACTTCGGCATCCGCAGTTAGGACCGACTGTTCGAGTCGGGTGCGACTGTTTTCCAAAATCTTGATCTGCGCCAACAGCCGATTTCTTTCTGCTTCCAGTTGGCGCCGGCGCGTATCGCGGGCTTCTTCCGGACGGACGGAACCATAACCTGCATTCATGCGCTCGATGTTTTCGGGTTTAATCGACCACTCGGTTTGCTCCAAACGTGCCTGCAAATCCGCCAGCTTACTCTCGACATCCACTTGCTGCATCCGCAAATTCTCAGCACGCTGTTCGGCGCGCGTCAGTCGCTCCATGTCGAGCAGTGACCGATCGTTTTCTTCCATCTTTGAGAGCTTGTTGTTAAGGCGATCGACCTGATTGGAGAGCGCATTAATCGTGCGCTGTATCTCCCGTTCGCTGGTTGCCTTTTTCTGTTCTGGCGTTTGCGGTGTTGATGTCACTTCCGTACCCGGATCATCCGCTGTGCTAATGATTGCCTCACCATCCGGGCCGATGGTCTCAGAACCCTGAGGTGCAATTTCCGGATTTGTGACGACTGGACGAGGTGCCCGGCGAACTCTTCGGCGGCGGCGTTGGCCGTCGGCTTCTATCACAAAAAGACCGAGGGTAACAATTGTCACCAGCAAAAACGCGCCATACCGGATAAATAATCTTGGCATCGGAACTCCTGTACTAACTGGAATCGCTTAAAGATACGCCGCTGGCCGCCGGTCATTCAAGCGCCGCGACCCGCCAAGTTTCACGCCGACCGCCCACGGACGTTCCTAAAACCCCGATACGCAACGCGTTCTATAGCCTTCGTGTTATTTCGTGTTATTTCGTGGATCGTTTTTTAGCCTGCATAAGAACTGTCCACGAATTGCACGAAGCACACGAAATAACACTAAATTAAATGGTTCAACCCAAATTTTGGATCGTCTGCTCAAGTTGGCCGACGCGCTGAGCAATGTCTTCGATTCGTGCGCGCAGTTCAGTCACCTTCTCCGCCGGCGCACGTTCGACAAACTGTGGGTTCGATAATTGGGCCTGGACTTTTGCGGATTCGGATTCAAGCTTTTCTCTTTCTTTCCTGAGTCGCTGTCGCTCCTGTTCGAAATCGATTAAACCTTCCAGAGGGACCGCCAACTCGGCTCCACCAGCCAAAACTGCGCGAGCGGACGCGCGCGGAGCGTCGAGCTTTTCACTAATCATTACCTCGCCTGCACGTGCCAATCGTTTTATCTGGTTTTTGTTAGCAGTAAAAACCGACCTTAAGGCGTCGTCAGCGGCGGCGATCATCACTGGCACGGCCTCGCCCGGTTTGATATTCATTTCCGAACGTATGTTGCGGACACGGGAAATCAAATCAATCACGGATTGCATCTGCCATTCGACATTCTCGTCGATTAGCTCACTTTGGGCCTTCGGATACGCGGCCAACATAATTGTGGGCTCGGCTTCTTTGTACGCGGGATGTAACAAGCTCTGATCAGTACCCGGCAGACGCAGCCACAGATCCTCTGTGATATAAGGCATGAACGGATGGAGCAGACGCAGCGCCTGTTCGAGGACTGACAACAGCGTGGTGCGCGCTCTTGTTCGCTGCACATTATCTTCTTCAGCGGTAACTTCAGTTTTGCTTAGTTCGATATACCAATCACAGAAATCGTCCCAGAAGAAGTGATAAAGGACCTGCACCGCCTCGTGAAACTCATAATCTGCCAGCGCGTTGCGAACCACCTGGGACGTTTTGTTTAGTCGCGACAAAATCCAACGATCGTGCAACGGCGTATCGCCGGAAATCGCTAAAGCTCCGGCCTCGACCTTTGCACCGTCCGCATTCATCAGACAGAAGCGGGCAGCGTTCCAGATCTTGTTGGCAAAATTCCGGTACGACTCGACCTGTTTATCATTCCAACGTACGTCCGTACTTCCCACCGACGCCAGTTTTAAACGAGTCGCATCAACTCCGAACTTATCAAACACTTGCAAGGGATCCACGCCGTTTGCTTTCGTTTTCGACATGCGTTGCCCGTGCGGATCGAGGATGGTGCCAGTGATGAACACATCGTCGAACGGACGCTCGTGCATGAACTTCATCCCCGTCATAACCATTCGAGACACCCACAGAAAAATAATGTCTCGAGCCGTAATAAGAACTGATGTCGGGTAAAACGTTTTGAGATCGTCTGTTTCGTCTGGCCAGCCCAGGGTGGAAAACGGCCATAGCGCCGATGAAAACCAGGTATCCAATACGTCGGGATCCTGCACCAGTTGATCGGTGCCAGCCTTGTTCCTGGCCTGTTCTTCCGTCCGCGCCACCACCACTTCACCGTCGGGCGTATACCACGCGGGAATCTGATGGCCCCACCACAGCTGCCGCGAAATCGTCCAGTCGCGCAAGTTCTCCAACCACGTTGTATAAATCTTTTCGTAGGGAATTTCGGGAACGAACCGCGGCTTCTTCTCCTGCCGCGAAAGCTGCAGAGCCATGTCACGCAGGTGGTCCATTCGGAGAAACCATTGCGTGGAAGTTAATGGTTCTATGACGGTCTTACACCGTTCGCATTTGGAGATCGAGAATTCGTAGTCGACAACTTTTTCCAGCAACCCCAGCCCGGCAAACTTCTCAACTACCAAATCTCGAGCCTGGTAACGATCGAGTCCGGCAAATTCAGCTCCCGCGTCGTTAGTCATCTTCGCGTGCTGGTCGATGACAGCTATTTCCGCAAGGTTGTGCCTTTGGCCCATCTCATAGTCGTTTGGATCATGCGCGGGAGTGACTTTCACTGCCCCGGTGCCAAACTCAGGGTCAACAAATTCATCGGCAACCACAGGGACCTGTCGCCCGGTTAAAGGCAGTTCCAATGTGACCCCAACCACGTCGCGATACCGGTCGTCTTTTGGGTTCACCGCTACGCCGGTGTCGCCTAACATCGTCTCCGGACGGGTGGTTGCAACTGTTACCCGTTGATTGCTTCCCTTCACTGGATATTGCAAATAATAAAGTTTGCCGGCGTGGGCCTCCTTTTGCACCTCCAAATCCGAGAGCACCGTTTGATCGTTAGGACACCAGTTAACAATACGGTTGCCCCGGTAAATCATCCCGTCGTCATACAAACGCACGAAGACTTCGCGGACCGCACGTGACAAGTCTTCATCCATCGTGAATTTTTCGCGGGACCAATCAACCGAAGCGCCTTCGCGTCTCATCTGGAGCGTTATCTGGCCGCCCGATTCTTTCTTCCATTTCCACACACGTTCCACAAATTTTTCGCGGCCCAGGTCGTGCCGGGTCAACTTCTCTTTCTTTAATTCCCGGGTAACCATTAGCTGAGTTGAAATACCGGCGTGGTCCATACCCGGAAGCCATAACGTCCGGTAACCATCCATACGTTTGTAGCGGCTGAGCACATCCATCATGGTGTGCTGTAGAGCATGGCCCATGTGTAATGAACCAGTAACGTTGGGCGGCGGAATAACGATTGAGAATACGGGCGCGGCGGGATCGCGATTAATCTCCGGAGCGAAGAAACCTGATCGTTCCCAACGTTCGTAGTGATGCTGTTCTGCCTGTTTAGGGTCGTATTGTTTAGGAATTTCCATCAGTCTTAGTCACACGGAAGCTCGGCGAAGGCGTTTTGTCAGGCTTATGATCGAACATGCATTGTAAGGCAAAGCAGAATTATTTCCATGTTGCCCATGTGCGTACGCTTTAGCTGGTCGTAGCCATGGAGACAGGACACGCCGGGGTTCCGACAGACTAAAGTTTATCGGACAAACAAAAACGGCGGCCAGAGAGCCGCCGTTCAAGTGAATGCGTTCAATCGCTTATCAGGAACTCTTCTCTTCGAGTTGTCGTTTGATAAGCAGCTCAGCCAATTGCGGTACAACTTCCCACGCAATCTCCTGCACTGCTTTCTCGGATAGTTGTTCGACTGCGCGTCGCGCGATGGCGTCAATCACTTCCGGTGAAATTTGATCCAAAGTGATCATGCCGGAGGGGAGGGTTGGCTGGGCATCTTCACTCACTACCGACTCGGGTGAGGCGGGTTGAATAGCCGGTTCTACGAACTCTCGAGAAAAGTTTTCCGTTTGCGCGAACCGATCAGTACTCCAATCGGAGGCTTCAGCAACCGGAGATTGTGCAGGAGGCTCTACTGTCGCGGTCGCTTCGCGATGCGGAAAGTTGACAGTTCTCAAGTCTCGCACTGTGGTCCGTAGATCAGGTCGCCCAACGTATGCGGGATAGCGTTCGGTCGAAGGTGTTTCCGGTGCCGCATCCAAATCAATGTCCAACACAAATTCCTCTGTTGAGACGCTAACGGGTTGATGAAGGTCGCCTAGATCGAGCAACTCCTCATTGGCAGTGGCGCGCTGTTGTTGCGGGGCAACGTCCATGACTTTAGGTTCCATCTTCGCGTCATCCGTGGTTGAACTGATAGCAGAGTCCGGTAGCGGTGCAGCCGAGTCTGGCGCAATTCGAGGGACCGCTGGGCGGAGCTGACGAGTATCTGCCGTCGTCAGCTCGATTTCAGTGTCGGAAAGTTTTTGTGGTTCAGGCTGATCCACCTTCGGATACTCCGCCGTTTGGATCATCTCCTCAGGCGTGGCGCCTTCAGCCAACAGGCCGACCTTTTCCAACAACCTGCGAATCGATTGAAAGGGCTTAGTCAAAGTGTCGTCCGCGCCAACTCTGCGCGCCTCCGATTCATTGAAAGGCTCAAAAGAGCCAACCAGAAGCATAACAGGAATATGCTTCAGCTCCGCATTTTGTTTTATGTATTCGCACAGCTCGTAACCGCTGACCTGCGGCATGAATACATCGGCCAAAACGATGTCCGGGTGAAAATTCTCCAGCCGTTCGATTGCCTCTCTTCCATTGCTGACGCACACGACTTCGGCGCCTTCATCTGCAAAGGAGAGCTCAACAACTTTTTGAATTGTGATTGAGTCGTCGGCAAGTAGGATTTTTCGTCCGGCTAGCAAAGCTTGATTACCCTTAAAGGAAAATAGCGCCACTGGCGGGGTGCGTTAATGGGAAACAGGGCGCGGGGCTTGTCGATATTTAGCGGTCTTAATGCGACAACCGCGTTTTGAAACTAACACTCGGCAAATAACACGTCAAGAGTTTCTCACGACAACTATTTCGAGCGAGCAACGTCATCAGCCGTGCCATCTTTGCCGTCCGGTCCAGGTGACACAAGCGTGAAATGGTCTCGCTGTCCCACATACTTGTAAGGCTGCCGCCAGGGATCCAATCGAATGACTTCGCGAATGTATGCAGGACTAAGGTGATCAATCAATACCGCATGACTGTCCGAAACGATGTACGCACCTTTGTCCGTGCGGTAACGTTCGAGCGCGTCGACAATTCGCTGCATATCCAGGCGGGCGCGGTTTTGCTTCTGCTGGTTTAGAGCAGCGACGAATTGATCCAGGTTGACCCACTCACGGTCTCCCGTTCGTATGTCAGTTATGCGCCAACCTTTAGCATCACTTATCGCGCGCGCTTCAACGCCGATCCACGTAACGACGGTCGCAGACTCCTGCGACGCGAGCGGCACCGGCGACGGTGCGATTTCCTGAATTCTGATGGCATCGGACGGGACTGCAACACCCAATAAGCTACCAAGCAAACACCGAACGCGTTTTGGAGTCGGTTCGATCGGCGCTTTCTTCCCAAGCTGAAAACCAGGGGCGTTACATTGGTCTTCCGGAAACTGGGTGGCGAGCGCGCTGCTAATCATCGCGACGTCTTCCCAACGATCCGGAGCTACTCTCACTTCCGCTACTCGCCAACGTCCGCGATCATCCTGTTCAAATCTGAACACGGTCCTGAGTTCAGCGGTAACGGTCGCACTAGTTTTGTTCGCCTCACTGATCGTCCTCACGCGCACGGCCCCGTTGGTAAGCTCAAAGCCCGCCATTCGCCGTAGCGCACCTCGCGCGCGACTCGTGTTTAACTGCGCATGGGTAACTTGCAGGGACCCAAACCCCAGGAACAGAGCGGCAACACTAACGATGAAACGAAGTGTCCTTGTTTGATTGACCCGAGCCATTAGAGTCTAGGTCGCAGCTTTTCCGATCAACATCTGCAGCATGATGTGGAGTTGTGCGGTAGTGAACGGCTTGGGAAGGAAGACCACAGCGCCCGCGGAAAAACTATCTGAAGACAGCTTCGGATCCTGTTCCGCTGTCATCATCATCACGGGAATCCGCATCAGCCGCTTTTCAGTTTTCATGAAGCGAACGAGTTCCGGCCCTGAAATGTGAGGCATGACTACGTCGAAAATAGCCGCGGTAAAATTCTGATCGGCTTGCAGGATCTTGTAAGCTTCCCGCCCGTCACGCGCCGTCACCACACCGTAACCTTCTTTTTCCAGAATTGCTGAAACCAGGCGGAGAATGGCGGGGTCGTCATCAGCGACCAGAATGCGACGTGAGTCTTTGTTTACGCCGACGTGAGATTTTGATTCTTGATTGACCATTAGTTTTACACTTCCACGGCATGATTGCTTTCGTCGGAGCGCGACGACAGGTCGGCGGCCAATTTAATTGCGGCCACCATACTCGAATGTTCTGCTAAACCTTTGCCGGCAATGTCAAAGGCCGTTCCGTGATCTACAGAAGTCCTGATGAACGGCAATCCAAGAGTAACATTCACAGCCTCGCCAAACGAAAGACATTTTACAGGAATCATTGCCTGGTCGTGGTAGCAAGCAACGACTGCATCAAATTCACCGCGAGAAGCACGGAGAAAAACCGTGTCTGCCGAGAACGGGCCGTGCACATTTATGTCGTCAGTCTCACGACAAGCCTGGATTGCGGGCATGATTTCCGACGCCTCTTCCACTCCAAACAAACCACCTTCAGCACCGTGTGGGTTAAGGGCGGCGACGGCAACGCGTGGGTTTTCAATGCCCCAACGTTTCAGTTCTCGATTGGTGAGTACAATCGTACGAATCATTCGGTCTCGTTCCACCATGCGGATGGCCTCTGCAAGCGGCACGTGAGTCGAGATCAAGACAATCCGTAAATTGGCTGCCACAAACGCCATTGCATACTCTTCGGTTCCCGTGAGGTGTGCGAGAAACTCAGTGTGACCAGGAAAACTATAGCCACCTAGAAACAGCGAGCGCTTGTTGATGGGAGCAGTCGCGATAGCGTCAATACTTCCAGCAGCGCAAAGCTCGACTGCCGCCTCGATATATCCGCCCGCGGCCTTTCCCGCGGCTCCTGATTCAACACCAGGTTCGATAAAGCCATTGATGTTATCGAGGTGGAAGATCGTCGGTTCGGTAAGTTTTTCCGGAAGCGGCTCACCCCGGCGAACGATGTCGTAGCCGCATTGAAGGTCAAGTGTACGGGCCGTGTGTGCCAGCAATTGCGCATCGCCGATTATGACAGGAACGCACACACGCCTGATCTCATCCTCGGCTACGGCCCTCAAAACTACTTCTGGCCCGATGCCGGCCGGATCGCCCATCGTGATCGCTATCCGGGGCAGAGATTGACGTTGTCGAGAATTAATATCGGAAGAGTTATTGGCAAACTGCCTCATGTCGAGACGGGCCGCCTGTTAGCTGGGGCGATCGAAACAGGGTGAAACGGCAGCTATTCTGCTGCCGGTTCAACCCGCTCGTCGGCCTTGAACATGTATTTGATATTGCGCTTGAGAAGAAGAAGGTTCGGCTCGTCCTTACGGTTCACTTTCAATGCCCCGCGGTCATACCATTCAATTGTGCCCTCGATTTCCTCGCCATCCAACAGCACGATGACCATGGGTGTATGAGCGTCGATCTGCTTCTTGTAATAGAAGAGCTCGGCGTTAGTTTCCATAGGCGGCGGCGTACGTTTGCGAACCTGCGCGGGCGCGGGTTGGGGCGCGCGCGGAGTAGTTGCTTCACGAGGACCACTTTCGCCTCCGCCGCGTTGAGAGCCACCGTTGGAACGTTCGCGCGGCTGCGGAACCTCGCGTGCTTTTCCTTTGACCTCCGCAAGCGTGGTTCTAATAAGTTTCCGATTCACTGTCTTACCTCCAAAGAATATTAAGACGGGTTATTGGTCGATCACGCGGTGCCCTGGGGTGGGAAACGAGCATGCGCGAATCCACAACGCCTCGCAGGCTGCGGCCACTCGAGGAGAGGGACGAAACATTTACCCTAATGGAAAATCCTGCAAGGAATGGTGGTCATGCTACACAACCATCACTCAAAAAGCAAAGGCCGAAAACAACTTGCACGCCCGCGTTTTATTTCATGCGTTTCGTGTATTTCGTGAATCCTTTTATGCAGTGCAAAACGATCCACGGAATTACACAATAACGCGAAGCTGCTAATTGACTTCCGAGGGGGACGACTGCAGGACCTGGTGCAAAAGAAAAAGGAAGGCGAGCGAAACGCCTTCCTTCCTGGAATAGCACCTTGAACTCTTAATCTGCTTTTTTGCGAATGAAAGTTGGCACGTCGAGGTCGTCAGCGCGCGCGCCCATCATTGGTCGCGGTAAATCGTCACTGGGCCTTTGCACGTAGCGTGGAGGCGTCGCAGGCATAGCCGTTACCGACGCCGCAGAGGCAACCGCAACTGCCTCTTCACCGAAGCCGGTCGCGATAACTGTAATCTTCATATCATCACGCATGTTCTCATCG
>DATEPF010000167.1:0-10407 GCA_035273325.1 Pyrinomonadaceae bacterium | reverse complement strand
TTCGTGCCGCGGGTGCCACGGCCGGTGTAGTCATCAACCCGGCGACGCCAGTCGAGAGTTTGTCAGAAGTACTGCCGTATGCAGACTACGTTCTCGTTATGTCCGTTAATCCGGGCTTTGGCGGGCAAAAGTTTATTGAGACTTCGATCGACAAGGTGCGGCGATTAAGGCAGATGATTCAAGACCGTGGGCTGCCAACCCGCATTGAAATCGACGGTGGCATCGATCTTAACAATATCGGCGCGGTGGTGGCGGCAGGCGCAGAGATGATCGTAGCGGGCTCTGCGGTTTTTAATACGAATGATCCGGAAAGTGCTGTGCGCGATTTGCGCGAAGCTACTGTTCAGTGGATTTAGATTTACCCGGCAATGATTAGTGGAGGTTTAGATATGCATTCTTACTTTGGCGCAAAGCTGTTGACTTGTGCCGTACTTCTTTTCGCGTTAACTGGAATTACGGTTGCACAACAAAGCGGAAGCGACCTTCCGATTCTGCAACGGCTTGATGTGATGCGTTCAAAGCTGGACTCGATGCGGCGCTCACTATCGAGCGCGGTCTCCGCGATGCCGGCGCCAACTGAACAGGAAAAGAAAAATCCTGATGATCCTCGCAATCGTCTGAAAGGATTGGACGTGGAAGTCGGCAGCCTGCTTTCTGAGGTCAACGATCTTCGAGCAAAGCACGAAAAGGCAGAACGCTTTGACACTACTATTTTGGATCGGTTGGAAACTTCCGTAACCGATCTAAATACACGAGTTCAAAACGCGTTGCAGTCGACCGCGGGAGCCCGCACGGCGAGTGCCAACTCCAGCGATTCAAAGAAGAAAAAGAAGGGCAAGTTTCTTGGAATATTTGGTGGCGGCGGCGATGACAAGTTAGAAGAACTTACCGGGACCGTGGCCCCAGGGCGTGACCGCGTGCTTTTTGTGGAAGCCGCCAACGAAGTCAGAAAAGGCAACCATGAAACAGGGCGATTACTGTTCGCGACCATCATCAATACGTATCCCGATTCACCCTATTTGCCGTTAGCGAAACTCGCCATCGCCGACTCTTTCTACCTCGAAGGAACTAAGGCTGCGTTGGTCCAAGCCTCACAAGGCTACCTCGACTGGCTGACCTTTTTCCCGACTGACCCATTGGCCGATGACGCGATGTTGAAAGTTGCCGAATCTGAAATGCGACAGATGGGTTTGTCCGACCGCGATATCAGCAATGCGCGGAAAGCTGAACAACGACTGAAATCGCTGTTGCAACAGTATCCGAAATCAAACCTCCGCCCGGTTGTTGAGGGCCACCTCGTAGATACGCAGGAGAACCTCGCCATGCACAATCTTGGTGTGGCCCGGTTCTACTACGACGCGCGTTACAAAGGGCACAAAGGCGGGTTAAAGGGTGCTCAGTCTCGTCTTAAGGAGATTCTCGAAAAGTATCCTAATTTTTCGCTAAATGACGAGGTGCTGTTCCGTTTGGGCACCACCTATCAACAAGAAGAGGAGCCGGATGAAGCGGCCAAGCATTACCAAAATTTGGTGCGCAACTATCCAAACAGCGAGTTCCTCGAAAAAGCAAAAGAGCAGCTAAGCATTATCGGCGCCGCGGTTCCTGATGCCGACCCGGCAAGAAAAAATGTGATGCCAGCAGAAAAGCCTGGTTTCATGGGAGACTTGATTAAACAGTTCGCCGGTAAGGCAGACATTTCGGTTAGTGAGGATGGAGTGTTGATCAGCAAGGATAAGAAGGAAGGGAAGAATGACTTGATCGACGAGGCGATTAAGTACAACGGTCAGTTGCCAACAAACGTGATGCCGCAGGCGCCGGTCCAACGACGAGCGCGGACCACCACGTCACAGAACCCGCCCTCGACGAGTAAGAACACGACTCCTGCTTCCGGTCCCGCGCCCGTGGCGCCGAAAGAGAACAAGCCGTAGTTCGTTTACCACCACGAACCTGAATATGCCCGGTGTGCCGCCGTACACCGGGCTTTTTCTTGCCTTGCGGGTAGCGCGAAGTTGAACGATGATTAGCGCAAATGGAAAATCCAACAGAAGCTAACGGAAACAGTAATTCTGAGCTGGAGCGCCGACACAAAGCGACACGTACAACAGTCGTCGCGCTCCTCGTTGGTGTGGTTCTGCTTTGCGTTCTTGCCTACGTCAGTAAACGGTTCTTAATTCCTAAGAGTAATCCATCCCTGGACATTGCTGTTCGCATAACGATTCTGATTTTTGGTTTAGGTGCGGTGGCACTGCGACGCACAAAATTCGGAGCGATGCGACTTCAGGATATCGGCGCACTCAAAGGGGCGAGCGGTCTCCTCATTACCTTGCAGAGGACCACGCTGCAGGTTGCAGCGCTGGGCACCGTAATCGCTTTAGTTGGATTCGTAGCCACCCTCATAACTGCCAATGATTTCTACGCGTATGGCGCCGGCCTGGTTGCGGTGGCGGTCTTGCTTTATTGCTATCCAACCCGCACCTCATGGCAGCGCGCGCTGCTGCGCTTCGCGCCTCCCGCATAAATCGCCAGCATAATTGGCTCCGATCGCGCGTGATCAGCATTGTTGATCTCTGTTTAATCCTTTGATAATCTTACCGTAGTTCAACTGCCTGCCATTGCCCCGGTCAGGTTTTCAGAGACGTCACCCAGGCGACTCAATCTGACGGCTATTGCCCACGCCGAATCCCCGGACTCTTCCAGTGCCCTTAATTCCGATGCACCTCTATTTCTGTAACTATCTCAAGAAATTCACCTGCAAATTAGGTTTGCTTTTAACGATATCCGTCCTCTTTGCTTGTGGTGTGGCTGCCCAGCAACGACCGAGCCAATCTGTTTCGGGTTTGATCGGGGCGCCTTTTGCAGAACTGACTTACGGAAGGCCACGTCGCGTTACCGCATCGAGCAATCCGATTCATCCGTTTTCGTTAGAGCAAGCGACATCCATTGAGCGCATTGCATTTGAGTTAACAAATGACGAGCGCCTGGCAAACGGTTTGCCACCGCTGGCCTGGGACAGCGATCTGTGTCGGCTGGCGAGAGAACACTCTCATGCGATGGGTGGGCGAGGTTTCTTCGATCACGAAACTCCTGAAGGCCTGCTCCCGAAAGATCGCGCGCGAGCTGCTGGAGTACGAGGCTTCCGAGTTATCGCCGAAAACATCGCGTATAATAAGGGCTACGAGAATCCAGGAGCTTTCGCAGTTGAACGGTGGATGAGATCGTCCGGTCACCGCGCAAACATTCTCTATAGTCCGTTTCAGTATTCAGCAATCGGAAGCTACGTTGCATTAGATGGCAGTGTCTATCTAACTCAGATCTTCATTTCGCGCTAGCCGCGCACAGCAGCAATCAACTGTGACGGCAACGCACCCGCAGCCGTCACTAGTGAACCAACCCTCCATCCGCGTACAGTCGTTTGCGAAAATTAATTGGAGTCTGCGCGTCCTCGGCAAGCGACCGGACGGTTATCACGAAATCAGCACCACGCTGCAAACGATTTCGCTCCACGATGATCTACTCTTCGAACAAAACGTTAGTGGCGATATTTTTTTGTCATGTGATGAGCCCGACATACCTACAAGCTCCGACAACCTTATCGTGCGCGCCGCCCTTACTCTGAAGAATCGTTACGCAGTGGATGGTGGAGCCAGCATTCATTTGCATAAGCGAATACCGACCAAGGCAGGTTTGGGGGGCGGTTCCTCGAACGCAGCCGTTACGTTATTAGCTCTCAATGAACTCTGGCATATCGGGGCCGGCATTGCGGATTTGGAAGTAGTCGCAGCCAATATAGGAGCGGATGTGCCTTTCTTTTTACATGGTGGTTCCGCAATGGCAACAGGCATCGGCACGGAAATAACACCACTACCCGACGCCGGTACTGCGCACCTGATTGTTCTACAACCGCGCGTTACCGTATCCACAGCCGAAGCGTACAAGGCACTCAATTCGCCTGCCTTGACATCAAATATTCCGATCCCTATCCTTGCCGGTTCGCCGCGAGCCGGTGATTTTTCAGAGTCGGCACCGGCGCGTGGAGAAGACTTGCAAAACGACTTTGAGTTAACGATCTTTGATATGGAACCCGAGATCAAAAGAGCCAAATCCGCGCTGCTTACCGCAGGTGCGGAGAGTGCGTTGTTGGCTGGAAGTGGTTCTAGTGTATTTGGTATCTTTACTGATCGAGAAACTCAGCAGCGCGCGTTAAATCAAATACAACTCGAGCCGGGTTGGCGCGTCTTTGACTGTGTTACAGTGTCGCGGCTTGAGTATGCACGCGCATTGAATTTGTAGATCTTCTAGAGGCTCTTTACATTCTGAATCTGATTTTTGGGGCGTAGCCAAGTGGTAAGGCACCGGTCTTTGGAACCGGCATTCGTTGGTTCGAATCCACCCGCCCCAGCCAATCACAGTTTCGAGTTTCGAGTGGGAGGTTTCGAGTTAAACCAAGAGCTCGAAACTCGAAACTCACAACCCAAAGCCAAACTCAAAATTCTCTATGGGCACAACCGGAGGCATCAAGATCTTTTCGGGAAACGCTAACCCGAAACTGGCGGAAGAGATTGCGCGTCAACTTGGTTGTGATATGGGACGCGCGTTCGCGGAACGTTTTTCTGACGGCGAATTTAATTTTCAGATTGACGAAAACGTGCGGGGCGGCGATGTCTTCATCATTCAGCCAACGTGTCCGCCGACCGACGAGCATTTGATGGAGTTGTTGGTAATGCTCGACGCTTTTCGCCGGTCGTCTGCTGAACGGGTGACTGCAGTGATCCCGTATTACGGCTACGGACGCTCTGATAAGAAAGACCGTCCCCGCGTCCCCATCTCAGCGAAGTTGGTGGCAAACCTGATTACCGTGGCCGGCGCCGACAGGTTGCTGACGATGGATTTACACGCGGCCCAGATTCAGGGCTTCTTTGATATTCCGGTGGACCACCTTTACGCCGCTCCGGTTATGATCGGGTATTACCAGGACAATCCGCTGCCGAATTTGACGGTCGTGGCCCCCGATACAGGTGGTGCAGAACGCGCCCGGGCGTATGCAAAAAGGCTCGATGCTGAGCTCGCTTTATGCGATAAACGGCGCGAAAAAGCTAATGTAGCGGAAGTCATGAACGTGGTCGGCGACGTGCGCGGGCGCAGTTGTTTGATTGTCGACGACATGTGCGACACGGGTGGCTCCTTGACGAAAGTGGCCAAAGCGTTGAAAAATGCTGGTGCCGAAAGAATTCATGCCTGCTTTACACATGCGGTTTTGTCAGGCAAGGCAGTGAAACAGCTCGATGACTCGGAAATCGAGCAGATCATTATTGCGAATACGATTCCGCTACGCGACCACGCGTGCGAGTTGAAAAAGATAAAGGTCCTTAGTATCGCGCCGCTTCTGGCGAAAGCGATCAAGTCGATCCACGAGGAAACCAGCGTTTCCTCGCTCTTCGTTTAGCGAAGGGCAAACACTGATGGCTTAAAGAGAAGTCCATCAGCGATCGGTTGCTGAGATCTTAAATCTCAAATTTTAAATTCCGGTGCGCCGTTTGGCGTTATTGGAGATTTGAAATTCGAGATTAAAGATCTCAGAAACTGATCGCTGAACGTTTGTTAAGAGGAGTTGTCATGGCAGAACACAAAGATATTACCGTCCGCGCTCAGGTTCGCGAGGGCCGCGGCAAAAACGACGCGCGCAGAGTTCGACGTGCTGGTATGGTGCCCGTCAACGTATATGGCGGCGAAGGTGACGCCGTGTCCGCGGTAGCGCCACTCAGTGAGTTGGCCGCAATACTCCGTTCTGAAGCGGGGCGGAACACTATCTTCACCCTCGACATCGAAGGCGTTGGACCCAGCGAAGTCATGTTTCACGACCGGCAGGTAGATCCACTCCGTGGTCGTTTGATCCACGCGGATTTCACGCGCCTGGTAAAAGGTCAAAAGATTGAGGTGACCGTTCCTTTGCATCTGGTTGGCGAGCCGATCGGCGTGCGCGATGAAGAAGGCCACCTTGAGCAGGTGATTCGCGAGATTGAGATTAAGTGCCAGCCCCGCGACATTCCAGACGCCATCAATGTCGACGTTTCCAATCTGCATGTGCACGACGTGTTGCACGTCTCAGACATTCCTCCTATTGAAGGTGTTGAGATTTTAGCCACGCCGGAAAATGTTATTGCCACGGTCGGTATTGTTAAGGAAGAGCCTGTGGCAGCGGCAGTGATCGAAGAAGGCACACCGGCGGAACCTGAAGTTATCGGCAAGGGCAAGAAGGAAGACGAAGAAGGCGAACAGTCGAAGGAGTAGAGCGACATTGCCAATTTGCAATTGCCGATTGCCGATTGCAAAACATTTGGTCCCTAATTGGCAATCGGAAATTGGCAATTGGCAATGTTTCTGATTGTGGGGTTGGGTAACCCGGGACTGGACTACGAATGGACTCGACACAACCTCGGGTTCATGTTGATTGACAAGCTGGCAACTGAATTCAGTATTTCTGTCAGCCGGCGTGAATGCAGATCGTTTGTTGGGCGGGGCGAGATAGAGGGTGTTATTGGAAAGCTCGCGAAGCCTCAGACGTACATGAATTTGAGCGGCGAAGCAGTGGGATGTCTGGTGGCAAAACAGGACCTGACGCCGCCTTATGAAAACCTCGTGGTGGTGGTGGACGACCTGGCACTCCCGTTTGGAACTATTCGGATTCGAGCACGCGGTACGGCCGGGGGCCACAACGGTTTGAAGTCAATTATCAGCGTGCTGGGAACGAATGAATTCACACGGTTGCGTATCGGAATTCAACCGGACCATCCGGTCGCGGATGCGAAACGATTTGTACTTGATTCGTTTTCGCGTGCCGCACGGCCTGAAGTTGAAAAGATTTTAGAAACAAGCACCGGGGCCATACGCACGATTTTGCGAGACGGTGTTTTGAAAGCAATGACGGAATATAACTCGTAAATGGTAAACGGCTGCCCGTTCACTATTTACTAAGGAGATTTATTTTGGATACGCATAGACAATATGAAGTGGTGTTTATCGTTGACCCCGGTGCTGACGATGATGAAGTGACGCGTTTAACCGATGGTTTTAAGCAGATTGTGACAGACCAGGGCGGCGTCATTACCAAAGCGGAAAGCATGGGAAGGCGGAAGCTGGCCTACGAGATCCTTCACAAAACTGAAGGTAATTTCGTACTGATGGAGATCGAAGGATCTGGGCGTGAGATTGCGGAACTCGAGCGCCGGATGCGCGTCAATGATCGCATCATTCGTTACATCACCGTTCGCGTCGACGAAGATCGGCAGCGTGCGCAGAAGTTTAAAGACAAGCGCGAGCGTAAGGCAGCGAAGCGCCCGGGCGCACAACCTACGCAATCCGCCAGCGAATCCGCGCCACCGGCAGCCACGGATGAAGCCGTGGAAGACGCCGCGTAGTTGAGCTTCCGTCGTTTAAGTTTAGTGAATCGAGTTTAAGAGGTAACTATGTCAACAAATTATGAAGACCGAGGGCGCCGTTACAACGGCGGCGGTGACGATGATTTTGACCGCGGGCGATCTATGCAGGGTGGCCGTGGCGGTCGCCGGATGCGACGGCGCAGGATTTGCCGGTTCTGTATCGAGAAAGTGGACATCATAGATTTTAAAGACACACGCTTTTTGCAGAATTACATTCCGGAGCGTGGCAAGATTCTGCCACGTCGTATTTCCGGCAACTGCGCGATTCACCAGCGAATGCTCGCCGAGGCGATCAAACGCGCTCGCAACATTGCGCTATTGCCATACACCACGGACTAACGCAGTAGAACAGGCATCCCTGCCTGTTCACCGTAGGACAGGCATTCCTGCCTGTCCACCTCCAATGGAGGAAGTGACATTAAGAAGGAGCTGCCAGATGGCGCACACGAAATTACTTTTACGAGAAGATGTTGATGATCTCGGGGCACGCGGTGAGATCGTCCGAGTCAGATCCGGCTACGCCCGTAACTATCTATTACCGCGTAAGCTTGCAGTGGAAGCGACCGCGGGCAACGTCAAGCAAATCGAAGAGGAACGCGGCAGGCTGTTGAAGAAAGAAGCGGCAGAGCGTTCGACTGCTGAAGGACAAGCAGAAAAAATTCGTTCGCTGGTGTTGGAGTTTAAGCGTAAGTCAGGCGAGACGGGCGCGCTATACGGGTCAGTAACTTCCATGGATATTGCCGAGGCCTTGAAGCAACGCGGACATGAAATCGACCGCCATCGAATCCATTTGGCTGAACCAATTAAGCGTCTTGGAGATTTCACTATCCCGGTGCGTTTACACCGTGAAGTATCGTTGGATCTTCAGGTGAAAGTCGCGCCTGAGGGTGAAGTTATCGTTGGTCATCTGACCCCCGAACAGGAAGCAGAGCTGACGAAAGAAACAGTGGACACGGAAGCTACAGCCGACGCCGAAGCTGCTGAATAAAAACACTGACACTGTGGTCTTGTTGGATCGCGTGTTGTATATTGCGACGCTGCAACTAAAACTTGCAGCGTCGTTTTGTTTACCTCGAAATGACAAAAGCAGATCCATCAATCACACGAAATCACCTAAACAAATCGCACTTCAACATATAGTTCATGGCCACCCCCGATCCTATTCGCGAACAACCCCTCGAACGCTCCCTGCCACATAGTGCTGAAGCTGAGCGCGCCATACTCGGCGGCATCATCATCGACAACGGTCTTATCAGTCAGGCAATCGAACTACTGAAGCCCGAAGATTTCTACGTACCATCTAACCGGCGAATATTCACCGCGATGATCGCGCTGTTTGAGAGGGGCGGGGAAATAAACCCGATTCTGATCGGTGAAGAGCTCAAAAAGGAAAACGCACTCGAGTCAGTCGGCGGCATAACGTTCATTTCTAACCTGACGTACGGCCTGCCACATTCGACTAACATTGCGCAGTACGCAAAAGTCGTTCGCGGCAAATCAATGCTGCGTCAATTGATCCGGGCGGCGAACAAGATCACGCAGGAAGCGCTGGAACAGGAAGACGAACCAGAGATCATTCTGGATCATGCCGAGCAGGCTATTTTTCAATTGGCCGATGAACGCATTCGCCAGGGCTTTGTGCACGTCAAACCAGTTGCCGAACAACTGCTGGAAAAAATCCAGGAGATGGAGGGCCGAGCGGCTGTACTGACTGGACTGACAACCGGTTTTGCAGACCTCGACAAACTAACTTCAGGCTGGCAGCGACAGGACTTAATCATCGTGGCAGCCCGACCCTCGATGGGTAAGACCAGCTTTGCGTTGATGCTTGCTGAGAATGCGGCCCTGCACGTGCCCGGCGCGGTGGTCGGGATTTTCTCACTTGAAATGTCGAAAGAAGCGCTGGTGATGCGCATGCTTTGCTCGCAAGCGAACATCGACGCGCAACGTTTTCGCAACGGCTTCCTTTCGCGGCCGGAGTGGGCGCAGATCGCCAAGTCGTTAGGCACGTTGGCCGACGCAAAAATATTTCTGGATGACACCGCGGGTATCACTGTTTTGGAAATGCGAGCCAAGGCGCGGCGACTGGCCGCCGAACAGAAACGGCTCGATCTAATTGTGGTGGACTACCTGCAGCTGATGAGTGGCTCCGCAAAGCGCGTCGAGTCGCGCCAGCAAGAGGTGTCGCAGATTTCACGTGAATTGAAAGCGCTGGCCAAGGAACTGAACGTTCCATTGATTGCCCTGTCACAGCTTTCGCGCGCGCCGGAAGCCAGATCGGATCACCGCCCGCAGTTAGCCGACTTGCGCGAGTCAGGTGCTCTGGAACAGGATGCGGACCTCGTGGCCTTCATCTATCGTCCTGAACAGTACAAGACTCCCGAAGAGCGCGACAGCATGCCCGACGATGAAAAGAACATCGCTGAGCTTATCGTTGCCAAGCAACGTAACGGTCCTACCGACACAGTTCGTCTGCGTTTCACTCCTTCCAGCATGCGCTTTGACAATCTGTATCGCGAATAGCTACTTTCTCCCGCGTTACGAGATCGCCTAAACTTTGGCTTTGCCACAAAAGTAGAATACAGCCTTTTGTGTAATTCTTGGATCGTTTTGGCTGGCACAAAACGCGATCCACGAATTACACGAAACACACGAATAAATCCGTTGTGTCACAACCATACACATCAACCGCAGGCCGGCCCACGTGGGCTGAGATCGATCTAAACGCCCTCGCCGCGAATTTTCATATAGTCAAAAATCGCGTTGGACCACACGTGAACGTTATGGGCGTGGTTAAAGCGAACGCCTACGGTCATGGCGCGATAGAGTGTGCGCGACGTGTAGAAACAGAAGGCGCCGATTGGTTTGGCGTGGCCTTGCCCGAAGAGGGAATTGAACTTCGCCAGGCGGGATTGTCAAAACCAATTCTGTGCCTCGCCGGATTTTGGCAGGGGCAAGCGGCTGCGTGTTT
>DATEPF010000166.1:0-7675 GCA_035273325.1 Pyrinomonadaceae bacterium | reverse complement strand
GTCGATACCGCTGGGTTCAGAAAGCCATCAACCCACAGCTGGATAATCGTGTTTCGAGACGAAGTTATTAAGGACGGACCTCTGACATGAAAAGAAAAACCTCTAGTGAACAACCGAACGGTCATCTGGCAACGACATATGCGGGCAATGGCGGCAGCTCTGCGGAAGCCAGCGCCACGAAAAAGCCGCGGATTTTGATCGTCGAAGATGAGCCGGCGATGGTGGCCGGGTTGCGCGATAACTTCGAGTATGAAGGTTATGAAGTGATCAGCGCGGGAGATGGCGCGGAAGGCCTTGAACGCGCAATCGCGGATGATCCGGATTTAGTCGTACTCGATGTAATGATGCCGCGCATGAGCGGGTTGGACGTTTGCAAGCAGTTGAAAGCGAGGCGGCCGGGCGTCCCCATCATCATGCTCACTGCGCGTGGGCAAGAGATCGACAAGGTAGTCGGCCTGGAGCTGGGTGCCGACGATTACGTTACCAAGCCATTCTCTATTCGCGAATTGATGGCCCGGGTTAAAGCGGTGCTGAGACGCGCATCGCCGCAATCGCCAACTGCCGACGTCTACCGTTTCAGCGATGTAGAAGTGAACGTTCGCAGTAATGAAGTGAAGCGCTCCGGCCGGCCGGTGGAGCTTTCGGCGAAAGAGTTCGCGCTGCTTGCTTACTTTGTCGCTCATCCGGTTGAAACACTTAGCCGCGATCGTCTGTTGGACGCGGTGTGGGGTTATGAGAATTATCCGAACACTCGCACGGTAGACACGCACATCGTCCACCTCAGACAAAAACTCGAACCAAACCCGGAAGAGCCGCGCTTCATACTGACGGTGCACGGTAGTGGTTATAAGTTTGTCGGATAAGCCAAAAGGCAGGACTTTCGGATTATTTGGTGCATTTCGTGTCGTTCGTGGATGTTCTTATCGAGCGTAAAAAGCGCACCAAGAATCACACGAAACAACACGTCTCACTTTTGACCTAAGAGGCACTCTCCCATGAGTCAGGCACGAATCAATCAGGGTATTGCCACCCGGCGAGAAATTGATGTGCAGTTGTTTCCGCGTCCGGTAAGCCGTCCGGTCCGTAGCCGGCGACAGGATCTGGAGAGCAAGATAGCGGTTCTGCAACAGGACTACGCCGAGCTTCACACAGCAATCTTCGAAGCCGCACAGATTCACCGCCGTTTGTGCGCGCCCCGTCTCGTTCGACATGGAGAATTTGAAATCGCCAGCGAGATTTTTGCCGTCCGGCACTTACCGGGAGACTTTTTCACGGTCCAGGAAACCGGCGCAGGGTTGACGATGGCGCTGGGTGATATTTGCGGTAAAGGTTTGGCGGCCGGCATGTGGACCACGTATCTGGTGCGGTTGATCGCGGCCCATGCCTCAGCAAACTCCCGGCCGGAAGTTGTCATGGCAGCAGTCAATCGCGATGTGTGCTCGAGAGAACCATTTCTGCCGTTGGCGAGTTTGTTCTTAGCGTCGTTGCATTCAGCAACCGGTGTGTTGAACTACTGCAGCGCCGGACACCCGCCGGCCCTGCTGCTGCGCGCCGATGGAAAGCTGGAGACGCTTTCAGAAGGCGGGATGTTACTGGGCGCGATGTCAACGGCCGCGTATGTCGGCGGTTGCGTTCAACTAAACGCAGGCGACGTGTTGCTGGTCTACTCCGATGGAATCACTGAATCCCAGAACTTAGCGGGTGAGGAGTTTGGCGAGACACGCCTTGAGACGCAACTACGCGGAGGTCATAGTGGTGATGCTAATGCGGTACTGTTCTCTGTACTCGGCGCCGTGCAGGATTTTGCTGCCGCGAATCCGCTGATTGATGACATGTCCGTGGCCGTTGTCCGGCGCACTGTGCATTGATTTCAACTCCATTTTCCCTCCACTCAACATGTTTCGTGTGATTCGTGGATTAATTTTTGCGATGCAAAAAAGCGATCCACGAAATAACACGATCGCCCCTCCTAAAGTTGTGGCTGGCAAGTTGCTTCCATCAATGATGCTACGTCTATTCGTACAGATACAGATCGCTTTACGGCGATCTCGCGGTCAAGCCGTGAACGCTTTCATAACACGGCGGATTATTAAACAAGGTTAGAGGGAGTTTCATAAAATGGATAACAATGTTGAGAACAGCTACCACACGGACAACGCAAACGGCCATCGTTCCCGTGTCCGACGAGTTGGTTTTTTTGCGGCAGGAATTGGATTAGGGTCAATGATCGCGTACCTGGTGACGCGTGCATTGCGTACCCGCGGGCCCGCCGCGCAGTTACGAGAGAACGTCGTCGATGACCGCGGGACGGGTCAGGAGAAGGCGGCGCGTATGCTACGAAATTTGCGCGACCGCGCGTTTGAAGCGAGTGACGAAAAACTTGCCCTGGCGCTCGGACGACCAGTGGAAGAAGTCAATGCCTGGAACGTCGGGCATGAACTCATCGACGACGACGTCGTGATGAAAGCCCGGGGCATCGCACTCAACCGCGGTGTCTACATCGAATAGTCATTCTTCATGTAAGCCCGCTAACACGAAACGCGTGACCGCCCGGATGACGAACGTGGGGCTCTCTGACGCCCCATTCTTCATCCGTTGGCGGTCGGACCACAGCCCTCCGTGTGCGACATGCTTCAGCTTGTCGTCAACTTAGCCACCACTGAAATACCAGATCAAGTAAGCGCTTGGTGACGTTTTTCTTGACCTTGATGGCGCTCTTCTTATCGTTGGGCGACAAGCTGAAGCATGTCGACATCGTGCCAGTTCCGGGATTCTATGATCCCAAAAGCGATAACGATTCGTTTACGTTGTCTCAGAGTTATCGCTAGGAACTGCAAATTTATTGAGCCTTAGTTGACGCGGAGTTTCAAAGGTTTTCGGCACGTCGTTTGTAACACACCAAAAAAATTCCGTTCAGTAATCACTACATCCGTGTGTCTCGAAGTCTAATCGGTTAAACGAAATCGAGGTATATCTAATGGACACCATCTGGAACAACATCCGCTATTCGCTCCGCATGCTCTCAAAAAAGCCGGGTCTGACCTTCGCGGCTATCATCGCCATAGCGCTCGGCGTTGGCGCGAATACAACCATCTTCTCGGTTGTTAACACCGTGCTGTTACAACCATTGCCTTTCGCGGAGCCGGAGAAACTGCTGATCCTCTCAACCGAAGTCCGCGGCCAGGCGCAGACGGGTCCTGGCTCATTCTCGCTTCCCGATATGTTGGACATTCGAGCTCGCTCGTCGAGCCTCCAATACGTCGCGACCTATCAACGCTCGGGTACGGTGATCACCGATGGTGGTGAACCCGAGCGCGTCATCGGGGCCATTGTCACGGCCGACTATTTCCCATTGCTGGGCGTCAAGCCGGTCCTCGGTCGCGTATTTACGCGTGACGAAGACAAGGAGGGGGGACCATCCGTTATTGTCCTCAGCCATCATTTATGGCAACGAAGATTTGGCGGTGACGCTTCGATCATAGGTCGCGAAATCAACATGGGCGGCAAGACCACCGTTATCGGTGTTATGCCTCCAGGTTTTGCTTTTCCAATCACCAGCGACAAGCAGGATTACTGGGAACCGATGTTTTCCTATCCAAATCTGAGCAAGGCGGACCGCGAGGAACGTGGCGGCCGCTTCCTGAGCGTAATAGCGAGACTGAACGAAGGACACACGCTGTCGCAGGCACGGGCCGAGCTCGACTTAATCGCACGGCAGGTCACGCAGCAATCACCGGAAACTAATACCAACATCGGTTTTAGCGCCTTCTCCATGCACGAAGTTGTGACCGGCGACTACCGGCCGGCACTGCTCGTGATGTTGGCGGCCGTGGGATTGGTGTTGCTAATCGCGTGTGCCAACGTTGCCAACCTGCTCCTGACCAGGGCGATGGCACGACAACGCGAGATCGCGCTGCGCACCGCTCTCGGCGCCAGCCGTGGACGCATCATGGGCCAGCTCCTAACTGAGAGCGTGATCCTTTCAATACTCGGCGGCATCGTGGCGTTGATCCTCGCCGCCTGGGGACTGCAATTTCTCATTACTTATGGACCACCTGACGTCCCTCGATTGCGGGACGTGCGGTTGGATAGATATGTGCTCGGCTTCACCTTTGGAATTTCAGTGGTCACCGGGTTGTTGTTCGGGTTGATTCCCGCCTGGCAAGCGTCGCGTCCTGATCCGGGAAACGCATTGAAAGAAGGCGGCCCTCGTTCCAGCGAAGGCGGGCGTAATCGAGTACGCGCAGGACTGATAATCGCCGAAGTCGCGCTTTCGCTGATGTTGCTGGTGGGCGCGGGCTTGTTGATTCGCACCTTCGCACGCTTGTTGAATACGAATCCGGGATTCGACACAAAAGGAGTGCTCGCTCTGGATCTTCCGTTGAGCCGCACAAAGTATCCGAAGCCGGAACAACAAGCGGCGGCATTTCAGCAACTGGTGCAGGCAGCGAAGAGTGTGCCCGGCGTAACTCACGCTTCAGTAGTTACTAACGTGCCGTTAAGTGACAACGATGTCGAATTGAGTTTTCAGGTTGAAGGCCGCACACCTTACCCCGCGGGGGAGGAACCGAGTGCCGACTATACAGTCGCCGGTCCTGATTATTTCCGAACGCTGAACATTCCGCTGCTGCGCGGACGTCCGTTCACAGAACAGGACACGGCTGCTTCGCCGCGCGTAATGGTTATTAGCGACGCCTTCGCAAATCAGTTCTTTCCGGGAGAGGACCCACTCGGCAAACGGATAGTTGTCGAATCAGTAGACGGCGATCAACCGCCGGCCGAGATTATTGGAGTCGCAGGGGATATCCGCCGCAACGGCTTCGATACGGAAGCTGAGCCCGAGCTTTACCTGTCACACTTACAAAACCCCGAACGGCGGCTCAATCTGGTAATGCGCAGCGATAGCGTAGACGCCGCACAGTTCGCGCAAGCTGCACGGGCTGCGGTCAGAAGTTACGATCCAAATCAGCTGATCTGGCGCACGCAAACGTTAACCGAGCTGGTGGATAAATCACTCGCGTCGCGACGATTCAACATGATGCTGTTGGGACTGTTTGCGGCCGTCGCCCTGCTGTTGGCGGCGGTTGGGCTTTATGGGGTGATGAGTTACTCGGTGAGTTGGCGCACTCAGGAAATCGGGATTCGCATGGCATTGGGCGCACAGCGAAGTGATGTGCTCAAGCTGATTGTTGGTCAGGGGATGCTGATGACGTTGATCGGCGTGATTATTGGTCTGGCAGCCGCGTTCGCGCTTTCGCGGCTACTTGCATCGCTGCTATACGGCGTGTCACCTACAGACGCGCTGACGTTCGTCGCCGTCTCGACACTCCTGATTGTGGTGGCCTTAATTGCGTGCATCATCCCCGCACGCCGCGCAATGAAAGTCGACCCGGTTGTCGCGCTACGTTCGGAGTGAGAGGAGCAGGATGTACGACATGCTTCAGCTTGTCGGTGTCGTTCTGAGTCACTTGGATGTCAGCACCACTCCGACAAGCTGAAGCATGTCGTACACCTGCCTCCTGCTCCTGGCGTTACGGTTTGTTCGAGACCGGCACGGCCCTGGTCATGCCTCTGTTTATCAGCATCTTCACTTCAACTCGCCGATTCTGCGCGCGGCCGGCTGCAGTTGAGTTTTCGGCAACAAACTCGGTCTTGCCAAAACCCATCGGAGTTACAAAACGACGCAGCGGAATCTTGTGATTGACCGCCAGGTATTGGACCACCGAATCAGCACGTGCGCGGCTGAGTCTGAAGTTTTTGGATTCACTGCCAGTTGCGTCAGTGTGTCCTGCCACTTCAATCATGAAACCCTTGCCGCTGAGAGCTCTGGTCGCAAAGTCGTCAAGTTGCCGCTTTGCTTCGGCTGACAACACCGAGCTGTTAACACGGAAATTGACGGCCACAATTTCGCCGACGTCATAGTCGTCGAGTGCCGAGACGCGCTCGTGAACAGCTTCAACTTCCTGGCGCGCTTCTGCCGCGACTGCATATAGTTCATCCATTTGTCCGGCCATTCGCGCCTGGTTTTCTTCGACCGGAGACACACGCGTGTCTGACGTGATCGCCGCCCGCATGTCAGACTCGTCAAACCGTATTTTCTCCGCTACCAGCCGTCCTTGTGAATCGCCGCGTCCTTCTACCTCAACGATCAAGCCGCGAAGAATATCCGTGACCGGATACCTTTTGCCGCTGCGCAGGAAACCGCCGTGCGTCTTTACGCTGGTCCGGTCTGTCACAGCCACCTGGTAATCAGCGCGATTGCGATCACGAATCGTAAACGTGTCGGCGTCGCGATTTATCACGACACCTTTAAACTTTAACTTTGCTCCGTTGGGAACCGATTGAAGATTGTAGGTGCGTTCCCTCGCCGCTTGAGTTGTCGATACTTGTCCGAAAGCAAGCGAGGTTGCGGCGAATACAAAGGTCAGGGTCAGGATTAACACCCGAAAATTGAAGGTCGATTTACTGCTCATCTCATCTCCTTAAAGTCAATTAGTCGGGGAATGAGTCGGGTCATTCCTGGGATTATCTAGGGAAGATATTGCTGTGGGGGATGGGAATCCTACTCCACCGAAGAGTGAAGATCAAAATAAAGAGGCCGCGATTTGAAAGAGTAACGTTAATGCAACATTGCCGCTATTTCGTGTGGTTCGCGGATCGTTTTTCAACCCCGCAAAAGAACGATCCACGAACTACACGAGATACGGCAGCGGCTTATTTTTTCTTTGCGCGTGATGAGGACTTTGCAGCCTTCGAAGACTTTTTGGCGCTCTTCGTTGACTTTGTGGGGCGCGTAGCAGCACTGGCGACGCGGGCCGTGGACTTTGCGGCTGTCCGCGCTGTTTTCTGTGCGCGTGCCGCCATCTGCTTGCCGACGGCCGCCTCGGTCTTTGCAGTCTTGCGGTTTTCGCGCGCCATCGCCTGGGCCACACGTTTTACCGTGGCGCCAGCGCTCGCCGCACTTCCGGATCGGGTGGCCTGGTTCGCGCGTCTTCGCGGAGAAGGGGTCAGGTCTTCCGGGGGACTCATTAACCCTCCGAGGACACTGCTTACCGCATCAACTCCGGTCGACACCAACTCGGCGCCGAGATCGCCTGCATCGCCGGCGGCTTCGGCCGCACGGTCCATCAGTCTCGAAGGCTCCGGCAAACGCGAAACCCTTCTTCTATCCGCCATGTTCATTCCTCCCTGGTTTGGTCTGTCGCAAACTAAATGTAGACCGATAACTTAATCATGGCGTTTGTCGATTCTGTGTCTTGGGCTGTCGTGTATTCCGTGGATCGCTTTTCTTGCGGCGGAAAAGAACGATCCACGAATAACACGAGATACAAAGCAAAACCCGCGTGACGCGAGTCACGCGGGTTCTATTCTTACAGCGGAGCGGTTAATTGAAGTTGCTCAGCAGGTCACTGAGCAGCCCCGTCAGGGTTTTCCCTTTCGGTCGTCCTTGGGTCGATTATTGTTTCCCCGATTCTCATTATTCCGCGGCCGCTTCTGGTCCTTTTCCTGGACGACCACCCGGTTCTTGTCATCTTTAGGTGGTCGTCTGTCCTCACGCCGTTGGGCAGAAACGCCCGCCGCCATGAAACATCCGACCGCCAAAGCCAGCAATTTTTGCCTAAAGTTGAACATTCTAATTTCCAATCCTCCTCATGCATTAAGCGCGCATGGGAGG
>DATEPF010000165.1:0-6525 GCA_035273325.1 Pyrinomonadaceae bacterium | reverse complement strand
CTGCTGGTTCTCACGCTCCATAGATACGCAGACGAAACTCGTCATTGAACGCGCTTATCTCCGGGCGACGTTCAGCGAAACGCCGGCTTTCTCGCATGAGCATCGGCAGACCACCAACCTGCAAATTCAATCCATATCCGGCATTGGAAAATATGGCTGCCAACTGCGGGTTCAAGCCTTGACGTACTCCGTAACGAATTGCCCGCATCGCACCCGGTGCGAATCCTGCTGTGCGACGCGGGTTTATAAACTCAATTGAACGATCGAAGATATTGATGCGGGTAGTTTGATCGCGTATTGCCAGGTCTCGATGCACGATCAGGTTTGCCAGGGCTTCCTGCAACGCGCCCCGATGATAGTTCGCGCGGGCCACCACCGGACTGTCCGGCGTATCGGCCGCGGGAAACTTTCGTGGCCGTTGCTCCCAGAGGTCAGCGTATCTGCCAAGAAATTTCAGCGACGATTCATAAAGCGTAAGTAAGTGTCCGCTGATAATCGCGTGTTCTATTACTGGCGCTTGCACCGCGTCGCCCGCATACCGCGTAACAGAAATGCCTGAACGCGGCAGTAATTCTCTGACCCGCTCGTCGCGGCCAAACAACAACAGTCCGGCAATCGTAGGAACTACATCACTCTGATATTCCGTGGCCAGCAACAAATCTCTTTGTAACAACTCCTGGGTTGGATACCCGGCAGCCCCCGCATTATCAAACGCGTCACCTTCAAATTCCCGCAGAAAACTCCACAGATGTGCCTCGTCAATATCCCGAATCGTAGCTCCGAGCGCCGGCATGTTCTCCATCCCCGGCGCAACTGTTTCGTCCAACAACGACGCGAGTTCTTCGTTGGTCGCCTCTCGCTTTTCAGCTCCAATGCGCACGTAAAACCTGCCGTCGCTCGTCCGGTACGGACGCCGCTTAGCTTCAATGTCCAATGCGACCACGCGCCGGCCGCTATCGAAGGCAATTCGATCGACGAATGGAAACAACGGCGGCTTTACATCTTCGCGACAGATTCTTACTAGCTCCGCCTGAACGTCTTCAGGATCATCGACTCCCTCGATGCGCAACTGATCGTTCACGCCAAAAATGATGACACCGCCGCCGGTATTGGCCAGCGCCACAATCTCCTGCGCGATTTTCTCGGGATTGGAAAGTTTGACCTTCAGTTCGAGGTAGGTGTCTTCCCCGCCTCGAATCAACCGCAAGAGTTCGGTCCGGGAGGTCTGGGGAGCGGGAGTGGAAAGGTAGTATTCCTGAAACGAACGCTCGGTCGCGGGTTCATGCCGCTGGTTACTGCGAAATTTTCTGCGCGCCATTTGTGTGTTGGTGTTGTTTCGTGTAATTCGTGGATCACTTCTTATGCAGGCTAAAAACGATCCACGAATTACACGAAATAACACGAACGCAAAGCCATAACCTAATCGTTGCCGGGATCCGTCACGGCTTCCAAAACTTGAAGTTCTCGTTGCTGCAGTGTTTCACCTTGCGCCTTGATTACTATCGTATAGAGAAGGCCTGACAGCACCGCGAGAACGGCGAGTGTAGCATATTCAATCCACAAACTCTGGGCGATGAAACCCGCCGCCACTGCAGCCAACGCAGGTAATCCCAACAGCAATATCATGGGGATCAAAAGCAACCCTACTACTCCCGACACGTTCATTCTGGTCCCGATTTTCATTCGTTTTGGGAAACGAATTGAGAGCGAATTTCCGATTACAGAAACCAGGGCCGCGTAAATGATGAAGCTAAGCGCGCAGAACAAGAGTACGCCGGCGTTGATATCACCAAACACTAAATGGCTAATGACCAGCAGCGCGATCGACAAGATTAAAGCAATGATCGACATTGCCAGATTTTTCGCTATCAGGATTTGGCTGCGGTCGACGGGCGACAGGATCAATGTGCGCATACCCGCATGCTCAAATGCGAACAGGTTGCAGGACAAGCCGGTAAGTATTAGGAACACGTAGAGTATTCCTATTGACGACATAAGGCCTTCACCATATTTCAGAAACTCCGTTACCAACGATCCGCCCTCGGCGGTCATCTCCTGATCGAAACGCCGGTTCATCAACCTGATGCCGATTAGTATCAGAGGCATTAACGCCATCATTCGAAGCTGTGCGTTTCGCGCCGCATACTTCAACTCTTTTTCAACCAACGCCGACAGCGCTGAGGACACCAAAGGAATTTCCCAACCCGTATAAAACTGCTTTTTCATCTGTCTGGAGTCGCGCGCTCGCCGCTTCTTCTTTCCCCCACCCATCAATGACCGTCGCGACAGCCAGAATGTGACGCCGATCAGAATCAGTGTGTAGACAGCCATCAAACCAATCGGAAGGATTACTCCCCGCGCGTTTCCCGGCTTCAGGCCTTCTGTCAGCGCATATGCGAGTGCCCCTGGTGGCGTCCATCGCAAAGCCTCAATCGGTTCACCATGCCGGGCCAGGGTTTGCGCGAAGTGCGCGAATCCGATGCCGGCCATGCCCGCGGCAACCCCGAGCAGTGCCAGGAGCGTTTCGCCGCTGGTCTTCCTCTTTCGCAGCAACGAACCCATGGAAGTCGAAATCCATTTTGACAGGGAGACACCAAACGCGGCGCCGATGAACGCAACCAGGAGTGCCGGGGCCAACTTGCCGCGCGCCAGTCCGGCGCCTACTCCGGCGGCGAGAATTGCCGGAATCGCAAAGACTGACTGGAGACTTGCAATCTCGCTGACGAAATCGACGGCAAACAATTTTCGAAAACTGATCGGATACAGCCGCAGATTGCCTGGATCAAACTGTCGGCTCGAACCCATGCTGAGCGGCAGGGTGACCCAGAGCAGGTAAGTCATGGAGAAGATAGAGAAGAAGAGCATCTCAACGGGCGGAAGTGAACGCGTGCCACGGCGCGACGGGACTTGCATGCCCTGCAAGCCAAACTCAGGCGACGTCAATGCGTAAGCCGCGAAACCGACACCTGCTGCAATCAACAAAGAAAGTGCCAGCGCCGCGAGCATGCCCAGTGTGGTGGCAATGCGGTTAGCGACGGCCTTCGATTTCCGAAGCGAGTTTCGGAACAGGGTCCACTTAAGCCAGATGAGTGTGATTAGCTGTGACAAGACTTTGTTCGATATGCTTCAGCTTGTCGCTCCGCAACAAACTAAAGTTATTGGAAGATCTCATTCTATACTGAACACGGACTTCTTCAGATACAAGGTCAAGATAAGTGACGCACAACGCGTACGTTAGTCTGGGTTCGAACCTTGGCGATCGCGCCGGCAACTTGTTGCTCGCCGTACGCGGAATGTTGGATGCCGGATTCGAAGTTATTCGGCTGTCGCACATTTACGAAACGGAGGCGGTTGAAACTTTCGCTCAGCCGTTGTTTCTGAATCAAGTGGCGGAACTGCGCGGCGAAACTTTGCCACCTCCGGAAACAGTGATGGCGCGTCTGCTGCGGATCGAATATGGACTGGGCCGCCGTCGCGAAATAGAAAAGGGGCCGCGACTGATCGATCTCGATCTGCTGTTCGATCGTGACCAGACGAGCGACAGCGCTTTTTTAACGCTGCCGCATCCACGGTTACATACGAGGCGGTTTGTGTTGCAGCCTCTCTCTGAGTTGGCGCCTGAGTTAGTACATCCCATCATGAAGAAAACGATAGGAGAGCTGTTGATAGGGCTTGACGATAGTTCCAGTGTCCGGCGCTGGAACCCAGTTAGCGCGGCTTAGTAGCCGGATGTTATTTCGTGAGGGTCGTGTGTTTCGTGGATCGTTTCTTATGCCACCTAAAAACGATCCACGAATTACACGAAACAAGCACAAAGGCGCACGGCCGGGGGCCGCTGGACCTGGCACCCGTTACATCTTTTTCGGTTTGTCGTTATAATGTCCCCCTTGCGAACGGTCCCGTCTATCCAACTTTTCAAATTCGCGCGCAAACCCGCGTTTGCGTTAAGGTCAACAACTACAAGTTAAGTGGCCGGCGCGGTAGCGTGGCCAGAGAGCCTTGATATGCCTTACCTCAAACCCGAACGACCTGAAAAAGTTTCGGCACCTTCTCTAAAAGCCAGCAAACAAAGAGGCGAACGGCTTGTCTGCTTGACTGCCTACGATTTTCCGACTGCCCGCATTGTTGACGAGGCCGGAATCGATATCATTCTAGTGGGCGATAGTTTGGGCAATGTGGTCCTCGGTTACGGCAACACCGTTCCGGTAACGCTCGAAGAAATTTTGATTCACCTGAAAGCTGTCCGTCGTGCAGTCCAACGTGCCCTGTTGGTTGCCGACATGCCGTACGGTTCGTTCCATACCGGCGCTGATGATGCGGTTAGGAATGCTTTGCGATTGATAAAGGAAGGCGGCGCTGAAGCCGTTAAGCTCGAGGGTGGACACAAACGTGTGCAACTCGTAAAGCGTTTAGTTGATGAAGAAATTGCTGTCATGGGACACATCGGTTTGACGCCGCAGTCGATTAACAAGCTGGGAGCGTACCGGGTGCAGGGAAAGACGGCAGCTGCGGCCAGACAATTGATGGATGATGCGCGCGCTTTGGAAGACGCCGGGGCGTTTGCCATCGTGCTCGAAGTAGTGCCGCGTGAGATTGCGCAGCTGATCACGGACAGCGTCAGCATTCCGACGATCGGCATCGGCGCGGGCGTTCATTGTGATATCCAGGTTCTGGTCTTGCACGACATGCTCGGCTTATCGTTTGGCAAACTCGCACGTTTTGTTCGACCTTACGCTAACCTCAGCGAAGTAATGACAGACGCAGTCACCCGTTACGCTGACGACGTCCGCAACGGAACTTATCCATCCGATGATGAATCTTATGCTTTGCCGGCTGATGCGGCTGAAGAATTAAAGATCGCCAAACCTGTGCCAGATTCCGAATCCACCAAGTCCTGAGTTTCCCGACAACACTATGGAGATCATTAATCGCCGTCAGCGCATGAGTTCCGTCGCGCGAAAAATCCGCCGCGACCAGGACCGGACTATCGGGTTGGTGCCTACAATGGGCGCGTTGCATGAAGGTCATCTCAGTCTGGTGCGGGAAGCCCGCCGCATGTGCGACGTGGTGGTGGTTTCCGTTTTTGTGAATCCGACGCAGTTTGGCGCTGGGGAAGATTACGAACACTATCCGCGCAACCTGACCAAAGACACCGCCCTGCTAACGGACTACAACGTTGACTACATCTTCGCGCCCGCTGCGGAAGAGATTTATCCCAAAGACTTTACGACTTACGTAAACGTTAGCGGACTGTCGAAGCCGCTTGAAGGTGAGACACGGCCGGGTCACTTCCGCGGTGTGGCCACAGTAGTTGCAATTTTGCTGAACACCATTCGCCCGGATTTTGCTTTTTTTGGGCAGAAGGACGCGCAGCAGGCTGTGATTATCAAACGCATGGTTAGGGATTTGGCTTTTGACACAGAAATTGTTGTCTTACCGACCGTCCGCGAAGACTCAGGCCTGGCCATTTCTTCTCGCAACCTTTACCTGAGTAAAGAAGAACAGGAGTCGGCAGCCGTAATTCATCGGGGGTTAATGCAAGCCAGGGAATTGTTCAAGAAGGGTGAACGACACAGCGCGAAGCTGGAAGAGGTGGTTCGCGCCACAATCGAAAGCGAACCTCGCGCGCGAGTGGATTACGTTAGCGTGGTTGACGCTGAGACACTCGAGAAACTGGACAAGCTCGATGACCGTCAAATTCTGATTGTCGTAGCTGCATATGTTGGCAAGACACGGCTCATCGACAACACGGTATTGAACAAAGTTAAGAAGGATGCGGCAGTTTCGAAGGCGTAGACCTGTCGATCTCAAAACTTTGTGTATTTCGTGTAATTGGTGGATTTTTTTCCGGTGCATTAAAACGATCCACGAATTACACGAACCTGCGATTTGCTCCCTCCTCTGCTAGAATCTTCAACCGAATTAAATGTCCAACCTGAATAAAGAGAAAGCACACATTCGTTTTAATTTGAACGGCGAAGCAGCGGAAGTTGCTTTCGCGCCGCACAAGACTTTGTTGGAAGTGCTGCGTGAAGATTTAGGTCTGACCGGCACAAAGCATGGCTGCGAGCTGGGTGAATGCGGCACCTGCGCCATCCTCGTCAATGGACGTTCGATTCTCTCTTGCTTGATGTTGGGACTGGATGCTGAAGGACAAGACGTTAAGACGATTGAAGGAATGGCTGAGGGAGCACAGCTTCATCCGCTGCAGCAAACGTTTGCAGACACGGGCGCTGCCCAGTGCGGATACTGTTCACCCGGCTTTCTATTGGTCGCGGAAGAGTTACTGAAGAAAGATCCGCAACCCAGCCGTGAAGTGATCAAGGAAGCGTTGTCGGGAAATCTTTGCCGGTGCACGGGCTACATCAAAATCTATGAAGCAGTGGAGTTGGCCGCCGCGCGTATGCGCGGCGAGCAAGCAGAGCTGCCGAGAGAAAGTGTTTACGGCCTGGAATAGACAGTTCGTGTATTTCGTGTAATTCGTGGTCCGTTTTTATCGACCACAAGAGCGACCCACGAATTACA
>DATEPF010000164.1:0-34748 GCA_035273325.1 Pyrinomonadaceae bacterium | reverse complement strand
AAGCAATAAGCAGGAAGTCAGTATCCCGACCTGTCGGGATAGCGGGTGGGTTCACGCCAAGGCGCAAAGACGCAAAGACAGCAGAAGGCAGTGAGCAGTCTTGTCTAATTGAATCTGCGTAATCTGTGGATGATAACGGGGTGTCTACTGAACCTCAAAGCCGACTGTTTGCGATGCGCGCGCGTTCGTTACGCGATCGATGGCTGTGAGTTGTAGAACGTAATGTCCGGCCCTGAGCGCTTGTAGCGGAATCTCCGCGGCGTAGGCGAGATGGGCCGGGTCCTGTGGCTCAGGCGACGGCTCGCGCGGCGGCATAGTGACCACAAGCTGATCCCCCCGGAAAATCTGTGCTTGAAGTGTGACCTTTGGCGCGGAGTTAGGTGCGGTGGCGCGGCCGCGTGCAGCATTGTAAACGTAGATCAGATAGCGAAGGTTGGAAGAGCGATCGAACCTGCGGTCTACACTCACGTTCATGCCTTCGACCCACGCGTCAGAAGTTTTCTGTTCTACGGATAGGCCCGGTTTTCGCTCGCCCACTATGAGGCTGCTCAGCGTGAAGCGCTCCTTAACGAGGTCTGGTATTTCCACCCACTCTCTCGCGCTGCCCGTCAGTCCGCTCGCACGATCCACCGCCGCTACGCGCACGTGATAAAGTCCGGGCTTTAGCGTCGCGCGGTAATTGAAAACGATGTCCGGGGGCTTGGCTTCGGCCGAAGCGGGAGGTGTAACAGTCAATCGGTGACGGAAACTTTCCAGGGCTTTCCCCTTCGCGTCGTAGATTGTGCCGGTGATATCAATTAAAGCCGCCGGCGCGCGACCCTCCTGCTCGAATCTGAGAGCGCCGGCATCTACTTTCATGGAAGCCACCAGCAACGATCCCATCACGGTAGTGTCCATATAGGTTAGAGCGAGTCGCGTCGGAATGTCGCGTTTCGGGAAGAGCGAGTCAATTGCCTTACGGAGCGGGTCGACGTTCTTCGCGTTCGTCGCGTCTTTCTGGTTGTCCTCCGGCCGGTCATCGAAATAACCGCGCTGAACGCGTACGGATAACTCGGGCCGGTTCTTGACTCTAATCTGTATGCGACGAAACTTTTTGCCGCTTCGTTCTTCGCTCGGACGCCATGCCAATAAATAATAGACCGACGTGTCCTTGAGCGCTTTGGTTATCTCCGGTCCCAAATCGTTCGTGTTGTGAACGAAGCGCCCTCCGGTGTCAGCCGCGAGTTTACTGAGCACGTCCTCTCCAACTGTGCGCGTGATGAACGCCACATACCCTGTCGGCGGACTCTCGACCGTCGCATCCATCATGTCGGTTACCAGACCTCGCGAGTCCAACGTGTAAATGATCACGCCGGCGCGGATCGACGCATCCGCGATCTGCTGCAGTCGTTCCGATGTATTGCTCCTCGTGGTGTTCAAAGGAAAACCGTCCGAGATAAAAAACACCAGTTTGCGCCCCGGCAAACCGGCAGCGCGACGGGTCAGCGTCTCAAGCGTCGAGAGAGTAGCTTTGCTGAAACCGACAGTCTGCTCGCTGAGAATTCTCGCGCGCATCCGAACGAGCGCTTCTGCTGTGGGTTGGGGAACACTCAGAATTCTCATTGTTTCCCCCACAAAAAAGCCTGTGACAAGTTTATCGCCCTGGGTTATCAGGACCGCCTGGCCGTCGGTCATAATCGGCGCCTCAATATCGCGGGTGCCGAAATTCCGATAGTTCAAGCGCGAGACCGCCATCCTAAGCACGTCCTTGTTGTCGGTGTATTGTTGGAGAAACCCTATCTGTCCGCTGGACGAGGTGACGGCAACCAGATCGTTCTGGCTCATCTCCCGGTCTATGAATCTGGTTATGTTGGCCTTGGCTCTCGCCAAACTATCAAACGCCATGTGAATGTCATCGACGAAAAAGATGATCACGCGACCGCGATTAGGCGGCTTTGCCACTAGCGCATCCTTTACCGGTTCATTCCACTTCGCAGAGGGACTGCGGGCCGTAGTAATTTGTTCCTCTTCGCCGGCGGAACCGCTTGTGATGCGCTCGAAGAAACTTACATCGACGGGACGGCCATCGACTTTCAGTTCGAAGTCTTCTTTATTCAAACCTTCGACGAATTTGCCTTGCCTGTCGAAGACGGAAACACCTGTCTGTACAAGCTCGGTCGAAATCCTTACCACGTCCTCGTCGGCTTGTTGTTTAAGTTTTGGCTGAGCGGGGCCCGGTGTCTGTTGTTGGGCTGGCGTGGTACCGCCGTACATTTGAAAGAGAAGCGCGGCGAGACCGGCGAGTAAAAGCAGGCGAGCGTGGATTTTCTTCATTACCGTTTTATCGGAAGTTAGAGGCGGGGAAGAGCGTTCAGAATACCATTCATGCGTCCGTCAAAAGAAATGCACCAGGCAAAGCCGTCCTCTCACTGCCGTCTGCTCACGGCTCACTGCTTATTGCCTCCCACTTGGCCTTATCGACGCCTCTCACAAGCAGCCACACCGTCAGCGCCAGCCCTCCTGGAAACAGCAACATCATCAGCAGGCCCGAAGGAAGCGCGGCACAAACACTCTCGCGAAGCCTTGCACCACAAATCCTAAACCGCCGGTTGCCATCAGCACGCCGAGAAACTTTGGCAGGTAACCTGAGCGAAACATCAGGTAACCCCGCACCAGCCAGCCCATCCCGTAGTACAGGCTTGAGATCGCGACGCCAAACCCGACAAACCTTACCCAGAGCAGGACGAATTGATTGACTTGGTCCGAAGAGAAGGTGGTTAGCCACGCCGGTTCGCTAAGGAAAAACGTCGGCAGGAAAAAGACAAGCCCGACCGCTGCGAAGAGGGTGGTGCCTACTAATCCGAAGAATGCCGCGAGCAAAGACAGTTGTTGGTTAACCGGCTTCAATAGCGCGTAGAGAATCAATGCCAGAGAGACGTCACACAAAGATTCAATTAAGAGCCCCGCGAAGCCGAGCCGAAACAGAAAATCATAAGCCTTAATGTTTGCTGCCGTGGCGGCAGCATCGCCGGAGACGACGACTTTCGCTGGCACATAAGCTTCGCCAAATCCGCCCGCAACAAGGGAAACCAGAAACAGCACTCCGGCGATCCTCGCGTATCTTTGAACATTCATATTCTTGATTGCTCCGCTAACGTTGCGGCTTTACGTCAGCCCTTGCTTTCTTATTTACCGTCCACTGCTAGCGTAGACGCTCACACCTCCGATCTCATTAACCGGAGTAACCACGGCTTCCCGCCGCAACATGGCGGTAAGCCTGTGGCTTAGGGTGTTCGGTGATTGGGTTTTGATTTGCGGCTACGCCGTCGATGTCCGCGGCGCAGCCTCGAAGTACTTGATTACCGCATGGTCGGAAGAGGCGCTTGCGCCCGCGCCCTTCCTGAATACCAAAAGCGGGGGCGCTCTTCTCACTACGGCTGAATCGTTATCAGACCTTTGTTGCTGTTCACGCCACGCAATGTGAAACTCACCATGAAAATCCCTGGGGCGAGATCGTCAGGAAGTCTCACAACGATTTGCGACAGGCCGCCGAAGTTGGGAACTGCTGCCGTGGACTCGACAGGGAGTTGGCGGGTGACATTTTGGGCGTCTTCGGCCTGCACCGTGATCACATCACCCGCGACCAAATTCAAATCTACCGCAAACAGAATGATCCGCGAGCGTTGATCAGAACTGAAGTTGAAAAAGTTCGCAACCGTGAATGGGTCCCGCAAAAAAGTCACTGCGTCGACGCCTATAGCTCGCTGCGAAGTATCTACAAGTAACGCCGGTGCATCATTATCTACGATCGTGCCGACGGCTCGGGTACGCGCAATTGTTCCGTTGCCGGGGTTGGTTAGATTTACCGCTAAAGTCTCGTGGGGCTCACTCACGGTATCGCCGTTGACGACCACCGTGAACGAACTGGTTGCCTGGCCCGCATTAATCGTTACGACGCTCGACTTGGAAACATAGTCGCTACCCGCCCCGGCAGTCATGTCCGAAGTTGTCGCCGTCACAGTTATCGACTGGAATGATGGATTAGATAGAGTGACATTGAAGCTGATGTTCTTTGTCCCGGCGTCTCCCTCTGTAACTGTGGCATCGTTTATGGTGATGGCCGGAATCGGGTCGTCGTTGAGAATCGTTCCCTGGCCTTGCCCGTTGAGAATGAACGCATTGAACGATGTAGTGAGATTAGTCGTGAAGGTTTCATCGAGCTCGTAAGTCTGATCCCCGATTATCGGTACCGGGATGCTGCCCGTGAGAATGCCGGCATCAATCGTTACCGGCGCGGCGGCGGCATCGAAATCAAAACCTGAAGATGCCGTGCCGTTGGTGAACGAGTAGAACAGCGTCACCGGGCGGTTGAAGGTGGTCGAGAGTGTTACCGGGAAACTAGCCGCAACTGTCCCCGTATTGCCTTCTAATAATGACGTCGCGGAAACCGAAACTGATGGTAAAGGACCGATGAGCACCGAAAGATTATTCGAACTGGCATTTGCGACGGCCAAATCACTGCCTCCGTCACCATTCAAGTCTCCCCCGATCAGATCGTACGGACCCGAACCGGCGCTAAATGAACTTGGAGCGAAGAACTGACCTGTATCGTCACCGCGCAGGATCGAAATGCGATCGCCGGTGCTGTTAGCCCCGACGGCCAGATCGAGTTTCCCGTCTCCGTCAAAATCGCCACTCGAAATCGAAAGGGGAAATGAGTTTGCGGGAAAATTTGTAGCGCTGCCAAAACTACCTTGGCCATCGCCCTTCAAAATCGAAACATTGTGAGAATCGGTGTTGGCCACCGCAAGATCGAGGAAGGTGTCTTTATTAAAGTCGCCAACCACCACGCCGATCGGACTTGAGCCTACGGCAAAGTCCGTCGGTGCACTAAAACTGCCGGTCCCAGTTCCAATAAGAATAGAAATCTTGTTGAAGTTAAAACCTACGTTGGCCACTGCGAGATCAATCTTGTTGTCGCGATTAAAGTCTCCGGTGGCCACGTATCGCGGCCGCGTTCCGGCAGTGAACTTTACAGGAGACCCGAAACTTCCCGTTCCCATCCCGAGCAGAACGTAAACTCCTCCATTGTTAAAGCCGGAATCCGCGACGGCCAAATCAGTGTTGCCGTCTCCGTTGAAATCACCCGTCGCGAATGTCCCTGGACTCTCTCCCACAGAGAAGTCAATCGGCGCACCCAGCCCGCCGCTTCCATTGCCGAGCATCACCGAAACGAGGTGAACGTTTCCCTTAGACACCACGATATCGGCCTTGCCGTCGTTGTTAAAGTCGCCGGCGATCAACGCAAAAGGCTCGGCAAACGTGTTGCCGGTTGAAAAGTTCGTTGCCGCGCCAAAATTCCCCGTGCCATCGCCCAGCAGAATTGAAACGTTGTTCGAGCCACGGTTTACCGTCGCCAGATCTCGCTTGCCATCATTATTGAAATCGGCGCTGGCAACTGCTTTTGGTTCTGTGCCGACGGGGTAGGTCGTGAACGTTGCGGCGCGAATGCTGGTAACCGTTCCTGCCAAACACAGAAAGCTGATCAGGAAAAGGCCAACGGGTTTAAGAGAGTAACGCATGAGGACTCCTGGTTAATGAGGACATGCTCCGTCGGGTGAAACAGATACGTCCTTCAGAAACGGACGCGTTGTACATCGGAGCTGCTGCAGCGATATTACCGCCGCAGCGGGGTTAGCTGAGACTAGCTCAGATTCTTATTGAGTGCGCCCGGTTGCCTCCGAGAATGCGCCCCACGCGGCCTCGCCGCCGATGTTCGAGGCGCAGCCTCTAAATTATCTCATGGTCGGGGAGAGGCGCCTGCGCCCGCTCTTCTGCACCTGCAACAGCGGGGGCAGGCCACCCTTCCTAACCATAAGGCTACCAAGCCTACTGCTCCCGCCGCCGCTCACTGCTTCAGCCACGTTAAATCAAAACCGATGCCCTTCCATTTGATCTCTCTGATCTTCGATGTCTCGTCGCGAATGAAACACGCTTCGCCGAAGAACCGGTATTCAAAGAAGCAGTCAGGTTTGATCGGATAGAGTTTAATGTCCGACGAATACAGGAAGCCGCCCTTCAAAACGACATCCGTTTCACCGCCGTCAGCGCGCTTGTAGTGGCCGAGAAATTCCGCAAGGTTCTTGTTCGGGTTAGGGATGAGTGTCGGAATAGTAAAGCTCTTCACCGTCGGTTCTTTGCCTTCGAGAATTTCTTTCACGCCCCGCGAAATCAAATCAAACACTCCGGCATTATTCGAAACGATGACGAACCCAAACTTTTTGTCGCGCGCCATTTCGAAATACGAGCGATGCCCGTTCGTGCTGCCGCTGCCGTTGAAAGGACCCTGACCCTCGAACGAAGCCTTCACGCCGGGACCGTACTTTCCGTCGAGGACGGCTTCGGCGAATCGATAAACGTCGCGCGCCGTGCCGTAAACCGAACCCGCGCCCACCAGAAATGAATAGTTCTTCAAAGGTACGTTCACCAGGCCGTTCGGCGAAAGGTAGTAATCCTGCGCGCGCCTTTCGATCACCGCTTCACCGTCAAAATCGACTGAGTCGGTCATTCCGGCCGGAGTGAAAACGTTTTCCTGCAAGAGCTGCGCGTAGGTTTTGCCCGAGGCAATTTCCAGCGCGCGTGCCAGGACCGCGTAGCCGGCCGAGCTGTAAAGCCGCGCCGTTCCGGGTTCGAATGCCAGCTTCGCCTGTTTCACTTTGTCGACGAACTCGGCCGAGTTGAAAGCGACCGACTCCATTTCCGGCGGCATGACGCGATGGGGAATACCGGAACGATGCCGCGCCAGCATCTCGATAGTGATCTTGTCGCCGTTGGGAAAATCGGGAATGTACTTCGCCAGCTTGTCGGCCGCCGCAATCTTGTTTTGTTCGATAAGGCGAGTCAGGATTACTGACGTCATGAGTTTGGTAATCGAAGCAATCCCAATCCGGGTATTCACCTGGTTCGGAATTTTGTAGTCGGCATTCGCCAGCCCAAAAGCTTTTTCGTAGATGACCTTGCCGTTTTCAGAAGCGAGCACGACACCCGAAAACTGATTTGCCTGCACGAACGGTTTCATCAGCGCATCAATTTTTTGGCTCTTTGAAGATTGAGCAAAGACGGGTTGAAAGATCGCGATCAAGACCAAACATGATGCGAGAGTGAGAAAACGGACTTCGTTAAATGGAATGCGGCTGATCTGATTCATAGGGCCTCCTGCTTTTATGCTCACTGCCTTCTGCTTTCACTACCCGAACCGTTTCCAGTTTCAAAAAGTGCGGAGGCGCGTCTCCTTGAATTGCATCTTTCGCGTTGCGCGGCTTTGCCGCAGCACAGAGCGGTAAGCCTCTGGCTTACCGTGCGGTGGATTGGTTTGTTTTGCGGCTACGCCGCCGCTGGTCGGCTGTGGATTATGTTGTCTCACCAATCTCTCCGACGATCTCATACGACCGGACACGCGCTGAATGATCAAACAGGCTCGTGACCACCATTAACTCATCCGCATTAGTTAGATCGATAAAGCTTTGCAGACCCCTGCGCACCGTCTCTCTCGAACCGACGATTGAGTGTGCCAGCATGCGTGAAGCCGCGCGCTTCTCCGCCGGCGTCCAATACTCATCGATCTTGTCGATTGGGGCCTGCAGCTTCCCGCCGCTGCCACGCACAAGGTTTGTGAACGACTGCTGCACCGTGGTGAACAGACGTTGCGCCTCTTCATCCGTTTCCGCGGCCACGACATTCAACCCAACCATCGCATAGGGACGATCAAGCTGTTTCGAAGGCTTGAATGTCCTGCGATAAATATCGAGAGCTTCTAACAGCGCGCCGGGCGCGAAGTGCGAAGCGAAGGCATAAGGCAGTCCGAGCGCCGCGGCGAGTTGAGCGCCGAACAGGCTCGATCCGAGGATCCAGATGGGGACCTCTGTGCCGGCGCCCGGAACCGCGCGCACCGCCTGGCCCGACTTCACCGGCGCGAGTAACGCCTGCAACTCCAAAACGTCCTGGGGGAAATCATCGGCGCGTCTTGGATCGCGGCGTAACGCGTGAAGTGTTCGTTGATCGGTTCCGGGCGCGCGGCCCAGACCGAGATCAATGCGTCCCGGATAGAGTGATTCGAGCGTGCCAAACTGCTCAGCGATTACCAGGGGCGAATGATTAGGCAGCATCACCCCACCCGATCCTACGCGAATGGTTTTGGTGCCGCTTGCGAGGTAACCAATCACGACCGAGGTCGCCGCACTGGCAATCGCGGTCATGTTGTGGTGTTCAGCAACCCAGTACCGCGTGTAACCAAACCTTTCGGCGTGTTGAGCCAGATCGAGACTCTTCGGCAGCGCCTCGCGGGGCGTCTCACCGAGTACCACCGGAACCAGGTCGAGGATGGAGAAGGGAATCACAAAGTAAGATTAAGCGCCCCGCCGCGCATGGCCTCATTCACTCAATTCATTTAAGTTCCGGGCAACGAGCGCAACGCATCGTTTAAGTGGCCGCGATCAGCGAGCGTGTGCAAAAGTGGCCCTGAGGAAGAAAACTCAACCACACTAACTGAACCGACTGGACAGCCAAGCCGGTAACGAAAGCGGCCGACATCGATCCCGAGCAAGCTGCAAAGAATGATTCTGATCGTTGCTTTGTGAGACACCATCAGCACGTTGCCTTCATGAAATTCCTGCGTGATCTCATCAATCACTCCTAAAGCGCGGCGGGCCACAGCAATTGCCGACTCACCTCCGGTGGGCGCGTGCCAGGCCGGATCGGCGAGCCAACTGAGGTAATCGTCGTGATACTCCTTATCGACTGCCGCCTTGCTCGAACCCTCCCACTTGCCGTAACTGATTTCGTTTAGATCAGCGCGGACCTGCGTCGCGATGCCCAACTCATCGCATAGGGGCTTAGCTGTGTCGATGCCCCGTCGAAGACTGCTCGAGAAAATTGCCCGCCAGGGTTTTGCGCGATAGGTGGCGGCAAAAGCCTGGGCCATCTCAAATCCTTCACTGGTTAACTCCGGATCAAGCCCGGATCCGCAGAACACGTCTTCTCGACTGAGCGCCGTCTGTCCGTGACGAAGCAGATGAATAGTCAAAGTCATGGTGACGATTTGAAGGAGTATATGCCCATTGTTCACAGCGCTCACGAAAAACCAGACAGGATGAACACGATGAACAAGATTTACCGTAAACATTAGCCCTTCTCCACACATAAATCTGTAAATCATGTTAATCCTGTCCTCCTTCCTGGCGTCTCCCTATTGTGTAATCTTCATCTGTGAGAGAAAGCTTGTTCTCCTCTTCAGAAAGCGTTATATCAACGTCGATGCGAAAACTATTGATCACGATTCGCCTTACTTGTCTGTCGCTTGTTGGTTTTGGTTTGCTAAGTGTGGAGGCTGGACAAGATGTAAAGAGGCCGGCGCGGCTTGAATTAACGCCCTGCCAGCTTCCGGGAGTTGATGACAAAGTTCTTTGCGGAACTTATGAGGTATTCGAAGACCGCGTGGCGCGCAACGGGCGGAAGATCGCACTTAAGGTGGTCGTATTCCCGGCTACGGGACCGGCGCGTGAACCTGATCCCTTCGTCTATATTCCCGGAGGCCCCGGTTCTTCCGCGACTGAAGATGCTCCCGGCATTGCCCAGGTGTTCGCGAGCATCCGCACCCGTCGCGATATGGTTTTTATCGATCAGCGTGGCACCGGTGGCTCTCATCCACTCGACTGTAAGCTTTTTGATTCCGCCGATTTGCAAAGCTATCTGGGGCACTTTTTCCCTCTCTCAGATGTGCGCAAGTGCCGTCAGGAACTAGAGCCGAAGGCGAATCTCAAACTCTACACCACGCCGATTGCTGTGGATGATTTGGATGAAGTGCGCGCGGCGCTCGGGTACGAACGGCTTAATCTTTTCGGCACTTCGTATGGGACCCGGGCCGCGCTGGTCTATCTCAAGCGCCATCCGCGGAGCGTTCGCACTGTAACCTTGCAGGGCGTGGCGCCGACGAACCAGTTCATGCCGCGCGATTTCGCGCAAGTGCATGAGCGCGCGCTTCAGGGAATCATTGCCGAATGCGCCGCCGATGAAGCATGCAACAAAGCGTTTCCGAATTTGCGCGAGGAAACAAAAGTTGTCCTTGAGCGACTCATCAAAGGACTAATAGAAGTTGAAGTGAGTGTACCGGCTTCGGCCCAGGGTCCGGCCGCAGCGACTACGGCGAAAATTAAACTCTCACGCGATTTGGCGGCTGAAGCAATTCGCTACATGCTCTACAACCCGCGGGCGGCGAGTCGAGTTCCGCTGTATATTCATTTGGCCGCGCAGGGCAACTTTGTGCCCTTGGCAGAATCAGCGCTGATGTACCGCCAGCAACTCGTCGCCACCGGCAGCAACGGCCTCTACCTTTCAATTACGTGCGCTGAAGATCTTCCCTGGATCAAACCCGGCGAAGGCGAGCGACTCTCGGCCAACACTTTTCTCGGAGATTATCGCCTGCGCCAGCAGAGAGAAGCCTGCGCGCTCTGGCCGCGTGCGACGATTCCAAAAGACTACAGTGAGCCGACGAAAGCCGATGCCCCGGTCTTAATCCTGACCGGCGAATGGGACCCGGTAACGCCGCCGGCGCACGGAAACGCGGTCGCAAAACATCTTCCGCATAGCGTGCACGTTGTGGTGCCGCATGGCGCCCATGGTCTCGGCGGTTTGCAGGGCAGCGACTGCATCTTGAATGTAATGGCCGCGTTCGTTGAGCGCGGCACGACCAACGGTTTAGACACGTCGTGCGTGAAGAACGTTAAAAGAAGTGGGTTCGCCCTGACCCTGCCGCCACGTCGTTGATGGTCGAGGTTTAAGTCCGCGTAGCGGACGGTAGCATAAAGCCTGGGGCGTAAGCCCCAGGATCAAAGGCCTCAACAAGAATTGAGGCCGCGAAGCGGGCGATAGCTGTCGCCCCAAGGGCTGTCGCCCACTCCGCGGGCTTTGAAAATCCTCGCGACGCGTTCCGGGGGTTCCGCTTCGCTCCACCCCAGGGCGGGGTCCCCAGCCGAGCATCTCGGCTGGGGTGCGAGACTTTATGCTGCCGTCCGCTACGCGGACTGACTCGTGCGCCTTACTCATCACCCATCACCCATCACTTTTGTTAAAATGCCGGAATGTCACGTACCAGAATTTGTAGCACGCGCATCTTGCGCGTGATCGCACGGGCAGGACGCCCGTGCCACTTCGCGTTGTGCATCTCGCTTTTCCTTCTTGCTTTGAATACCAGCACAGTTGCCCAACCGACAGACTTACCAAAGACACGCGCCGAGTTAACTAATTACGAAGAGACAACTCGGTACGAAGAAGTTCTGAGCTTCATCACGGAACTACAAAAACGTAGTCCGCTACTTCGCCTCGAGCCTTTCGGTACATCGGAAGAAGGCCGGAAGCTGCCTTTGATGATTTTCTCAGACACTCCGATATCAAATCCGCGTGATGCCCGCGCCACGGGTAAGCCAATCGTCTTTATCATGGGCAACATTCACGCGGGCGAAGTCGAAGGCAAAGAGGCGGCGCTGCATCTTTCCCGGCGGATTTTGTTTGGCGACCTAAAGCCCCTGCTCAACAAAGTGATAATTCTGATCGCGCCCCTTTACAACGCGGATGGCAACGAGAAGATCAACGTCAATAACCGCACCGCGCAGTACGGCCCCATCGCCGGTGTCGGCGTGCGCGAAAATTCGAAAGGCTTCGACCTCAACCGTGATTTCATGAAGCTCGATTCGCCCGAAGCGCAATCGCTCATCAATCTCTGCAACCGATGGGATCCGCACCTCACCGTCGATTTGCACACGACCAACGGGTCATATCACGGCTATCACTTAACCTACTCGCAGCCGCTGAATCCAAATACCAGCCCGGCAATTCTTAGTTATCACCGCGACAAAATGCTGCCCGCAATTACCCGCGCGATGCTCGGGCGTCACAAGTTTCGCACTTACTACTATGGCAACTTTCCGCGCTTTGAGAACTTGCCAAAACCGGGCGAGAAGACCCGTTGGGAAGCCTTTACGCACCAGCCGCGCATCGGCCAGAACTATCACGGCCTCCGCAACCGCCTGACAATTCTCTCAGAAGCGTACAGCTATCTGACTTTCAAACGTCGCGTTGAAGTGACCGAAGCTTTTGTCGAAGAGATATTCCGATACGCCGCCGCCAAGGCTCCGGAAATTTATCAGCTGACGAAACGCACGGATGAAGAAACGGTGCGCCAGTTCATGAGCACCGCGCCTGTTCAGCACGGCGTCGCCTTTGAAGCGCGGCCGTTACAGAAGCCTGTTGACATTCTGATCGGCGAAGTCGTCAAAGTGAAAAACCCACGCAACGGCAAAGACATGACCGCTATGGTCGAAGACAAGTTCAAGCCGATGCGAATGGATGATTATGGAATCTTTGCCGCGACCAGGAGTGTGCCCGCGCCGCGTGCGTATCTCTTCAAACCTGAAAAAGATCTGGGAGCAGTGATTGAAAAACTTCTGCAGCATGGAATTGCCGTTGAAGAGCTAACGGCGCCTCTGGCGGTTGAAGTAGATGTGTTCACGATCGCAACTGCAGTGCGCTCCCAACGTAAATTTCAAAACCATCAGGAGATGAAAATCACGGGCCAGTACAAGAAAGAGCAGATGACCTTTCCCGCGGGAACCGTGATAGTGAGGACCGCGCAACCCCTGGGCCGGTTAGTTTGTTACTTGCTTGAACCGGAAAGCGACGACGGTCTGGTTGATTGGAACTTTTTCGATGCCTACCTGGAAACGGGAAAGACTTTCCCCGTCTACAAACTAATGCAAAACGTAAACGCCGCGAGTCGGTTGATGAAAGAAACCCGACCGTGAGGGAGGGTGCCTGAGAGCAGAAGGCAGACTCCAGGAGGCAGACGGCAGGAGGCAGGAAACCGGGAGCGCACGCATCCTAACGCCGCAGGCGTGAAATACGTCCGACCCTCCGGGTCAAACAATAGTCCTCAGCAATGTGTCCGCGGGTTGTATCCGCGTTTGCCTTAAAAGTCAGCAAGTTCCAAGTCTCTCATTCACACCGGGCTTCAGCCCGGTGATCTTTGAACGAAGAGATACGTGAAACCGTTTTAACGGTTTCCACTTCTCAACGAGCCGAGCTTGATTATTATCCCGTTGCGTCAGCACCTAGAGAAACTGAAACGGTTCCTTTACCTTAACCGCTGTGGATCACCGGGCTGAAGCCCGGTGTGAATGACAGGCGGAACCTTCACAGCACGAACTTTCAGACTTTTGAGGCAAGCCACCCACCGGCTATTACGGACACTGCCTTCCGTCTTCTGCGCCCCTCAATCCGTTAGCAGCTTTCCCTTGAAAACCTTTTGACCAGCGAGTGCGATATAGAAGCCGTAAGCGACCAGTAATAGCGTGACTGCCAGTGCGAACATTGTAGGCGCCGCGTACCACGCGCCAAAGTCCGTCGTCATTGGAGAACTTCCGAAGAACGAGATGAAAAACAGTGTGGTAGTGAGCGCCAGCAGCCCAAATCTCGTGGCCACCCCGATCAACAGCGCCGCAAAGATCGCCCCGTAGATGAGGCCGATCAGAAATGGTTGATTACCAATCGCAATAGTTACCGTGAGCAAAAGCCAGGCGACTCCAATCGCTAACCACTCTCTGCGGCGAAAGATTATGTGCAGCAGCAGCAGACCAAAGAGACATGCGACACCCATGAAGACCATCAGCGTAACGCCGGTGTAGAAGAACTCGCCCGCCATCTCTCGGACGCCTAACAGAGTGTAGAGCCGGCCCGCCGACGGCGCCTGCGGCCGCCCCAACCACGCGGGCATCAAGGTCCCCAGCCGGGTCACCAGAACGATCGCGACGCCGAACGCTGCGCCGACAAGGATATCTCTGCCGATCAGTGGATCGCGGAAGTCACCGGCCAGCAGCCTGCTCCATGAAACCATCCGATGCGGCCACCAACGCCGCACATAAGGCTCGAGGGCAAGATAAAAGAGCCAGATGAGAACTGCCGGGAATAGCGCGAACTGCATCCCGACTTGAAGCAGGTTCAACTCATCACCAAATCCGTAATGGCGAGCGCGGAAAACCCATGCGACCATTAGCGCCAGGAACATGTAGATAGCCAACCGCGCGCCTCCCTTGCCATCAGCCGAGCCGGCCCGCAGATTTAGGCGGCCAAGTAATATTCCAAGCGCAAAGAACGCCACGACGCCCGCAACCAACACAAACTGAGTTACCTTTCCCAGCAAGCTATCTGATTGCGCCTGGCCGAGTAGTCTGTGGGAATTCCACGGGCCGACGATTTTGAAGAACACGGGCTTGCCGGCATACGACGCCGCTTCGAGCCGAATGGGAAGTTGCGCTTGGTTGGGCAGTTTGCCTTCCCAGGCGACGCGCGTATCAGTGTTGACCGGCGGTACCCATTCTGGTTTCGCTTGGGTGAAATCCTGCTGATTCAAACCGGCGGCTTCAAACAAGACTGCCCAATCAAAAGGCGCGGCGGGCTGCGCTCCTTTATCACTCTGCGGCGGGACCGCCTGGAATTCGATCAATCGTCCCTTCGGATCCAGATCGACTGACGCCATTCCGGGATAAGTCTGGGGAGGTTCCCAGCGCGAGGCGCGCACCGACATGTGGCCCCTCGGGATTAAATAGAGCGGGCTCTGCCGGTACCAAAAATAGATCGACGCAGGCTGCGAATGGGAAAGCTCACGAAGCAATACCGGATTCTTCGTTTGTGCGTAGTGAAGGTATTGGGCGTCGACGTTAAGTCCGTAGGTACTGTCGATGGGAAGATCTGTGTAACCGAATCTCGTCAGAATGGTGCGTGCTCTTTCCTGTAAGGCCTCCGGTGATTTCTCGAGCGATACGCGCCGGTGCAGTTGCGTCTTTTCTGAGAGCAGCACCACCGCGCCAATCGCCAACAGAATGCCGGCCAGCAGCGAGACCGCGATTGCCGGTTTCAGTAAACCTTCTTTCGGCGCTGCCGCCACCATCTCCGGCGATGGCGTCTCGCCCGCTGCCAGCGCGGCCGCCAGAGGATCGCCACCGGGCAGAGACGCGGCCACTTCGAGAGCTGAGGCCGGACGCTTGTCCGGATCTTTTTCGATGCAACGAAGGATGGTGCGCTCGACGAGCGGATCAAGGTTCTGTACCAGCGCCGAAGGACTGGTCGGCGTGGTGTCGCCTTGCCGCAGGTTCAGCAGTTGTGGAAGCGTCGGCGCTTCGAAGGCCTTCTTGCCGGTGAAGATTTCATAAATCACCAGGCCGAGCGAGTAGATGTCGCTCTTTACGGTCAGCTCGCCACCGGACAATTGTTCGGGCGACATATAGGCGGGCGTGCCCGCGCGCACTTCTTCTGTGCGAAGCTCCTCGACCAGTCCGGCAATGCCAAAGTCTGTGAGACGGACATTGCCGTTCTCATCGATCATGACGTTGGCCGGTTTTAGATCGCGATGCAGCACATCCTGCTTGTGGGCTGCGGCCAGACCGGCGCACAACTGCCGTGAGATCTCGTTAGCTTTGTCCGCCGGAAGCCTGCCAATGCGGCGCAGGAGCGAAGACAGTTCCTCGCCCTTGATGTATTCCATTGAGAGAAAATGACGTCCGTCAATTTCACCGATGTCGTAAACGCGACAAACATTGTGGTGCGAGATTTGTCGGGCGATGCGGACTTCGCGATGAAATCGAGCTAATGCCGCGCCATCAGCCGTCAGGTGATCAGGCAGGAACTTGAGAGCGACGGGCTGGCTCAACTTCAGATCGTCGGCGCGGTAAACCTCACCCATGCCGCCTTTGCCGAGCAGACCGACAATGCGGTAACGGCCGGCAAGTATCATTCCCGGAACAAACCGGGCGTTATCAATTGAATCGTACGAGGGCGCCGTTGAGCCGTATGAGATCGATGGCGAGCCGTGCGAAGGCGATGAACCGCGTGGCGATGGTGAACCGGGTGATGGGACGGCCCTTTGTTTCAGGAGCTTGGTGCCGTCTTCTTCATTAAAGAGTCTGGTGCCGTCGGCTTCGCCGGGCGCGAAGCGTTGCGTCTCGTCACCCAATGAGAGATGACACGAGGGGCAGGAAACCGCCGTCTCCGAAATCTCCTGTTTGCACGAGGGGCACTTCATTGGCGGCGCATTGTATCGCAAAAGTCGGCTTGCGAAACCAGAAGTAGCTCCCTGGGAGCGCGGGCATCTGCGCGCATTTGGAGTGCGCCGGCCTCGACGGCGCTTTGGATTTCGTCCGCGTAGCGGACGTTTGATAGTAGCCCAGTCCCGAAACGTCGGGACTGGGGTCACAGCCAACACTTGTTAGCTCGCCGGCTTTAGCCGGCGCAAGACCGCCCGCGCGAACCCGATTGAAATTTCAATCGTCGCTGACGCGACGCGGATTTAGTGGACGTTAGATCCCGTGGCTTGAAAGCCACGGCTAAACTCACTTCGCCGCTACGCGTCGTCCTGGCGTCTGCCTCCTGCCTTCTGCCTCCTGCTGTGCCAGGCCTAACGGATTGTTAACTCCAGCGTGAACGTTGTGTTGGTTGTCTCGTCTTCGGGAAAGATGATGATTTCGTATTCGCCGGTCTTTGGCAGAGTCCCTTCCCAATCAGTCATGTTCTGCGCGCCTTCGATTAAGTCCATACCCGGCGCGTAAACCCCAAAGACCGCATTACCTTTCGCCGACGTGAGGTGCAGAATCATCGTTTGCCCTTTGCGCGCGCGAAAGCGATACGCGACGGGATCCATGCCACCGCTCTCGCTTGGCCCACCCGTCGTTTTGCCCTTGAGAATGACCGTGGTCCGACCTTTGGGAAACTTAACTGGAATGATTTTTGCGGAGGCAGTGGTGGTTAGCAAGAGTATGGCGACGATAGCGCCAGCCGTGAATTTCTTCATTGTGCTCACCTTGAGTGAAAAGACTTGATTGAAAGTCTTGGTAAACACGGGATCATACCATTGAGAACAAGTGTGTGATCAGGAGCCACGCATCCGGCGTGCGGACCGGAGGTCGGGGGCAGTAGCCCGACTAAGCGGGGTCCCCACGCGAGCATCTCGCGTGGGGTGCTCGATAGGGAGGCGTCCGTCGGGCGATGAGGTCAGTACCACCTGCGTTAGCGGGTGGGTGAGGAGGCGCGAAGCGCCGAGATGTAATAGCCCCGACCGTCAGGTCGGGGAATTCCGTCCCCTACAAAATCAGTGAGGCCCGAAGGGCCGCAATGATCATGCCGGTCCTTTGGACCTGGGAAACAATTTTTAACGACGTAACCCCGACCTGACGGTCGGCCGCAAAAAGCCTGTGCGTAAAGCTAAGGCCGCTGGAAGCTGACGCTCTAGTGACAAGTGAAAAGTGATAAGTGACAGGTGGCGAGATTCAGACTTCAATGCGACAGCCTGGATTCGTTTTTGACTTGAAACTTTGAACTTGAAACTTGAAATTTACGTTGAACGGTGGAGGCCACGCGAGGAACCTCCACCGTATTTTTTTGCGAAGGTGATGATCAGATGTCGGTCGTCAATTGAAGTCAGTACCGCGAGCAATTATCTCCTCTCCCTTCGGGAGAGGTTGGGTGAGGGTCCCGACTTATCGGGATAGCGACCGGGTATTCCTCACGCCGAAGGCGTGAAATTCAATAGCCGTGGGCATCGCCCAAGGATCACGCAATCAGCATGATTCCTTTCTCCTCTCTTCTGAGGAGAGGGGTTGCGGGTGAGGGTGGGCAGCATAAGCCTGACCCCGATCGCTAATCTCTCTTGTCTGCAAATTCGATTGTCGGCTAATATTTCGCTGTGCCAGCAACTTCCATCGAAACACCGGCGGGGTTTAACGAGCTACCGAAGTCTGAACAAGTGCGTTACCTCCAGGCACTCTGGGATCAAATTTCTGAGCATCCCGATGAAGTTCCTGTTCCGGAGAGTCACTTGCAATTGGCTGAGGAACGTTTGCTGCGCCATCGAGAAAATCCTTCAGCCGCAAAACCTGCGTTCGAAGTAATCGACCGCCTCGCTGAAAAATCCAAGTGAAATAATATCGGCTCGAAGCTACTCCCGCCGTCGAGCTTGATATCGAAGCCGCTTTCGAATGGTACGAGGCAGAGGAGCCCAAGCTCGGATTTGAATTTCTTGAAGAGCTTCGTACTGCTTATAACCGCATCCTCGACCACCCGTCCGGATATCAGGATCTTCGCGCGGGAGTTCGTCGCGCGTTAACTCGGCGATTCCCGTACGCAATTTATTTTTCGATTGAGGGAGGAGTGATTGTTATTCTCGCCGTTCTTCACACAGCCCGGGACCCCGGAGGAATGGCAACGTCGAATCTGACTAGGTCCGTCTACTGATTTCCCGCTGATTAAGAATCGCTAAATCGAAGGCCTGACCCCGGTCGGCGTTTGTAGGACAAAGTGACAAGTGACAGGTCGCGAGATTCAGACTTCCATGCGACAGCCTGGATACGTTTTTGACTTGGAACTTTGAACTTGAAATTTGAAACTTACGTTGAACGGTGGAGGCCACGCGAGGAACCTCCACCGTATTTTTTTGCGAAGGTCGACGGTCGCGGTGCCATCGTTAATCGTGTGATGATCAGACGTCGATCGTCAGTTGAGGTCAGTACCGCGAGCGGTAGCGACCGGGTGTTCACACCGAAGGTGTGAAAGATAGTAGCCAGGGGTAAGTCCCGAAGCATCGGGACGCCACCCCTGGATCAAGCCCGATAAAGATCCGAAGCCCGCGAAGCGGGCGATAGAAATGTGGAGTGCGCTGGCAGAGCACCGGGATCCCCAGCGCGGCATCCGCGCTGGGGTGGTCGTGGCGGCGACAGCGCTTTGGATCACACTCGCCCGAAGGGGAATGATTCATGCCGCACCTTCGGCGCTCGATTGTTTTTATTACTTGCCAACCACGGCCTGACGGCCGTGGCTATTCAATGCCGGTCCTTCGGAACTAACTCGACCTCGATGCACCGCCGTCATTAAGAATCGCAGAATCGCAGGCCTGACCCCGGTTTGCATATCTTCCCGGTTTGCATATCTTCTGACTCCGATTGTCGCGATGCCTCGAGGTACCTCTCGTCTTTCGGCTGGAAAACTGGTGCCCAGTTGAGGCAGTATGGCGCTGTTTAATCCATCTCAATAAATGGACACCATTCCCATGACAGAGAACCCAACTTCAGAAACACCTTCGCCAGATGCCCCCGAAGTATCTATGACAGCAAACTTCGACATAGGCCCTAGTGCCATCACAGCCTATAGCCGGCTCAGCTATACTATGTGGTATGCGCTCGCTGAATTTATCGATAACAGCACGCAGTCGCGAGAGAATTATGAAGGCATTATTGACGCTGTTTTAGCGGAGGAGGGCAACCCGCTCCGCGTAGAGATAAACTACGATCCGACAAGCCGCGAACTCACAATCGCAGACAACTCCATAGGGATGACGCACCAAGATTTGGTAGACGCGCTCAAAATTGCCAGCCCGACAAAGGATTCAAAAGGCCGATCTAAGTACGGGATGGGACTGAAGACGGCTGCCTGTTGGATGGGCCACAACTGGAGCGTTACGACTTGCGAATGGCCAAGCGGAGAAGAATGGACTGCGACGGTTAGCGTAGATGCTATCTCAAAAGGAAACCAGACAATTCCGCTTTCTTTTAGGAAAGTGGATTCGGACCAACATTACACCGTGGTCAAAGTTGCCAATCTCAACCGAATAATTCAGAAACGCACGGAAGAGACGATCATGTCGTATCTCGGCTCGATGTATCGGATGGATATAAGGGCAGAGCGACTGATCATTCTATTTAATGGCAAGCAAGTTCCTCTGCCGGAAGAGTGGCAGTTCGCCCGCTACGATACCGGCACGGAGGTGAAAGTGCCCTTTGAGACAACCATCAATGGAAAAAGTGTTCGGGGCTGGTTTGGTGTTTTGCAAAAAGGTAGCAGGAAGTTCGGGGGATTCTCCATCTTTCAAAACAATCGTCAAATCAAAGGATATCCAGACGCTTGGAAGCCAAGGAGCGTTTTTGGCGGTGTCGACGAAGAGGGATCAAATACTCTTGTCTCGCAGCGTCTCGTTGGCGAAATAATTCTTGACGGGTTTGAGGTATCACATACCAAAGACGACATAGTTTGGCAGTCCGACGAGTACGACCGCCTTGAGGAGTTTCTTATCGAAAAGACTCAGGAGCTTAAGCGATTTGCATTGAGCATGAGGAAGGGAGATACAACGAAAACGGCATGGGACCGCGAACGCCTCAAAGAAATTATGGAGGAAGCGAAAGAGGAATTTGGCTCGACTGAGTTTCGCGATGTCGTGACGGAGGCTTCCCTACCTCCCCTTGAAGTCATTCAACAAGCGAACCAACGGCAGGCGGAAGCGTTGAGTGAGGAAGACATGCTCCTTGAAATCCCAAACGTGGGGGCAGGTATTCGCGTTCGTGTGGCATTTCAAGATCGGTCTGAGAACGATCCCCATCTGTCATTCGTTCCTGACGAATCTGGCATCACAGTCATTATTAATCAGCAGCATCCCTATTATGCCGAGATTGATTCGGCGGACCGGGTTAAGGAAATCGTCTTTCAATACGTTTACGACGCGGTTAGTGAATTTCGTGTCGGCAAACGTTTGGGCCGCCAAGAACCAGATGCCGTTCGCAAGCTCAAGGATCAGCTTCTTCGTTCCAAGATCCAGCGGATGGAAAACAAGGATGCCGAACATGGCGACCGAGAACTTGCCAAAGTCAAAGAGGTTTAACGTCCGGCATGGGTACCTTAAAGGCCTCATTAGTCAAACCGCGGACCGTGTATCGAAATGCTCGCGGTTCCGTAATCCTTGGATCCTGTGAACAGGTGTTGGCGAATTCAACTTTTCGCCGGAGGTACAAGGGGCAGGTCCAGCTCATATTCACGTCTCCACCCTTCCCGCTTAATCAGAAAAAAAAATACGGCAATCATCAAGGCGAAGAGTATCTCAGGTGGCTTAGCGCGTTTGGGCCTCTATTTGCCGAGTACCTCAAACCTAAGGGTTCTGTCGTTATGGAGATCGGGAACGCGTGGGAGAAGGGATCGCCCACGCAGTCAATTCTGCCCTATGAGGCCCTGCTTGGTTTTCTAAAACAGGGTAAATTAAAACTTTGCCAGGAAATAACCTACTACAACCCAGCGAGGCTACCTACACCGGCCCAATGGGTGACCATTGAACGAATTAGATTGAAAGATTCGACGAGCAAGGTTTGGTGGATGGCAAAATGTAAAAAGCCGAAGGCCCACAACAGCAGAGTCCTGAAACCCTATAGCAAAGCAATGCTTCAACTGCTCTCCCGCGGCAGTTATAATTCGGGCAAGCGACCTTCTCAGCATGACATAAGCAAGAGTGGATTCTTGAAAAAGCATGCTGGAGCAATCGCGCCAAACTTGATCGAAGTCGCCAACACGGGAAACGGATCTCCCTATCAATCCTTTTGTAAGGAACACGAGGTCGAGGCCCATCCTGCTCGAATGCCCGAAAAGGTGGCGGATTTTTTTATCAGATTTCTGACCACTAAAGGCGATTTAGTCTTCGATCCTTTTTCCGGGAGCAACACCACCGGAACGGTCGCCAATCGACTTGAACGGCGCTGGTTGTCTATTGAGGCAGTGCCACACTATGCCGTGGCGGGCGTCGCTAACTTCAGTCCGGCGCGTGCCGAAGCCTTGCTCAAGAAATTCAAAACTACCTAAGGCTAAGGAACGATTCGATGCCCAGCCTGCACAGACCGTTGCGACGTTGGCAGGAACTTGCGCTGCAAGAATGGCTCAACAACGGAAAGAGGGGAATTGTCTCCGTCGTAACCGGAGGCGGCAAGACCTTCTTCGCTTTGAATTGCATTAATGAATTTCAGCGTAAAACGGCGGCCGCTACCGTTTTGATAACAGTACCTACAACGGCGCTGGTGGATCAATGGCTCGAAGAACTCATTTCATTCTTCGATATGCCACCCAAGTTTGTACATCTGCTCACTGGCAAGGGTGGGCTCAAGCGGGGACGTATCAATATAGGGGTAATCAATACAGCCGCGAAGCTGGCATCTCTGGCGAACACGCCTGAAGTTTTCCTTGTCGTAGATGAATGCCACAAGGCGGCAAGTCCTGCGTTCCGAGAGATCTTCAATATCGAAAAACGCGCATCGCTCGGATTGAGCGCAACGCCCGAGCGCCCTTATGACAATTGGTTTGAAGAGATCTTAGTCCCAGAACTAGGTCCCGTAATCTATAAATATTCATACGCCGAAGCACTGCGAGACGGAGTAATCGTACCTTTCCGCCTTAACAATGTTCTTTTCGAATTCACAGAGAATGAGCAACGAGAATACGACGAAATTACGAAGAAGATAAGTAGAGCCGTCTCTCAACATGGTACTGAATCAGATCAAGCGATAAGGCTATTGTTGAAGAGAGCAAGATTCTCGAACTCAAGTCCTACCAGAGTTCGGATTGCATTAAAGATTATCGCGCGCCATAGGGATAAGAAGATCTTGGTTTTCCATGAGGACATTCAGGCAGCCGAGTTCTTGTTTGAAGTACTGCGACAGAACGAGGTTCCGGCGGGGATCTATCATTCAAGAATTCCGCTCCCACGTAGAGTTGCAACGCTTCACGATTACAGAGCGGGCAGGATATCTGTACTGGTCAGCTGCCGAGCTCTGGACGAGGGGTTCAACGTCCCTGAGAGCGAAATTGGGATCATAGCGGCGTCTACTGCTACCTATCGTCAGCGAATTCAAAGGTTGGGTAGGGTACTCCGTCCCGCGCCCGATAAGGAACGCGCGATCATTTACTCCATTGTCGCTTCCATTCCTGAGATTCGTCGCCTCGCTGCGGAGGCGGAGGACTTGAAAGAGATCGCTGAGATTGAATGGAGCCGCGCATGAACACGATAGTTACCGACTTCCCGCCGCTTACTGCATACGAATTGTGCGATTCCTCTGGTATTAAGGAGATTGAATTCCAGGAGGTGGCAATCCGACTGCTTTTACGCCTCTACCCCGATACCATCGTGTTTCCGTTTCATCCCAATGTGAGATTCGAAGACGCGGTTTGGCAACCCGATTTGGCATTAGTAGACCGTCAACTCAGTTATTGGTTCATTATTGAAGTCGAGATCTCCACACACCATCTCGAGAAACATGTTTTGCCCCAGGTAACGGCATTCAGCGAAGGTGTTTACGGCGATGACGCAGCCAAGCAATTGTCCAATGGCTTGAACATATCCCACAACGAGGCGCGGACACTTTTGTCAATGATTCCTCGAGATGTTGTTGTAGTGAGCAATCGAATTGATGAAAAGTGGACAAGGAAACTCGCGTCCGTAGGTGTTCAAATAATGGCGATTACAACGTACCGCAATATAACTACTGGCCAAGCGGTGCACAACATAGAGGGTGAGCTAATTCCATCTCAATGCTCACTTGGGTTTGGAAGAGTGCGAGCGGCGGATAGTGCGGTAGTGACTCAGGCCGGTGCCTTTTGGAAAGAAGGGGAGTTCCAAATCTCTGGACCCGAGGGAATTGCAAGATGGGAATGCTCGGTGATAAACGGCATAGCATGGCTAATGAAAACGAAAGGGCTTATCGAGTTCCATGACGGGGCCATAGTTCAGTTCCTCCGAAAAAACGACGGCTCAATTGTCGTTAGGCTACCCTATCCAGAGGCCTTCGAAGTTGATATTTAGGGTAACCGAGGGCTTCTTGGATAACGTTTAATTGAGTTTGCGCGTGACGGTTGACAAATTTAGGCGCTCTCGTGACAAGTCTAGACCAGGAGATCAAGAAAGCGGTATGACCTCAAAATGGTTGAGGGCTCAGTGTCAAACTTCGGCTGGCCCATATCTCCTTCCCTTTGCCCCCAATCCCAATTGGCAAACCGCATCTGTTTTTGTAGTTGGGTTAAACCCAATTGCATCTTTTCGAGAGGAATTTGGGTCGTTCAACAGGTACTGGGATGCGTTAACGCAAGATCCAGATTCATTCGAGAAGATTTATGGTCAGAAATATCTAAGACAAGGAAAAGAGCGGAGCCGAACGAACGCTAGGCTCAAAGAACTTGTTACGATGTTGGCTCCCTTAAACGTGTTGGTTACGAATGTGTTCGCATATCCAACCACTAATCCTTTGCGCATCCCTAGGGCAATTAAAAACAGGCCGTTGGCTGAAATGATTCTCCCGAGATTACTTGAGCACTGCAGGCCTCAGGCTGTTGTGTTCCATGGAGCACAGGCCAGGAGCTTTGGCGAGCGCTACTTCGGCGTTAAGCTCGATCCGAGAATCGAACCACACAGGCAAAAAGTTACAGGAGTTGCGCCGTACATGAAAGGCGCGAGAACTCACCTATTTGCGTATCATCATTTCGTTGGACGAGTGGAACCTAAGGTTGTCGTCGATATTCATCTTGAGCAACTCGCCGCTTCAATCCGGCGGCTCGTTGATAACCACAGACCGAAGCAAGGCAACAACGGCTCTGAAGTTCCCGTTTGCTGATCCCCCGCCGCCCGACGTGGCACAGCGCTGAATAACACTCCCTGTAGAAAGAAGGCCAGAAAATGCTTGAAGACGAGATTGAAAACGCTCAACGATTAGTTAAGACAGATGCCTATCAAATGTCGATCGGCGAAGTCGTCAACATGTATAAGGATGACGAGTTCATTATCAACCCGGATTTTCAGCGGTTATTTAGATGGGACATCGGCCAGAAATCAAAGCTAATCGAATCACTTCTTTTAGGCATACCGCTGCCGTCTATCTTTGTCTTCGAGAAAGAAGACTCCAAGTGGGAGCTCATTGACGGTCTCCAAAGAATTTCGACGCTGCTAGAGTTCATGGGCGAATTAAAGGATCCGGACACCGGTCAGTTGGAGCCCCCAACCGCATTGGTAGCCACCAAATACTTGCCATCTCTGCATAAGACAGTTTGGGAAAAATCCGAACGAGTTGCGGATTTTCCAGTCGGGGACCAAAACGAACTTAGTCGACCGCAGCAACTGGCCATTAAGCGAAGTCGCTTGAGTGTCGAAATTCTGAAGAGGCCGAGCGATAACGCAACTAAGTATGATCTTTTCCAAAGACTGAATGCCGGCGGCACAGCAGCGAATGCTCAAGAACTTCGCAATTGTATAATCATAATGGTGAACAGTCAGTACGCGGCTTTCATGAGAAATCTCGCCAACACAGAGGCTTTTTTGACCGTGGTCGCAGCGAGCGAAGACCAAATAGAGAAACAACGGCACATGGAATATGTTTCTCGATTCTTGGTCCTCACGTATGTCGATTACGATGGAAAGTTGGACGTCGAGGAGTTCATCGACGAAGGTGTTGTACAGCTCGCCATGGCAAACGAAACACAGCAAGCGGGTGCTACCTTTGAAGCCACTTTCGACCTACTCAACCAAGCGTACGGGGGAAACTCCCTGCGCCGTTTTCAGTACGGCGATCCCGTCGGGCGCGTGGGTTTGGCAGCATTCGAAGTGATCGCAGTAGGAATTGCGAAGAATATTCTGAATATTCGAAGTAAGGCGAACCCTGTGCAGTACGTGCGTGAGCGTATCGCTGAGTTTTGGGAAGCGGATATGCAGGGCTTCTTCCTTCCTGGTTTGAGGGGAACGGTACGCCTTCAACGGACGGTTCCGTTTGGGACAGAATTGTTCTCGTCATGACTAAACCGTACACTGATAAGGATCTGTCGAGGATTCTTGACACCGACCTGATCTGGCGACGCAAGGAGCTGTCTGACATGAAGGCGGCTATTAGAGCTTCCGATGCCGCTTCTCAATCCGCTCTCTTGAAGGCTATTGTCGCGATGAGCTACGCTCACTGGGAGGGTTACGTAAAAACCTGTGCGACGCAGTATTTTGAACACCTCACTTTGCGGAAAAAGCCGTTCGTGGAGTTTGAGAGGCAAATATTTGTGAACAGTATGTTGGGGAGGGTTGATGCGCTACATCGTGGACGCGTCGGGCTAGCGGAGCGAGTTAGGCTCATTAACGACATCTTGGACGGTGGAACAGGACGGTTTTCAAGAATCAACCCTCATCTAATCGACACGCAATCCAATCTAAGCACGGACGTAATCAAAGATATCTGCATAATCTGCAGCGTTGACTCGAGTCACTTCGAGGACAATAGGGCGTTCCTCGATGTCCTAGTACTGAGACGCCGCAACGCAATTGCGCACGGTCAACACGAATACATTCAGGCAAGCGAAATTGACGATTTCGTTGCGCGGATACTTGCGCTGATGGAAGCTTTTCGCAGTCTGCTTGAAAATAAGGTGTACACGAAGGCTTACGCGGCATAAGACAGCCGTCGGTCCCGATCAATTCAGGTGCTATCCAAACAGATCCCTTTCTCACCCACGCCGCCCTTAACCAATCCGATGCATCGGGACTCCGAATCTCGCCAAAACTAGTAAATCGTGAATAGATTTAAAGCAGTAATGGATGACGGGTGGCAGGAGGCAGGTGGCAGGAGGCAGGAGGCAGGTGGCAGAAGGCAGGAGGCAGGTGGCAGACGGCAGGAGGCAGAAGGCAGACGGCAGAAGGCAGAAGGCAGGAGGCAGAAGGCAGAAGGCAGAACTCAGAACTCAGAATTCAGAATCTTATTCCAGCGACGCGGCTACCACCGGCCACATCTTTTCGGCCCAGAGATCGTAACCAGCGTCCGAAGGGTGGAAGCCGTCCCGCGAAAAGTATTCAGGGTGTTGTTGTAACTCTTCGTGCGTAAATTGATAGATGTCAAAGAGTTGAACGGCCCGCTTATTCGCGACCTCGCGCAGCCGCGCGTTGAATTGCTCAATCATCGCTTGCATCTGGATGCGAACCACCGCCGGAACGTCGCGCGAGCTGGAGAGGTCAGGAATATTACTGATCACGACCGTCGCGTCGGTTTCACTCGTTAGCCGGGCCAGTATTTCATCGTAATTCGCCGCAAATCGTTCTGCCGAAACGCCACGTCTGATGTCGTTAACACCAACGCTGATTGTTATCAGCTGAGGTTTTACCGCAACTGTCTTTTCAATTTGGCGCGAGACATCGGCCGTGGTGCCGCCGCTCAGTGAGTAGTTGTGGAGCTTTGATCCCGGGCACACCTGCTCTAGCTTCCGGAACAGCACAGGCACATAGCCGCCCCGAGTTCCTCCGATACCGATCCCGGTTGAATCTCCAAGTGCAACGTAAGTGATCGGTTCGGCAATCATTGCAGTGAGCAGGAGACAGAGGTCAGAGGTCAGAGATCAGAGGTCAGAGGTGAGGTCAGAGGCCAGAGGTCAGAGGTCAGAGGTCAGAGCCCCAGCAGTCACGACCCAGCACTCGGCACTCAGCACTCAGAAGGCAGCACTCAGCACTCAGGACTCGGCACTCAGCACTCAGAAGGCAGCACTCAGCACTCAGACAGGAGTACACAGATGAGCGAACAGAAGGAGAGGAGAGGTTCGCTGATAGGTGAAGTTCTGGCGACAGACTCATTGGCATTCCGGGTGACCGCACCCGCAAACATTTTCCATTCCGCCGTGTTGTGCATCGGAACAGCCATCACCACAATAATCACCGCCTGAAGACCTGGAACACTTACATCCTGGATGTTGGCATTGGTCTTCGTTCTGTGTTGGTTCCATATATCCTCCTTAACGTTAGGTATCAGATTGGCAAACCCTCGCGAAGCTAAGTTTTGGGCTGATCCACACCGCGCCCGGTCTTCTGTTGTAGCTCTTCAATGCGTTTTGACGCTTCAGCCTTGGTAAGGTTCTCGTTGAATTCCTCTTTCGCTTCGTCGGACAGGGTCTTGAGGTAAGAGCGCTGAGCGCCCGTCATCTGTTCGTCGCCGGTTGTCCATTCATCCGGATCCTTCACAGTGTTCGACATGTTATTCGGGTTGTCGTCTTTCGGCATAAGCTTTACCTCTCTGATTTGTTACCTTGTGGATTTCTGCCCTTAGCTTCCTGATTGTGAGATCCCTTATCTGTTTGACCGACTCGTTGATCGGTTTGCGGACCTCCTCGTTGCTCCTTCACGTCGTTGCGGGCGGGCTGAGTCTCTGCATATTCAGGTTGTTTCTTCTTCTGCGTGTCATTGTTATTAAGCTGAGCCATCTGTTTCCTCCTCCTCCTCGTCTGTGTCTTTGTGAAAGCTCCGTGTCTCGGTGATGAGATGTCTGCCCGATACCTTGACCAACAAGGCACCGTACCCACACAGAGACACTAAGAAAAAAGTCTGCGACGTTTAACCACCCTGGCCGCCCGTCTTACCGCCGCCAGGTTGACCGCCGCCTTTACTGCGGCCGCCGCTGCTGGCCTTCCTTCCACCGCCTTGCTGATCGCGACCGCCACCGGTATGTGTTTTTCCACGCGCGCCGCTACCGCTACTGTCGCTTGCCTGTTCCTTCTCTTTTTTTGTGGCCATTACAGCACCTCCGCTCTTCGTGTGTTCAGTAATTAATCTCTGGTCGTATCCTAAACGTACAACGGCGATTGCATTCTTGACCGCGATACCCCTAGTTATTCGACGCGAATCTAAATCCCGAATGACTACCCGCAAACAGAATGCCGGGGGAGTGAGCAGAAGACAGGAGGCAGAAGGCAGAAGGCAGAAGGCAGAGATCAGAGATCAGAGATCAGAGATCAGAAGTCAGAACGCGGAAGGCGGGAAAGCAGAGGGCAGAACGCAGACGGCCGGAGGCAGGAGGCGGAAAGCAGAAGGCGGAGGGCAGAAGGCAGACGGCAGAAGGCAGAAGGCAGAATTCAGGACTCAGAATTCAGACCTCAGGACTCAGAAGTCAGAAGTCCGAGGTCAGTACTCACAACGCTAGCTCACTTCACTGGCAGCCTGTTAGTAATGAAATCCGCAACTCGGCTGGCGCCGGGTGGGTCAATGTTTGCCAACACTGCGACTACGTAGCCTGGGCCGGAGCAGATCTTGAGTTCGCCATTCATGCCCGGAGCGCCACCGCCGTGGCCGAAACACCGCGTGCCGTTAATCATCGAATCCTGGAACCCATAAGCGTACTTACTACCACCCGGTGTATCGACCTTTCCGGTCGTCAGCATTTCCGTATATTGCGAATCGAGCAGTTTGTGTGTTTGCAGCGCGGTCGCAAACTTCAATAGATCCTCCACCGTTGAGTAGCCACCGCCCGCGGAAGTTCCGCGGTAGGGCAGAGTGTCAGTGTTGGGCCGCAAGCCCGCGCCACCGAATCGCGTGTAGCCCATGCTTCGGTCCGCCACGAGTTGCTCTTCCGGTTCAGAAGCAGTTCCCGTCATTCCGGCCGGCTTGAAGATGTGATCACGCACGTAGTCGTAATAACTTTGACCGCTAACTTTTTCGATTAACACACCGAGCAGAAGAAAACCGTAGTTGCTGTATTGCCAGCGACTGCCCGCCGCGAACCCCGGTGCGCGATTACCATAGAGCTTCACATAATCCTGCAAAGTCTTTAGTTCAAGACGATTCTTGTCGAACTCAGGACCAAAGATGTCGCCCGTGCCTCCGGTGTGTGACAGCAGCTGTTCGATGGTTACCTTGGAAGCAACGTCTTTATTCGGATAGTCGGTCAGGTAGTTGCCGAAGGGCGCTTTCAAATCGAGTTTCCCTTTTTGCACTAGTTGAAGCGCGGCAACCGCGGTGAACATCTTGTTCATTGAGCCAAGTCGAAAGCGCGTTTTCACCGTGTTCGCAGTTTTCTTTTCGCGATCTGCCAGCCCGTACGCTTGAGTGAAAACAGTCTTACCGTTCCTGGCGACCAGAACGGCGCCGGAAAAACGATCAGCGGCCGCCGCATCATCCAGATTCTTTTTTAAGGCAGTAATGAGTTCGCTCTCGCTCAGATGAGGAAGGGCAAATTCCGCCGGTCGGGGAATTCCTTGCACGTCGAGTCTGGTCATCTGGTAGGGTGCGGTGGCATTCACCTCAACGGTCAACCGGACAAACCGATCAGTATTACGTTCTTCGGCGAGGGCGACGAGCTTTGCCGGTGTCGACTCCTCAATCTTCTTCAGTGCGAGGCCGCCAACCGCTTGCCGCGATTCCATGTGTTGAGCAGCACGCTCCAGACGAGTTGGCAAATTCTTGCTGAGGAACTCCTTGTACTTCTCGAGGTCTCCAGCATTGAAAGCATCCAACCATGCCTTCGTCTGATTACCGGCAGGCGTATCGGGAAACTGTGGTTGGGCCAGGCAGGTTGGGACGATGAATAATAAAGCTATGGCGGCTAATAGCAGATAGTTTCTGTGCTTCATGAGTTTACTCCCAGGTGATGCAAATGACACAGAAAACCACAATGGATGCTGAGGATGCAAGATTCCAGAAACCAGATGTCAGAAGTCAGAGATCAGAGGTCCGAAGGCAGAAGGCAAAAAGCAAAAGGTAGGAGGCAGGAGGCAGAATTCAGAAGTCGGCGCTCACAACGCCCTTGCTCACTTCGGTGGCGGAAAATCTTTGTGCGCTTCGTGGCCGCGAAAGGTCGCGCGCACTTCTAGTTCACTAATCTGAGCGGGAGTTTGGATTCCACCGATTGAATTAGCGTTCGAAGGAACAGAATTCGGGTTGAACTTGTCGCCGTGTTCGTTGGTGAGACTGAGAAGAGAGTGCGTCACGGTTTCGCCGGGACGGATTGTGCCGACCGGCATGCTGTAGAGCGTCCCTCCAACGTAAAGCCTTAAACTTGTGTTCAAGTATGGCGCCTGTTCTGTGTTGCGGATGGAAACGTTCCAGGAGTCATAGGTTACTGCCGGCCGGAAGGGAAGGGTGGCGGAAGGATCGCTCGCGGCGTTTGGGGGTTGTCGCTGCCAGAGAACTGCGCTCACGATGAACCCGACAAAGGCAACCGAGACTAAGACCGCAAAGATAAGGATGCGTGACTTCACACTCAAGATGATCCACAGATTACTCTAAAAGCAGTGGGCAGTGAGCAGAAGGCAGGACGCAGACGGCAAAAGGCAAAAAGCAAAGGCCGACGGCGGACGTCGGACGGCGGACGGCAGAAAGCGTCCGTCCCGGCAGGGGACGAATTCAAAAGCCGGTGACAGCGCCAGCGGAACCGGACAACCCCACAAATCCGAGCCTTAAAGGGTCGAATCTATTTCACGCCTTCAGCGTGAAAGCGAAATCGTTCGTGACGTTTCCGTGGGCGGTGCCCACGGCTATTAAATTTCACGCCTGCGGCGTGAAGACACCCTCCTCGTGGTCGGGCTACTGCCCCGCACTGCGCGTAGTCTTACCGCAGGTATCTGATGAACCACTCAAGCGTGCGCGTCCAGGCCAGCTTGGCGGCGGCTTCGTCATAACGCGGCGTGGTGTCGTTGTGGAAGCCGTGCTGTTTCCCCTCGTACATGTGTGACTCAAACACTTTATTGTTTGCCTTCAGCGCCGCTTCATAATTTGCGATGCCTGCGTTAACCCCTTGATCGTTGCCCGCGTAATTAAACATCAGCGGCGCAGAGATCTTCGGGACATCAGCCACGCCGGCCTGGCGACCATAAAACGCCACGCCCGCATTCAAATCAGCGCCCAGCAGCACAGCTAATTGATTCACCATCCCGCCGCCGAAACAAAAACCCACCGCGCCCATCTTTCCCGTCGAATCTTTACGTGCTTTGAGCCACCTGGCTGCCGCCACGAAGTCTTCGGTCATCTTCTTGCCATCCACGTTGCGAAAGGCTGCGCGGGCTTTGTCCTCGTCGCCCGGATAACCGCCGACCGAAGTCAATCCATCGGGCGCAAACGCGATGAAATTGGCGAGCGCGAGACGACGCGCGACGTCTTCGATATAAGGATTGAGTCCGCGGTTTTCGTGAATGACGAGCACGACCGGCAGCTTGCCGGTTTTGCTTGACCCACGCGCTGCCGCAGGTGGTGGGAAATTCACCGGGCGCGCCAGGTAGCCTTTGATAGTGCCGTTTCCCGCCGGGGAGGGCACGACTTCGTAGCCAACCTTGATCCGTTTGTCACTGGGCTGCACCTGCTGAGCCCAGGCGAAGTTCGGCGTCATCTCCCGAAAAATTGCCGCGACGGTCAGGCCGCCGATCGCAAACTTTGCGGCGCCGTCCAGGAAAGCGCGACGGTCGATGTCACCGTGTTGGTATTCGTGAAAAAGGTCCAACAACTCCTGGGGATAGTCGGCTGCTGTTTTGCGTTCCATGCTTTCCTCCGGGACTGACAGAATCGTCCACAGATTACTCTAAAACAGTGGGCAGTGGGCAGTGGGCAGACCGCACGAAAGCATAAAGCCGGGGCGTTAGCCCCGGGTTCACGACCCATATAATTCATTTGAGCCCGCGAAGCGGGCGATTGCCTTTGCGATTTCACGTAACGATCGTCTGTCGCCCGCTTCGCGGCCTCAATTGTGTTTGTTGTTTGATCCTGGGGCTTACGCCCCAGGCTTTATGCTGCAGTCCGCTCCGCGGACTCATTTCACCGCCTCAGGGTCACCGTTCCGCGTTCAACGGCAAACAGGCGCCAGTCACCGGGAACATCAGCGAACGTGTGAACTCCCTTGTCCGCAAACTCAATTCCTGAACCTGCCACCAGATCTTTAACCGTGCTGGAAACCAGAACTTCGCGGGCGGCCGCGCGATTTGCGACCTGCGCGCCGACAAGGGGAGCAATACCGCGAACTTTTACACTAACTGGCCCACCGCTGGGGAGTTCGCCTGACAAGCCTTCCATCTCACACTCACCCGTGTGTAATCCCGCGCGCATCGAGACACCCAGGCGCGAAGCGGACTCGGTGATAGCGCACGCACAACGTATCGCGCGCGCGGGTCCATCGAAGATTGCCAGCGGGCGATCGCCGAGCATGTCGATCCCCCGTCCCCGGAACCACTCAATCTCTTTGCGAACCTGCTCGCGTAAGCGATTAAGGAGCGCATGCCAACGTTCATCTCCCAAGCGTTGGGCATGCTCGTTCGAGTCGATGATCTGTGTGGACAAAACTGTAGCCAGGACCGTGTCACGCTCCTGCGTCTGGCGTACGCCGGTCAGGAATTCCTCAACCTCATCGAGAATCGCGTCCTGATCGCCCACGAAAGGAAGATGATCCTCGCCCGGTAGTTCCACGTACTTCGCACTCGGAATGTGCTCAGCCACGTATCGCCCTTCTTCTACTTTCAAACACTGGTCGCCAGTGCGGTGAATGACCAGAGTGGGAACATGAACTGATGGCAAGACTTGCCGGACATCGATCTCCGCGTTCATCTGCGTCAGCGCCAGGGCGGCTCCCGGACTGGCGCCCATGCGCAGGTAGGTGGCCCACCATTCGCGAAACTCGGGATCGGCGGCAACGCTCGGAGCGCGTTCCTCAAGACCCACCGGTCCGCCCCATTGTTCACGCATCTCTTCGAAAAAGTGTTGACGTTGTTCGGTGGTGGGCGCCCAGGGGTAATCATCGTCACGAATGCGCTTGGCGTAAGTGCCAATCATGACCAGCGCAAGCGTTTTTTCCGGATAGGTCGCGGCAAAAAGACTGCACATGGGCCCGCCTTCAGAGACGCCACAAAGCGCTGCGCGCTCTGATCCGACTGCATCCATTACCGCCCGGACATCGTCCATGCGTTGTTCGAGGGTAGGCAATTCACTAAGCGGCACGCGGTCCGAAAGTCCGGTCCCGCGTTTATCAAAAAGAATGAGTCGCGCGAAAGAAGCCAGGCGCAGGAGGAAGCGCGCGAAACTCGGCTCGCGCCAGAAATATTCGAGATGCGACACCCAACCCATCACGAAGACGAGATCAATCGGCGCTTCCCCAATTACCTGGTAAGCGATATTCACATCGCCGCTGCGCGCGTACATCGTCTCGGGGGGACGGTCCGGCAGACTACTGAACGGCGGCGAAGGCGACTGATGCGCGCGGGGACGCACTCCTCCGGAGTGCTGCATGCCGGAGACATGCGTACCGACCTGACTCGTGTCCTCGGTCCTGGGACTTAAGGGACTAGGCTGAGGGGCGGTAGCCCGACCAACCGGTGTCCCCGCGCGGGCATCCCGCGTGTGGGGGGCGATAGGGAGGGCGTCGCCAGAAACCGGATTGGGGGCTTCCTCACGAATCTCCCTAACCTTCGCGACGAAGCGATAGCCACGCTTCGGAACAGTTTCGATGAACTTTGCTCCTCTGCCCAGAATCTTCCGCAGCGTCGAAATGTTTTGAGCGAGATTGTTCCCCTCGACGAAGCTATCAGGCCAAACCTGCTGCATTAACTCCTCAGTTGTGAGCACGTGACCGTTGTGCTGAACGAGGGCGAGCAAGGTGTCGAATGCCTTGGGTGTCAGCGAAACGAGGCTGTTTTCGTGGAAAAGCAGGCGCTCGGTCACATCCAACCGAAAGGCCCCGAATGTGTAGGAAAGCTTTGGCCGGGCTTTAATCACGGTCTCTCAGAACTCTCAAACAAGAATCTCAGAAGGATTTCAGACTCACCTAAATACGCGCCGCGGCAGAAACGGTATCGTCCATCGCGTAGACGAAAGACGACAAAAGTCTTTGAAAAGGTTAGGAACGGCTTCGCAAATTGTTGGCCTACGGCGCGCTTATCTTAACGCGAAATCCGGCAACCATAAACCACGTCATTCAACATTCGACAGAAAATGAAGGAGTTTGCTCGATGAAGACAATTGTACGCAATGTGATTTCGGTTTTGTTCGTAACGGGTCTTGTAACCGGGTTCGCGACTATCCCCGCCGGCGCCAAAACAAGTCAGCCCTCCGCGAGCGGCACTTACAGATTTGTCCTGGAAGATGATCTTTCAAAGTCTGTTGAGTTCAGCGCGACATC
>DATEPF010000163.1:0-36228 GCA_035273325.1 Pyrinomonadaceae bacterium | reverse complement strand
CAGTATGAGTAAAAACGGAAAACCGCTGAATGTAGTTGGCAAGCCTTTTCGCAAGGTTGACGCGCGGGCGAAGTGTGTCGGGCAGACAAAATTTGCTGACGACATAGTTTTGCCGCGCATGCTCGCGTGCAAAATTCTTCGCAGCCATCTGCCTCACGCGCTCATTAAGAGCATTGATTTTTCAAAAGCACTGGCAGTTCCGGGCGTGGTGGCCATTCTGAGCGGTAAAGATCTGCCGATCTCGTACGGCATTCTTCCGGTGAGCCAGGACGAACATGCGCTCTGCATCGATAAGGTGCGTTTCATCGGGGATCCGGTCGCTGCTGTCGCGGCGATCGACGAAGACGTCGCGTTCGACGCGATGAATCTGATCGAAGTTGAATACGAACCACTCAACACGATCTCATCGATTGAGGAAGCAGTATTGATCGATGAACCGCGCATTCAGGATTACGGCGACGGCGGCAATATTCATAAAAAGGTGTCGCTGGAATTCGGAAACGTGGAAGACGGTTTTGCCCTGGCCGATCTCGTTCGCGAAGATACGTTTTTCTATGAAGGCAATACTCACTTGCCCATGGAACAGCACGCGGCCGTCGGCAACTTCGATGCTGACGGCAAGTTGACGCTTTGGAGCTCAACGCAGACACCGCATTACGTTCATCGCGCGCTCGCGAAAGTTCTTGAGCTGCCGGCGAGTCACATCCGGGTAATCGCGACGCCAAACGGCGGCGGCTTCGGCGGCAAAAGTGATCCGTTTAATCACGAAGTGGTCGTTTGCAAACTGTCGATGATGACGGGGCGTCCGGTAAAAGTGACGCTGACTCGCGAAGAAGTCTTCTACTGCCATCGCGGCCGGCATCCCGTGCTCATGCGCATCAAGACGGGCGTGAAGAAAGACGGCGCGATCACCGGCATGGCGTTCCAGTCGTTTCTCGACGGTGGAGCCTACGGAAGTTACGGAGTCGCGAGCACGTTTTATACGGGAGCCTTGCAGACGGTCACTTACGACGTGCCGCGTTACAAGTTTCAGGGACTGCGGGCGTTTACCAACAAACCTCCCTGTGGCCCAAAGCGCGGGCATGGAACCCCACAGCCACGCTACGCGCTCGAAGTACACCTGGACAAAATTGCCGAACAACTAAAACTTGACCCGGCAGCCATCCGGCGCGAGCACCTGGTTAAGCCAGACACGGTAACCGCGAATTACCTGCGCATCGGCAGCATGGGTTTGGGTGCGTGCATCGACAAAGTTGTGGAAGGTTCTGATTGGAAGAACCGGTTCTCCGGTTGGGACCAGAACAATCGCAAGCTTCCCTACGGCAAAGGCATTGGCATAGCGTGTAGTTCTTATATTTGTGGCGCCGGTTTGCCCATTTACTGGAACAGCATGCCGCAGTCCGGCGTGCAGTTGCGGCTCGATCGCCAGGGCGGGGTCTGCGTGATGTGCGGATCAACAGACATCGGACAAGGCTCCGACTCGATCCTGGCATACATCGTCGCTGAGATTCTCGGTATCGATCCTTTTGATATTCGCGTCATCACCGCCGACACGGACTTAACACCCGTTGATTTGGGTAGTTATTCCAGCCGCGTGACGCTGATGACCGGAAACGCTGCGATTCAAGCGGCGGAGCGAGCGCGGGAATTACTGGTCATGGCAGTGGCCGAGAAGCTTTCAGTTCCGATTGAAAACCTCTCGCTGGCCGAGCGGCGTGTGTTTGACGTTGAAAATCCGGAAGTTGGTGTCACCTTCGCGGAGGCCGTCGTTCTTGCTGAATCAAAGTTTGGGACCATCGGGACAGTCGGTTCGTATTCGCCACCGCGGGCGCCTGGTCGTTATAAAGGCGCAGGCGTTGGACCATCGCCAGCCTACAGCTACTCGGCGGCGGTTGCCGAAGTTGACGTCGATCCCGACACAGGCATTGTGGTCGTCGAACGGGTTTGGATTGCGCATGACATCGGAAAGTCGATCAATCCGATGCTGGTGATGGGACAGGTTGAAGGCAGCGTGTACATGGGTTTGGGCGAAATCCTGATGGAGGAGATGGTATATCGTACTAATCGCAATGTCGTTCACAAGTTTCCATCATTACTTGAATACAAGAGCCCCACGACGATGGAGATGTGCGACGTTAAGACTTACCTGATCGAAGATCCGGATCCGAATGGACCATACGGCGCCAAGGAAGTCGGACAGGGACCGCTTTTGCCGGTGCCGCCGGCGGTTGCCAACGCGGTTTACGATGCTGTCGGGGTTCGAATTGACGAGGTTCCGATTACACCGGAAAAGGTTTTGAAAGCGCTGCGTGATAAAGCCAAGGGTCGCGACGGCAGATATGGACCAAGTTCTATTCCTGCTGTCGAGTGGCCCGAGCCGCAGCGGGTGTTAACGCCGGCGGAAGGCGGCGATGGCAAGGAAATGCCCCGCGTGGCTGTGCATTCCTAATGAGGCTACCGAATGCCGAGCATGCCGCAATTGACATTGAAAAGCTAAAGGATTACTGCCTAAACCCTGAACATCCTAAGGGCAAGCACAAAGCGCGCGTCTTTTATGAGAAATTAGGGTTAACCAGAAACGATGCTGAACTATTGCGTGAGCTCGTTCTTGAAAGCAATACTCACATCAGATGCCGTGGAACAAGAATCAACTGCATACGGACGAAGGTTCATTGTTGATTTTGAGATCCAGCGCTCTCCGCCACCTGGATTCATTCAGTATTCAGCCTTAGTCCGCACGGCATGGATAATACGCGATGGTGAAGATTTTCCGAGGATGACAACTTGCTTCAATCCTCGCGGGAGTTATTGAAATGGACGAAATCAAGAAGCTTGACGTTGTGGCGCTGACTGAGCATCTGGACTCCCAGGGATTGCGAAGAGGCGAGGTCGGAACCGTGGTAGAGGAATGGAAAGATGGAGTATTCGAGGTCGAGTTTAGCGACAATTCTGGCAAGACGTACGCATTCGCCACGTTGCGGCCGGAGCAACTAATGAAGCTTCACTTCCGAAAGGACGAGGCGGCGTGAGCGAAGTTTAAGAGCTATTCACAATGATGCGTCTTCCTAAATTCGAATATCGTGTACCGCAAACTATCGCGGAGGCGGCGAAAATCATGGCCGGCACCGGGCCAGAAGGGCAGTTCGTGGCCGGGGGGACGGATCTTTATCCAAACATGAAGCGGCGCCAACAGACGCCGCGCACCGTCATCTCAGTCATGCGTTTACCTGAGCTCAATCAGATTACCGGCGACGCTCAATCGGGAATACGCATCGGCGCTTCAGTCACACTTACCGACATCGTCGAACATCCACTGATTAACCGCGACTATCCAGTTGTGGCCCAAGCCGCGCGTACGATCTCGACGCCAATCCTGCGTAACATGGGAACGATCGGCGGCAACCTGCTGCTGGACACGCGTTGCAACTACTACGATCAGAACTACGAGTGGCGCAAAGGCATTAACTTCTGCCTAAAGAAAGATGGAGACGTTTGCTGGGTGGCTCCCGGCAGCGCGAAGTGCTGGGCCGTTCAATCATCGGATCTGGTTCCGGTGATGGTGGCCATCGGTGCCAGGTTTCGCCTGGCCTCGACACTCGGTGAACGCGTTATTGACGCCGCGGGTTTCTACAACGATGACGGCATTGACTATCTGAAGAAACGGCCGGACGAGTTGCTGGTAGACATTCAACTCCCGCCTACCAATGGCTGGCGTGCGTCTTATCAGAAACTTCGCCGTCGCGGGGCTTTTGATTTTCCCGTGTTAGGCGTGGCCGCCTGGATAAGCACTGACAACTCTGTTGTCAAAGATGCCCGCATCATCCTCGGCGGAATTGCGCCGTCACCGATGATCGTCGACGAAGCGAATGCTGCTTTAATTGGTCAGCCGTTTGACGAGGAAAGAATTCAAGCAGCCGCGGAAGCTGCTTACGTGAAAGCGCGCCCACTAGACAACACTGACTTCGTCATGAATTGGCGCAAACAGATGACGAGGCAGTATACCCTCCGCGCTCTGCGCGCCCTTCAGTAGTAAAGACGATGCACGAAATAGAAGAAACGTGATCGCTCTTTTCTTTTGTTTCCAGCGCTAATATCTTCGACCCATGAAAGACGTGGCGGCCATAATCCTTGCAGCCGGACGGTCTCGGCGCATGGGCCAGTTCAAGCCTTTGCTTCCCTTCGGTGATGGTACGGTTGTCGATTACTGCATCGATAATCTCCGGGGCGGTGGTGTTGATAACATTGTAGTTGTTGTCGGACACAGGGCATCCGAACTCCAAAACCACCTGCAGCGGGCCGCTGTTACTTTCGCGGTTAACCCCAATCTAGAAAGCGAGATGAGCGCTTCAATTGCCTGCGGCGTCCATTTGGTTCCAGCAAGCATCAGGGCCATCCTGATTACTCCTGTTGACCATCCTGCTGTCCCACCAATTGTCGTGACGCGCATTATTGAGGCGGGGGAGTTAAATGCATTGGTCGTTCCCACGTGGGAAGACCGCGGAGGACATCCCGTGCTAGTTCATGCCCCGTTTCGCGACCGGTTGCTCAATCTGGATCCCGAGCGTGGGTTGCGCGGTTTGTTTGAGTCGCATTCCCATCAAGTAATGCGACTGCCGGTGGATTCCCCTTACATTGCGCGCGACATGGACACGTGGGATGATTACGTTTTGCTGCATAAAGACGTGTTTGGAGTGTTACCCAGACATTCTTGACGAATCCCGATCGGAGCAACCCCTGGCGCGACAGACCAACTAAAAGACCATCCTGCTCATCTAACGATGCCCAACTCTTCACGAGTGGGCGAAGGAGAGTAAATGTTCCCTACTACGAAAAAGCTGGTGATGGCGCTGGTTATGACAGCCCTGCTGGGCTCTACCATGTTGGCCCAGGATGGCGCCCCGGTATCGTTTTCCCTACGATCTGTGGGTGGCAGCACCGTCACCTCCGATAGCCTGCGCGGTGAAGTGGTGGTGCTGGCGTTTGGCGCGTCCTGGTTGCCTTTGTCAAAGACCCAACTGGAAGGTGTGCGTAAACTTGCGGACGAGTATAGCGATCGCGGCGTTGCCGTTTTTTGGGTCAGCACCGAATCTGAAGATTCCAAGTCAAAGAACTATGCCAGCGATACACAACTAAAGGCGTTCGCTCAAAAATATGGTTTGAAGGTAACGGTGTTGCGCGATCCGGATGGCCAGGTTTCCAAGAAGTTTGGGGTGGACCAGTTGCCGTCGATCATAATTCTCGATAAGACCGGCGCCGCTGTCGGTGGACCGATTGGTGGCTTGGATCCGCAGGGCAACTTGGCCGGACAATTGGGTAAACACCTCGATAGAGTTTTGCAGTAATTGGAGAGATACAACTGTCAGAGGCCGCTTCGAAAGAGGCGGCCTTTTTACGTTTGACCGCTTGCCTGAAAAGTCGAGTAAAACAGTTCGTGTGAGTTCATGTTTTCGCAATTCGTGGATTTTTTTGTTAAGTAAAAAGCTATCCACGAAGTACACGAAACACACCAAATACACGAAATAAGACGAAGGCTGCGTACCAGATGGACTTCTGAGGCAAAGCCGAGTTTGACCTTGCCTCGGTTGTCGGAATCTAATAACTTCGCAGATTCACAAATATGCCTTTCACAAAAATCAACCCGTCAACGCTGGGAGCTCCGCGGGGGTACTCCAACGGTATACTGACTGAACCAAACGGTCGGCTGCTATTTGTGGCCGGCCAAATCGGGTGCAACCAATCGAACAAAGTAGTCAGTTCGGATTTCGTCGAGCAGTTCGATCAGGCACTGGCCAACGTTCTGGCAGTTGTCACAGAAGCAGGGGGTTCGCCCGATCAAGTTACGCGGCTTACGATGTATGTAACGGACCGGGTCGAATACGTAACTCACCAACGCGCGGTTGGAGAACGTTACCGTGATCGTATGGGTAAACACTTTCCGGCTATGGCGTTGATTGAAGTGAAAGGACTGTTAGATCCGGCAGCCAAGGTTGAGATCGAAGGTACAGCCGTATTGTGAGTCAATCTTGCCGCAACCGTTGCGATACCATCCGTTACTAACCCGTCACTATGATCAGTCCTATAAGTTTTCTGTATGAAGTCAAAAATGGCGTGGCAACGATCACGCTCAACCGTCCACAGAGGCTAAACGCGTTGACATTTGAAGTGTACCGCGAGCTGACGGACACTTTTGCGGCATTGCAAAACGCTGATGACGTGCGTGTGGTAGTTATCACGGGCGCCGGAAGCGCGTTCTGTTCGGGCGGCGACGTGCACGACATTATCGGGGAGCTCTTCTCCCGGGATATGGAAGGATTGTTGGAATTCACCCGCATGACCTGCCAGCTGGTAAAGAATATTTGCGCACTTCAGAAGCCAGTGATTGCCAGTCTGAATGGAACAACGGCAGGGGCAGGCGCCTGTATCGCGCTGGCGTCCGATTTACGTCTCGCGAGCGATACAGCGAAGATTGCGTTCCTTTTTGTGAAGGTGGGGCTGTCGGGCGCCGACATGGGCGCTGCCTATTTATTGCCGCGGGTGATTGGTCTCGCTAAAGCCACCGAGCTTCTGTACACGGGTGACTTCATTTCAGCACCTGAGGCGGAGCGAATTGGTTTGTACAATCGCGTGGTCCCCGATGAACAACTGGCCGGCGTAACTAATGAACTGGCACAGCGGCTGGCACGTGGTCCATCGTTCGCGTTGGCAAAAACGAAAGAGATGCTTAATCGCGAGTTGCACATGAATTTCGAGACAGCTCTGGAGAGTGAAGCACAGGCGCAGGCGATCTGTATGCAGCACCCGGATTACCGAGAAGCTTATGAAGCGTTTGTAGCGAAGCGGGCACCTAATTTTCGGCATTAGACAAATGTTCAGAGTCCAACCTTTAGGTTGCTCTTTGGTAATCAGCAAGCTAAAGCTTGTACTCTGAACACCGCCTTTATGGACAAGTTCATCGAACAACTTCCCTTCTTCACTACAGAGCAACGCAATCTGGCGACAGAGCTTGGCGCGTTCGTTTCTCAGGAGCTTGAATCGCGCCCGGCCAACGAAGAAAATCCCGAAGCAGAGTTGCGCGACCTCGTCAACCTGCTCGGAAAGATCGGAGTTCTCGACTATTCAGTTGCACGTCCCGGTACAAAACTGGAATCCCGTTCCATCTGCCTGATCCGCGACCTCCTGTCATACTCATCTCCGTTGGCCGATCTCGCTTTCGTCATGCAGGGGCTCGGTACTTATGCCATCAGCCAGGCGGCGCCGGAACACGTTCGAGATTTCTGGGTTTCGCGCGCGGCGGAAGGGAAATCCGTTGCTGCCTTTGCGCTCACTGAACCCGAAGCGGGCTCTGATGTTGCTTCGCTTCAGACAACAGCAGTGCGCGACAACGACACCTACGTCATCAACGGCCGCAAGCGCTTTATTTCGAATGCCGGGGTGGCAGACTTTTATACGGTCTTCGCCAAGACGGGCACCGAAGATAACGGCCGCGCCATCTTGTCCGCCTTCGTGGTCGGCGCGCGCGTGCCCGGCGTCACCGTGGTGGAACGTATTCCCATGATCGCGGCGCATCCGATTGGCGAAATTGAGTTCCACAACTGTCGCGTACCCGCCGAAGACATGGTCGGAGCTGAAGGGGATGGGTTCCTGCTCGCGATGCGCACGCTCGATATGTTTCGCGCGAGCGTCGGCGCGGCCGCTTGCGGAATGGCGCGCCGTGCCTTGGATGAAGCCGTGAAATACGCCGGTAATCGAAGACAGTTTGGGCGGTTGCTTGCTGAACATCAACTGGTGCAGGAGAAGCTTGCGGACTCAGTGACCGAGCTCGATGCTGCGCGCTTATTGGTCTATCGCGCTGCGTATTTAAAGGACACTGTTAGCGGGCGGTCAACGCGCGAGACGAGTGAAGCCAAACTTTTCGCCACCGAAGCAGCCTGCCGAATTGTGGACCACGCTGTGCAGATTCATGGCGGCGCTGGGTTGGTGCGGGGCAGCGTAGTTGAGCGGTTGTATCGCGAAGTGCGCGCACTGCGCATTTACGAAGGCACATCTGAAATTCAAAAACTGATTATCGCCACGCAACTCATGAAAGAGTAAACACTCTCGTTTTGTTTCGTGTAATTGGTGGATCGCTTTTTGTTCAAAAAAGAGAACCACGATCCACGAAATACACGAACAACAGTAACGTTCTTTTCTGTATGCTTCGATTCCGAAATGGACAGGCAGGAATGCCTGTCCTACTCATATGAAGATCAACATTATCGGCGGCGGACCGGCGGGTATGTACTTCGCCATCCTGATGAAGAAGTCGAATCCGTCGCACGAGATGACAATCTATGAACGAAACGGCCCGGACGATACGTTCGGCTGGGGTGTCGTTTTCTCTGGTAAGACGCTGGCCAATCTTCGTGCTGCTGATGACGAATCGCACGCCGAAATTACTCGTAGTTTTGAAGCGTGGGACAACGTTGATGTGGTTACCGCTGACGGAAAGATCTCGGTGCGCGGTAACAGCTTCTCCGGAATCTCGCGCTTACAACTTCTTAAGATCCTCCAGCGGCGTTGCGAAGAATTAGGCATTGTCCTGCTGTTTCGATCAGAAGTTCTCGATCTGGAATCACTACGCAACTGCGATATGTTGCTGGGCGCAGACGGGGTCAATAGCACGGCCCGCAAACGATATGAAGCACAGTTCCAACCTCGCCTGGATCTCAGGCCCAACCGTTACATTTGGTACGGCACAAACAAACTGTTTCACGGATTGACGCTTACGTTTCGAGAAAACGAGGCCGGGGTGTTTGCTGCACACTCGTACAAGTTCAATAAAGACACCAGCACGTTTATCGTCGAATGCGACCAGGAGACGTGGGACAAAGCTGGCTTTGAGAACCGCGACGACTCGAAGACGCGTATTTATCTGGAGCAAGTCTTTTCGCCTGACCTCGAGGGCCAGTCGCTCCTGTCCAACAATTCAAAATGGATCAATTTTCTGCTGGTGAAAAACACTAACTGGTGGTTCGACAACGTTGCATTGTTGGGCGACGCTTTGCACACAGCGCACTTTTCAATTGGTTCCGGAACGAAGCTGGCTCTCGAAGACGCCATCGCATTACACCAGTCTTTCCAAAGTACCGGTGACGTGGGCGCAGCGCTCGCGCATTTCGAGGCGTCACGCAAACCGGTTATCGAGGAGTATCAGGAAGCCGCACACGAAAGTATGCTTTGGTTTGAAAACGCGCGGAGGCACATGCATTTGACGCCTATCGAGTTAGCGTATGTGCTGATGACCAGGAGTGGCCGGGTGGACCATGAAGATTTGCGAAAACGTGATCCGGAATTCGTAAGCAGTTACGAGGCAGCAACCGCCTAATCACTAAGACAACTCCCATGCCGGCGCCAACAGCCTGCGCCGTCCCTCATCAACGGTGGAAATTCCCTCTTCGTTCAAACCAACCCGGTCCCACAACTTGCAAGTAACCGGCCGATGCGCCTGGTCCAGAGCTTCGCAATAGTTTGTGTAAGTACACCGCCGGACCTCGTTGCCCTGACCCAATTTCACCTTAATGAACCAATCAGGGTCCGCTAAAGCCTGACGCGCGAGCCCGACGATGTCAGCGTGTCCATTTCGCAAGATGGACTCTGCCTGCTCAAACGTGCTGATGCCACCTGTCGCGACCAACGGCGTTTTGAAGCCGGCGCGATTCACTTCGTTTTTGATTGCGGCGACGAGGGGTACGCTGCGCAGGAATGGACCAGCCTGATCGGACAACACGGTGGGCATACATTCATAACCGCTGCGACCGGTGTAGGGATACAGTGCCTGTCCTATTTTTGGAGCCTGCGCGTCTTCAAACTTTCCGCCTTTGGATATCGAAAGAAAGTCGAATCCTGCGCGGGCAAATTCAACTCCAAAATACCTTGCATCGTCGATCCGATTGCCATCTGCAATCACTTCGTCACCCAAAAACCGCACGCCGACCACGTAGTCTTGGCCGACTTCCTGTCGTACTGCCTGGTAAACCTCGAGCGGCAAACGCGCACGGTTTTCCTTTGGTCCACCATATCCGTCAACCCGGTTATTCAGTGCACTGAGAAAACTCGCCATCGTGTAAGCATGTGCGTAGTGAAGTTCTACGCCGTCAAAACCGGCTTCGCGAGCGCGTCGTGCGGCGTCTGCGAAAATCGCAGGCAGCACGCGTGGGAGTTCCTCAATGTGCGCGAGATTCGTATCAGTAACGCGCTCGCGGTATCCGAACTGCAGTGATTCAAGTTCGCGTTCGTTCAATAACTGTGCAACCACTTCGTCAGTTGCGTTCTGTAGAAATTGGCGGACTTCATCGTCCGACGCCCGCTCCCAGGAAGCACTATCGATCGATGCCAGTACCTCTCGATGCCGGTCAGTAATTTGCAGGAAGCGCTCGAAATATTTTTGGCGATCAGGACGACGCTTGACGGTCAGGAAATCGATTATCTGAATGAACAGTTTCGTGTGGCCTTCGCTGGCGTCCCTGACGGTTTCAACCAACCGGCGGAGGCCCGGAATAAATCGATCATGCCCGATGCGCAATAACGGACCACTGGGTATGTCGCGGACGCCGGTCGCTTCAACGACCAGCACACCCGGACGTCCCTTTGCAAACCGGCGATACCAATCGAGGTTTTCCGGTGTGACGAAACCATCGTCGGTGGCGCGCCACGGAACCATGGCCGGCACCCAGGTACGACTTTCGACTTGCATTGAACCGATCTCGATCGGTTGATACAGGAGCGAATTAGACGCTTCGGCTGCAGTCGGCCAGCGCGTTTCTGGAATGGTGTGTCGAACGGGATTCTTAAATTTCCACATCTGGAATTACTTTAACATTACTGCATTACAAACTGCGGACGCTGACGTTTAGACAACAACCTGGCACTGCAGTAAGCGCGTGCTCTGTGGTAAATTGATTCAGATTCAAATCATAGCGGAGCGTAACCATTGACGGACGACCTTCTCAAGTGGCGGCTTGAGTTTCCTATCCTGAATAAGACTGTTTACCTGATCTCGCATAGTCTGGGAGCGATGCCGAGAGACACTTCCAGACTGCTCGCCGAGTATGCCGAAACGTGGGCAACCCGTGGCGTGCGTGCCTGGGCGGAAGGCTGGTGGGAAATGCCCGTCACCACCGGAGACGAAGTTGCCCGGATTATTGGTGCAGATTCGCGAACGGTCGTGATGCACCAGAATGTTTCGATTTGCCAGTCGCTCATCCTTTCATGTTTCGAACCCACCCCTAAACGAAACAAGATTGTCTATTCCGAGTTAAATTTTCCGTCCGTGATGTATGTCTACGAGGCCCACGCTCGTAACAACAAGCTTCGGATCCAAACAGTTCCCTCTGATGACGGGATCACAATTTCGCTGGACAGGTTGCTGGAGGCTATTGACGAAGAAACATTGCTGGTTCCTTTCTCGCACGTTCTCTTCAAGAGCGGGTTCCTGCAAAACGCCAAAGCGATCACAGAGCGGGCGCACGAAGTGGGAGCGATGGTTGTTCTTGATGCATATCAATCTGCCGGCACCGTGCCGTTTAACGTCAAAGACTTGAATGTCGACTTCGCAACCGGCGGTTCCGTTAAATGGCTCTGCGGTGGACCCGGCGCCGGCTATCTTTACGTGCGGCCGGATCTTCATCAGCGACTGCAACCAAAAACAACCGGTTGGATGGCCCACGAAGAACCGTTCGCGTTCGAGACCGAACTGCGCTATGCGCCGGATATCCGCCGCTTCCTGCACGGTTCGCCGGCAATACCCGCGTTGTATGCTGCGCGTTCGGGGTTCAATATCATTAACCAGATAGGCGTGGAGCGCATTCGAGAAAAGAGCACGCGCCAGACGGAGTTGCTGATAAAACTTGCTGAGGAGGCCGGCTTCAACGTAACCAGTCCGAAGAATCCAGCCGATCGTGGTGGCACCATCACAATCGGCCACTCAGACGCTGCCGCCATTACCAGTGAACTGATCAAACGAGAATTTATCGTGGATTATCGCCCTGGAGCAGGCATCAGAATCTCGCCACACTTCTACAACACGGATGAGGAGTTGGAGTTAGTTATTAACGAGATGAAGACGATCCGCGAAACGTGTTCTTTAAGTAGCGAAAGCGTTGGCGCAGCTTTTTGATTTGGTGAATCCGATGAAGCAGTTTATTGAAGCGCCTGATTTTCTGCAGAAAGTTATTGATGAAGCCGAGAAGAACAACGTAGAAGCGAGACGTCTCGCCGGTGAGTTAAGTGAACAGCAACTCAACTGGACGTCCAACCCCGATAAATGGAGCATCGCGCAATGTCTGGACCACTTGGCCGTTACCGGAGCCGCGTTCGACAAATACTACACAGACGCAATCGCCCTCGGTCGGGAAAAATGGCCGGTGCGTGAGGCCGTGCAGTACCGGCCGACTCTGGTGGGCGGTTGGCTTTTGAGACAGGTCACCCCGGAAAAGAAGAGAGGGTTCCCCGCGCCCAAAGTTTTTCGGCCTTCGCAATCCAACATTAGCGGCTCGCTTGAAAAGTATTTAAAGCAGCAAGAAGTTTTTCTCGACTTCGTTCGTGCGGCGGCCGGCCTTGATTACAACAGCATTCGTTTGCGCTCGCCTGTTACTCCGTTGATGCGCTATAGCATTGCAGATGCTTTCGTGGTCACTGTCCTGCACGGGCAGCGGCACTTGGGCCAGGCGCGAAGAATGCTAGAAACTGAAGGTTTTCCCGAATAAACTATGTCGAACGAGTACGGCAAAAACGCACTTCTCTCTTACAATTCATATCTTAAAGTGCAGGACCTGATCGGACTGCAGACCTGCTTATCTGATCCTCAACATCACGATGAGCTTCTGTTCATTACTGTCCACCAAACCTATGAGCTGTGGTTCAAGCAGGTGCTTCATGAGCTCGATGCCGCTGCCACCTTGATGGGGCAGGACCGCTTAGCAGCGGCTGCGTACGCTTTACGCCGTGTCGTAGAAATTGAAAAGGTGCTTATCAAGCAGATTCATATCCTGGAGACGATGACTCCGATCAACTTCCTTGAGTTTCGGGACGAGCTGAATCCGGCCAGCGGGTTTCAATCGATGCAATTTCGCGAGATCGAATTCGCCTCCGGCCTGAAGGATGAAAACATTCTGAATGAGTTTCGCAATGATGAGTTTGCCTATCAACGGCTGCAGGCCCGTTTTACCAAACCGTCACTGGCGGACAGCTTCTATGAAGCGTTGACGGGCCGTGGATTTGAAGCGCCGTCAGACGATGTATCGTTGGACGAAACTGAACGGAAACGTCGTTATGGAAAACGCACGCAGGCAGCCCTCGAGGTGCTCACCCATTTCGAAGCACGACTCGAAGAGTTTCAGCTGGCCGAAGCGCTATTGGAGCACGACGAATATTTCTCGCTCTGGCGTTCCCATCACATCAAGATGGTAGAACGCATGGTCGGCACTAAACGTGGAACGGGTGGCTCCGAAGGTGTGGGATATTTAAAGACAACTCTGGCCAAAAGATTTTTCCCGGAGCTATGGGAGGCTCGCACCTACCTCGATCACAAGCACGGTGAAGGAGGCTGTCCCTTTGGTGGACGCTAAGGCGGGCAACATGGAGACAGACGAACGCCGGCGGGCGCCTCGGGCTAAAGTAAATTTGCCCGCGCGTTGGGAAGGAGTCGTATCTCAGCAGGCCGCTAGCGTCACAAATCTCAGCATAAACGGTTGTTTCCTCTTGAGTGGTGGCAGTGTAGAGCCACGAGAGTTGATTCGTTTGGAGATCACGCTGCCGAATAACGATCACATTTATCCCTGGGCCGAAGTTGTTGAAGCAGCCGGTGAAATCGGTTTTGCGGTGCGCTTCACAATGATGGACGATGTGGAGCAGGAACGATTGAATCGCTTCATCAACGAAACTCTCGAAACACCAGGGTCGTCGAACCCAGCCCCATGAATATCTCATTTCCTGAGCGCTTCAACATGGCGGATTACTTCCTCTATCACAATTTAGAGGAAGGTCGTGAAAACAAGACCTGTCTTTATTACGAAGACCAGCAGTTCACTTACAAAGAAGTTGCGAGCGCAGCGAATCGAACCGGCAATGCTCTTCGTGACGCCGGCCTGAACATTGAAGAGAGGGTGCTGATTGTTCTACCGGATTGTCCGGAGTTTGTCTCAACGTGGTTTGGCGCAGCTCGCATGGGAGCAGTGATCACAATGGTGAATCCGCTGCTGCCCGCCGACGATTACAAATACTATTTGGATTACACGAGGGCACGGGTCGCGGTGATCCATCATTCGCAGTTAGAAACGTTTAGCCAGGCGGCAATAGTCTCCCGTTACTTGCGAACAGTGCTGGTTGTAGGTTCAAAAGACGCTGCACTCGAGCAGCCCGCACGAGGTCCACGTTGGATCTCGTTTCAACAACTGACCGACGCTCAATCTAATGAGTGTACGGCCGCTGACACGCACCGTGACGACATCGCTATCTGGTTGTTCACGTCCGGGTCAACCGGAAACCCAAAGGGCGCCGTTCATCTTCAACACGATCTGCCCTTCAACACTGAGGTCTTTGCCAAGGCCACGATTGGCGTGAATGAAAACGATTTGACCGTTGCGGTACCCAAGCTCTTCTTTGGCTACGCGACCGGTACGAACTTGCTCTTCCCTTTCGCAGTGGGTGGAGCCACTGCTTTGTTTGCGGAACGTTCTACACCGGAACAGCTGTTCGCCATGATCGAGCGTCACCGTCCCACAATTCTTACCACCGTGCCTACCATGATCAATTCCATGTTGAATGCGGTAGAAACAGCCACTGTGGCTCCCGATTTATCGAGTTTGCGTTTTTGCTACTCCGCCGGCGAGGCTTTGCCGATAGAGTTATATGAACGCTGGATGAAAACTTTTGGCGTGGAAGTTTACGATGGCATCGGATCGGCGGAGATGTTTCATATATACATTTCAAACCGTCCGGGAGATGTGAAACCGGGCAGCCTCGGAAAAGTCGTAAGCGGTTACGAAGCAAAAATCGTGGACGCTGATGGTCAAGAATTACCCGCTGGCGAGATGGGCACACTGAAGATTAAGGGAGACTCGGCGTCGCTTTGTTACTGGAATGCGCAAGACAAATCGAAAGAAGTCTTTGCGGGCGATTGGTGCACGACGGGCGATCAATTCCACGTCGATGAGAATGATTACTACTGGTACCACGGACGAACTGACGACATGTTGAAGGTGTCGGGCATATTCGTCGCACCTGCTGAGATTGAAAATTGTTTGCTGCGGCATGAGGCGGTACTTGAGTGTGCCGTAATCGGGCACGATGGAGGCGATGGATTAGTCAAACCGAAAGCTTTCGTGGTGTTGCGAGATGCAGCTGGACTTTCTGAGGACGCGCTTGTCACGGAACTTAAGGAGTTCGTGAAATCGCATCTGGCTGTTTACAAGTATCCGCGCTGGATTGACTTTGTATCGTCGCTTCCGAAAAACGATCGCGGAAAGATCGATCGCAAGAAGCTCAAAGCAGAATCGAGTTAGCGAACTGAGTAGGTATGGTTTTCTCAACCACTATTACCGTCCGCTTTGCCGACTGTGATCCAGTCGGCTTTGTTTATTACCCGCGGGTGCTTCATTACTGCCATGTGTGTATGGAAGAGTTTTTCGCGGCGCGTTGTGGCATCACTTACCAGAAGCTGCTCGATGATGAACGCCTCGGTTTTGCCACCGTGAAGATCGAAGCCGAGTACTTTGTCCCACTTGTTTATGGTGACAAAGCGGTCGTCGAACTTGAGATTACTGACCTGGGCCGCAGTTCTGCCCGCTTCAACTACAGCGTTAAAAGAGCCGACGACGATGTGCTCTGCGCGCAATCGAGCCAGGTTCAGGTCGCGATGGATATCGACAAACGAAAAGCCGTTCCTCTGCCCGAGAAATACCGCGTCGCGTTTTCTTCCTGATCAGCTATCGCAAAACCAATTTGATTATTTCGGGGGTTGAGGAAATGACTACGTGGAGATCGCCAGATTCCGGGCGCGCACCTTCTTTACGATCAAGGTAAGCATTTAGGCGGTATTTGAAACCCTCATAAACAGGAAACGAGAACCTGCCTTCTTCATCGGTCTCTCGACGATAAGGCATATCTGCATCTTTATATTGAATTTCTTTCAACCAGACAGTAGCGCCTTGTACCGGTCGGCCCGAAGAATCTACAACAACTCCGTTAAGCTGCCTCTCAACAAATCGCGGTGGAAGAACTAAGTCGTTGGCCTTGAAGTGCTGACCTTCGCTGAGCGTGATCACCGTGGCGCCAGATTCTTCGCTCACGCCGGGGTAGTAAGTCTGGGGGAACGGAACGTATGTCGCGCCGGCTGAACCCACGATTCTTACGCCGAGTAAATAACGACCGGGTGGGACCAGTTTCATTTCGTAGCGGCCATTGCTGTCAGTCTTTACAGACGAGGCAGAGCCGCTACCGCTGCGCGAAACGGATACTAGTTCCATCAGTACGTCCGCTGCAGGTAAGCCTGCGGCATCCAGAACCTTACCGGTGACACGAGTGTCTGGTTCCAACCAAAAACTTGCCTGGGCGCATCCTCGTGCTAAAACCTCTACCTCCTGCTCGGATCGATGCACGTTCGTTCCTTCGGGCAGTTCTACTTTTACGCGATAGGATCCGGGCTCTGCACCGGTAACTTTGTAGTTGCCATTCTCATCGGTAATGGCTTCATAAACTTTGTTAGAGCCCGTGAGTAACACCTTCACATCTTTCAATGGAGTTAACTTTGAACGGTCGCTGTGGCGTTCAAGTTTTATTTCTCCAAATATAGTTCCGCCCGGGTCCGCGTTTGACAGGTCGCGGAAGTATGCAAAATCTGGCTCCGCTTGCGATGCCGGCCGGGTGCGAGAACAAATGCCAGTCACCAGCCTGTTGTTGTCATCCTTGTAAGCGTAAACCAAATACTGCCGTCCAATTTCAAATCCGTAGCCACAGTCGCCCCCGCCAGAACCAGTGCTGACTTCTACTTCCGTTCCTTTTACTCCGCGGAAGCCTTTGTCAATCGTGAAATGAAATACCCGGCTATAGAAATCGTATTCTTCCCGTTTCGAATTAACATTCTTGCTGTGGGTGACGGTACCAAGGAAAACGGCGGATGCCTGCCAATACGACTCGCAAGGCAGCGGACTTCCCGCACAAGAGCAGGCATTGCTTTCATCAGCAAAAACAAATATGAGGAAGAAAAGAAAGAAAACCTTCTTCATGGGCCGCAAAGAGGACTTAAAAGCTGCGCAATTACTGATTGCGACGTTCGAGATTGTAATCGCGTAGTCGTCTGTAAAGGGTTGAGGGGGAGATACCCAGCATTTCGGCTGTTTTGCCGCGATGCCAGCCGGTCTTTTCCAGGGCCGCGAGTATCTGCTGGCGTTCGACATCGCGTAGCGGCGCCGGAGCCCCGGCAGCATTGACTCCATAATCAGCCGTTCCTGTTTGCATTGGCGCTGTATATACCGGTGCCGTTGTGGTACTGGGTCTAACAACCTCGGGCGGTAATTCATTAATCGTTATCTTTCCATTGTCGGAAAGAATCACTGCGCGCTCGAGCGTGTTTTTTAACTGCCTTACATTACCAGGCCAACCGTACGACTTCAGCGCGTCCATGGCTTGCTGGTCCAACTCGGGCGGACTCGTCCCACCGATGTCGTTAATCAAAAACTGAGTTAAAGGTTCGATGTCCTCCGGTCGATCACGTAGCGGTGCCAGATCGATCTGAAAACCATTGATCCGATAAAGCAAATCGGATCGGAAAGACCCATCGCCTACTACTGTCTCCAGATTTCGGTTAGTGGCGGCCACGATGCGAACATTCACCTCGACCTTTCTAACGCCGCCTACGCGAAAAAACGTTCTGGTCTCGATGGCTCGCAAAAGTTTTGCCTGAAGTTGCGCCGGGAGTTCGGTGACTTCATCAAGAAAGAGTGTCCCCCCGTCAGCCAGTTCAATCAGACCGAGCTTTCGTCCTTTGGCGCCCGAGAACGCTCCGGCTTCGTAACCAAACAATTCAGATTCAAGTAACGATTCCTGAAAGGCGGCGCAGTTGATGTCGATAAAGGACCCCTCCGCCCGATTCGATAATCGATGAATCGCATGCGCGATCAGTTCCTTCCCTGTTCCTGATTCGCCAGTAATGAGAACTGAGGCTTCAGAGGGAGCGACGCGCTCGACAAGCCTGACCACTTCGGTCATCGCTCCAGAGACCGACACGATGTTTGGCAAACCCGACTGTCGCGCCAGCTGTTCCCGCAGGCGCAAATTGTCTACACGGAGATGGCGCTTCTCCGCAGCCTGCTTCACACGTACGTCGAGTTCATCAATGGTGTAAGGCTTCGTTAGATAGTCGTAGGCGCCAAGCTTCATCGCTTCCACGGCGGTTTCTACCGTCGCTTGACCTGTTAACATTATCACTTCGGGAGGGTTGGGTCGCTCGTGCACACGACGCAGCACCTCCATGCCATCGACGCGTGGCATGTTGATGTCGCACAACAAAACATCCACATTTGTTTCTTCGAGTTTGCGTAACGCAGCCTCACCATCGGGTGCTACCTGTACCCGATATCCGAGACGCTCCAACTCCTTCTGTAATACCAGCCGGAGATTGGCCTCGTCTTCAGCAATCAGAATTCGTGGTGTGCGTTGCTCGGTCAAAGCCTACTCGTCTCCATCATCGCTGATTGCAGGTAGTGAAATTGTAAAGGTAGTACCAACCCCAAGTGTGGACTGCACATCGAGACTGCCGCCATGCTCGGTTAAGATACCATAACAAACTGCTAGTCCAAGACCGGTCCCTTTGCCGACTTCCTTCGTAGTAAAAAACGGTTCAAAAATTTTCGGAACGTTCTCGGCAGGGATTCCTGAGCCGGTATCAATAACTTCGATGACGACGGACCGGCCATTGCGTTTTGTAGTAATGGTAAGTTGGCCACCGTTCGGCATGGCATCAACTGCGTTCGTCGCCAACGCAATTATCACTTGTTGCAACTGCCCTGGATCGCCCGAAACGGACGGCGCACTCGAATCTTTTTGGATATCAAATGTGACCGCGCTACCGCGCTGCTGGTGTGCGAGCAGGCGGGCCGCCGAATCGACAACCTCGCCGACATTGACGGGAGTGCGGCCGCTTGCACGCGAGCGACTGAAATCCAACAGTCCCATAGTAATGTTCTTGCAGCGAAATGCCTCGCTGCGAATCAAGCCTAAATATTCACGAAGATCGTCGAGCGCTTCCGAGCCTGCAAACGCACCTTCGTTGACGCGCGATTCCAGCGCCTCCGCGCACGCGGAGATCGTCGCCAGTGGATTATTGATCTCATGAACGACGCCCGCGGCAAGTCGCCCGACGGCGGCCAGTTTTTCAGCACCTGCCACTGCGCGATTTGCTTCAACCCGGTCAGTAATATCTTCGCCGACAGTGATTACGTGCGAAACCTGTCCATGCCTATCGATCCACATCGGAATCTTGCTGATCAGCCAGTGCTTTATTGCGCCGTCTTTAGTTGCTGTTTCATGTTCAATTCGTTCGATCTCCCCGGTTGTAAATACGCGCTCAAATTCGGCCTCAAGCAAATCTCGCCGTTGCCGGGTTAAGACGTTGAATATGTTTTTTCCCAGCACTGATCCGCGCGGAATCCCCAGCTCACCGAGTTCCCGGTTGCGGTTCCACGCAACCACCTTGTAATCACGATCGATTGCATATAACGAAAGCGGCAGACTGTCGATGATAGCCTCGATGAACCGGCGCTGCGCTTCCACTTCGGCAGTACGTAGTTCTACCTCGACTGCCAGGTTTGCCGAGGCGTCACGCGCCGCTTGATAAAGAGCGGAAATATGAGCTGCGAGTGCAGCCTGTTGAGCGGCGGCATCTACTAAACGGCAAACTGTATCGTCGCATTCTTCGCGTTTATCGAAGGCAACCACGAGTGCGCCTTTAGCTTTGCCGCCAAACCGCAATGGCGCTGCATATTCAATAGCGCGTGACTCATCCCTCAGGAAAAAAGTGTCGTTGTCGCTGTTCAGAACCGGAAGAAGTGCGGATGAGTCTAACCAATTCCTAAGCCGTTCAAGGTTCAGCAGAGATGCATCTTCAGCGCTGCCCTCACGATCGAAGACACAAGCCGCTTCGCCTGGTTCATTAGTCACAATCGCAGCACATAAGGCGGCCCCGGTTCCCTCATAGGTCGCGCCGGCAACCCGCCGCACGAGTTGTTCAGGTTCTACTGTTCGGAGTAAGCCTCGACCGAGGTCTGCGAGAAATCGCAGTTCTCGGTTGCTGCCTATCAACTCCCATTCACGTTCGGCGGCACGTAAATGTGCACCGGCCCTGGAAACAATTTCCGCCGGCGAAGACGGTCGACTGATGTAATCGTCGACACCGGCGCCGAATGACTTATTTTTCTCGGTGTCATCGGAACTGTTCGAGACTGCGATAATCGGGATGCGGCTCGTTGACGGACGCGCGCGAATTAATCGGCACACAGCCAGTCCGTCTTCAATGTTATCGAGGTTTATTACAAGCAGATCACATGTCTCGGTCTGGACTGTTCGCAACGTTGAGGCAACGTCTTGTGCAACCAGCGCGCGATAACCGGCCTTTTCGAAAATCGCACACAACCGCTCACGCGCGCTATTTACGCCATCGACAACGAGGACTGTGCCGGTTTGTTTGGACGTACTGACAGGAGGCATGTTCAATCCTGGAGGAGGCTGATCCGACCGGGCTCTAAGCCCGTCGTCGGCTAAACAAACGATGGCTTGTGACAGGGATTGAAACCAACGGGGACAGGAATGTCAAGATCGCAAAAATCAAAGGCCACTCTTTCCGCGCAAGGAAAGAATGGCCGTGTTTTTTGTAGTTGGGACGACTTAAGAAATGTCAGTTAACCGAGACTGACGCTAAATCGTCAGTTTGAATTTCAATAACAGGCGTCGGCTCAGGCTTCCTGGAAATCTTCTCAAGCTTGTGAGTCGACTTCGCACGATACATGGCCTGATCCGCCGCCACCAGAAGCTGATCTAATGTCTCTCCGTCGATACCAAAGGTGGCACAGCCAACGCTGATTCCTACGTGCGCCGCCCCGCCGCCACGCACGTTCAGTGAGAACTCAGAAACAGAATTCTCAATGCGTTGGCGGAGGTCGTCAACCTGTGTGCCGACCAGTTCCTGAACGATCGCCACAAACTCGTCTCCGGCGTACCTGGCCAGAAAATCGTATTCACGTAGTTGTCCTTGGATGATACGGCCCATTTCACGCAGCATCTTATCTCCGACCTTGTGACCAAAAGTATCATTGACGATTTTGAAGTCGTCGAGATCAAGCATCACAACCTGGAAGCTGCGTCCCATACGCCGGGCCCGCGAAAGTTCTTCTTCGAAACGAAGTGCCAGATATCGCGCATTCGGTAATCCTGTTAGCGCGTCCGTGAGTGCGTTGGATTCGGCTTCCGCATGATGCATTGCGTTTGCCAGTGCATCTGACGCCAGACGAGTTACTGTCTCCAACATACGCATGTGATCGTCACTGTATTCACTGAGATCGATGGAGTAGACGGACAATGCACCAAGCAGCATTTCGTCCTTAAATAAGGGCAAAGAAGCCATGGCCGCATACTCGCGATCTACTTCCACCCCTACAAAGTCCAAACTCGGGTGAAGCTGATTGATTGGGCTGCGGTTTGCGAGTGCGAAGCCGGTTACGCCTTCGCCGGGGGCTATACATCGTGCGGTTAGCTTTTTTGCATTCCTTCCCACAACGTGCGCTGCTTTCGCATATCCCTTCTGGTCGTCGTAAAGGTAAACAACGCATGTGTCGAATGGCACGACATGCCCAACTTTGTCGACGAGTGCTTCTACAGTGTTTCTGACATCAAGAGAAGAGCCAAACGTTTTCGCAATTTCGTAGAGTGCATAGACCTCCTGATTTGCACTCTTGATTTGGTCGTAGGCCATGTATGACCCTCGTTCGCGAGTCTGGGTCATGTCTACTTCGGTCAATGCAATAGGCTCAGTAGTTTCGCTGAGGGAATTCTGCTGCGGCAAACCCAGGGCTCCGATTTGCGATTCGAAGCGGGGGAGATGCTTGATAAACAGTTCTACTACTTTTGGATCGAAGTGTGTCCCTGCACCTCGCAACAGAAAGGCGATCGCCTCATCGCGTGTCATGCTCCGTCGAAATGGACGGTCTTCGCGAACGGAGTCGAAACAGTCGACCACCGAGATGATGCGGGCCGTTATCGGTATTTGCTCTCCCTTTAGTCCGTCGGGGTAACCGTGGCCATCCCATTGTTCATGGTGATGACGAACGATCGGGGTTACGGGATAGGGGAAATCCACGCGGCTGAGAATTTGCGCTCCTACCGTTGTATGGATCTTCATCTTTTCGAACTCGGCAGGCGATAGTCTCCCTGGCTTATTAATGATGTGGGCAGGAACTGCCAGCTTGCCAATGTCGTGCAGCAGCGCGCCTGCTTTTAGGGCTGCGATTTCGCTCTGCGATAACCCAAACACATGGCCCATTCCAGCGGCGTAAACCTGCACTCGCCTTACATGACAATGGGTCGTTTGGTCTTTAGCATCAATCGCTGTGGCCAGCGCTTCGGCCGTAGCGAAGTGAATTCTGCTTAGTTCTTCAGTCTCGCGTGTTTTCGCTTTCAGACGGTGCCAAGCCATGTAAATGACTTGGGCCCCAGCAAAGATAGTCAGACTTAAAAGTGGGAGCGAAAACGCTTGATTAATAGCCCAGGCTGCAATAAACGCGGCACCCGCAAGCATGAGCACTCGATATCGTTTGTCGGGAATGCGTGAGTTATCGAAGCCTATCATTTACGTTATCAACTCGGGTTAACACTCTTCACAAAAGGGAGCTGTTTTCGCCTTGCAGAATTAACCGACGAACAGTTAACGGAGTGCGGCCGGAAGCAAAACTGGGAGCAACTCAGCTTTGATCCGGCCACAGGTCGGGGCAAGCGGGCGAGTGTCGGGCTCGCCGTGCTGGGTGAGAGCTTTGAACCAAGGGCGTTGCATTTATTTTTGTCACACATGATTTGCTACACCGCTTGAAAAATTTGTGCGGCTCGGACTCCGTGCGGAGAGCCCGTGAAGCTTGAGCTTCTCAGCCGCGCTTTTTGTGTTTCAATTGTTGTGCCGAGCGGTGAATCTTATTTGCCGTATTAGTTTCTCAGTGTTTTTAAAATTGGAACTGGTTGGCGCCAACATCGACTTTTCCGAAATCAATCTGACAGGTCACAATGAGTAGCAATTGATTCAACTTGCCTCCGTGAATCGAAACAAGATTTAAGCTGCTGCAAATGAAAAGGCTGGAAGCATTAGGAATGAACAAGGCAAAAGGTCAGAAAAATTTACCCGGTCCCGCTGGTTACGTGGAATTACTTCGCACGAATAAGGAATTTAGACAACTTTGGTTGGGTCAAGTTGTCAGTCAGATGGGCGATTGGTTCAACACCATCGCGCTTTACACAATCATCCTTAATCTGACGGGGTCCGGACGCGATATTGGATTGATGATGGTTGCGCGTTTTCTGCCGAGTTTCGTTTTCGGCCCTCTTTCCGGGGTGCTGGCGGACAGGTTCAGCCGCCGGTCGATCATGATTATCTCGGATCTGCTGCGAGCTGTAGTCGTGCTTGGGTTCTTGTTTGTGCGGCGGGCGGATCAGTTATGGATTTTGTACGTTCTAACGATCGCACAGCTCGCGCTTTCTACATTTTTCGAGCCCGCGAAGACTGCTGCAATTCCTTCAATCGTGTCGGATCGTGAACTAGTGACGGCGAATGCACTTTCGTCAGTAACCTGGTCCGTCATGTTGACGTTGGGAGCCGCGGTGGGTGGAATTATTACCGGATGGTTCGGGACGGATGCGGCATTTGTTCTCGATGGGCTTACCTATCTGCTATCTGCGGCCCTAATTGCGAGCATAAGGTTACCTGACAGGCCAAAGAGACCTAAACAGAAACTCACGATTTCTCGGATGCTTGGTTTTACTGAAACCATCGACGGCGCTCGATACGTGAAAGACCGGCCGCGGGTGCTAGCGCTGCTGTTGGTCAAACCGGCATGGGGACTGGGCGGCGGTATCATTACGCTTCTTGCTATTTTTGGAGAGAAAATTTTTCCGGTGGGAGGCAGCCCGGCCACCGGAATCGGCGTCCTTTTCGCCGCGCGAGGAATCGGTACTGCAGTTGGGCCGATTGTTGCGCGGCGAATTGCCGGCGAAGGTCATGCGCGAATGTACAGCTCGATCGGAATTGCATTCCTAATTGGCGGTTTGTTCTACATAGCGTTTGGAACAGCTACTAATTTCATATTTGCACTCGTGGTTCTTTGTATCGCCCATTGTGGCGGAAGCATTCTCTGGGTTTTTTCCACAGTCCTGCTGCAACGCGGGGTCAAAGACGATTTCAGAGGACGCGTCTTCGCGGCTGAGCTTGCCTTACTCACCTTGACGATGGCGCTCTCTAATTACGCAACGGGCGAGATGCTTGATCGTCTGGGGATGTCGCCACGGGTCATCGCGATCGGCATGGGAGTTTTCTTCATAGTGCCCGGGCTCGTTTGGTTCCTAACACAACGTTGGTGGGATCAGGATACAAAAACGACAGGCGTTCGAGAAGAACCAGAGGAGATGGCCGAGGTGGTGCAATGAGTGAATCGCTATGAAAATAAAAGTCGGAGTAATGGGTTCTGCGAGCGAGACGGAATCCAATGATAGAGAGTCGTTAACACGAAAGGCCGAAGAACTAGGTCGCTTGATTGCTGCTCGTAATCTTCTGCTACTAACGGGGGCAACGACAGGCGTGGTCTACCTAGTTGGCAAAACCGCATTCGACTCTGGTGGTTTCCACGTAGGCATTTCGCCTGCTCATAACGGCCAGGAACATTCCGACCTTTATAAATTGCCGTTGGATGCCTGTGACGTTGTTATCTACACTGGTTTTGGTCTTAAAGGAAGAAATGTGGTGCTCGTTCGTTCGTGCGACATCGTTCTTTTTATCGCAGGCGGCATGGGGTCTCTCAACGAGTTTACGATTGCTCATGATGAACGAAAGATTATTGGTTGCTTACGAGGCACCGGTGGGGTCGCTGATGAAGCCGACGCTCTGCTGCAACGGTTTTCTAAGTTAACCGATACACGGGTTTTCCAGGACGAAGATCCGAAAGGGCTACTTGATGCATGTCTGGGGATCATAGAAAGTCGTTCATAATCTGCTGTGCTAACAGTGGATGGTGGCCTAGTAAGGAGGGGCTGTGCTGAACTCAATACCCGTCGTACTCGCGTTACACATCAGTACTGATCTCGACCCCACGGAGTTTAATTATCCCGGCTGGGATCGGGCGGCCCCAGTAGCCATCAACCGTCACTGGTCTGGCCACGAGGCGCCAAAATCACAGCACTGCGAAGTGCGCATGCTGTGGTCGGATGAAGCGCTCCTCGTTCGCTATGTTTGCCGCCAACCCAATCCGCCTTTAATTCAGGAAGAGGCGGCCTTAGACCGGAAAACTATTGGGTTGTGGGACACAGATGTTTGCGAGATTTTCATAACGCCTTCGACTGAACCACCAAACCGGTATTATGAGTTTGAGGCAGCACCAAACGGCGCGTGGGTGGATCTGGTAATTACGGTTGAACCCGAGGGAGTTGAAAGAGAATGGGACTACCAATCCGGGATGACGACTGCGGCGCATCTATCCGAGGACGTTCTGACAGTTGCCATTCGTATTCCGTGGAGTGATCGGATACCCAGACCAAAAATGGGTGACGAGTGGCGGGTAAATCTATTTCGTTGTGAAGGCGTTGGAAATGAACGCTACCTGTCCTGGCAACCAACCCATACGCCAGAGCCCTACTTCCATGTTCCCGAAGTGTTCGGCCGTCTCCGATTTGTGTAGGCGTGCTCAACCGCGAAGCAATTGCGAAACGTAGTCGGTGAACCGAGTACGTTCTTCATGTTCCACACTTCCCAACTTCACACCGATCAGGTATCCGGTCTCGGTTGGATGGTCGTCCAGCCGCTCGTAACGAATTGGAATTACGTTTAGTTTGAGGGGACCATCAGGCAGTTCCAACTTCAAGTGCATATTGCGATTCTCGCCCACCAGATGATGTTCGTTCACGATAATTGTAGGGACTATAAGAGCAAGGCCGGTCGAACTGAGATCGAGCGTGTGACCATCGATACTGATTACGCGCTTGGTGCCGTTTGAGCTGAGGGCTGGGCCAACCAGCGAAAGCGTGAAATCCAGTCGCGCCTTCACACGTCTGGAATGCCGGCGGTCACCGGCGTATTGCCGCAATCGCGATGCAATCGAACGTGCAAATTCCATAATGTTGCTCAGCTGGCTTCTAGTAGGTCAGAACACTGGCACTCCACAATCTGCGAAGGCATCCTTGCTTTCTTTGAGGAGGGCAAATACGGTGTGAGGAGTCGGGGAAAAAGTCGCGCGTGTATTCTAATTACGCAGGCAAAGCGGTGCAACTGAAATGTCGACGAATGTGCTAGTTCTTCGGAACGGTAGTGGGCAAGGGTTTGCCGCCGACATCCGCACTTCTCACACCACCAGGATCCAGGTAAAACGATAACTTTCCGGACCTTCCATACTCAGCTGGTTCCGCAGCCGCCGACCAGCTTTTGCGGTCTGGAGTGACGCTCACCCGAAATCTATATCCGGTGGAATCAGGTGTTTCGATGTCCTTCGGGACAAGACCGGCGCGAACCAGCGCTGCCATATCACCAAACAAACCGCCGTTTTGCTGACTATGAACAACTTGAGCAAGTGAGATTCTGGTCAGCATATCCTGAACGTCGTTATGGTGAGCGTCGATGCGGGCGTTAAAGAAAAACTTCTTACCGGCCTTCCTCACCATCGCCTGGCTTTCAGCATCTCCCAGGATCCATCCCCCGGCAGTTTTGATCAGAGTTGCCTGCTCCAATTTTTCTTTGTCGTCAGCATCCAACACTTTCATCATGACGACCGCCGCGTCTCCGTTCACTACTTCGTTCGTGATTTGGAGGTTCGCCGGAACTTTCTGGGTAACCGCTAGTGCTGTCTTCTCAAAATCGGGAAGCAGATCTTCATACTCCTGTGGGCTCAACCCCTCGACCGCGGGTTGATAGATGGATAACGCCCACGCATCGCGAAAACGCTTTTCCCGCATCGCTTTATAAAACTCACGAACCGTTTCCGATGGAGAACGTTGGGGCGCTGCCTGTGCCGCTGCTGTGCTAAAGCCGAAAGTTACGAGCGCACAAATAAACAAGACAGCGAAAAATCGGCGCGAGGTAATCACAGTTTGCATTGGGCATCTAATCCTTGAAATCGTGTTGAATGATAAACGTGAGGCGCGCCCCCGGCTTAGCAGCGCGCCTAACTGACGAACAAAAGTTACACGATTCGGCTTTGAAACTAAAGCCAAAACGTAAACAACAACCTAGGGTTCGCGGTCAACAGATGCCCTCGGCCTCAACAACAGTTCCCTGCCCACCAGATACAGAATAATCGTGATGATCGCGAAAGGAATGAGCGCCAGTTTCCCCGCATGCGCTCCCAGGTAGAAAGAGTTGTGCAGTTTCGCCCAATCCTCAAATCCATTTAGCCGCGCGGTGATACTTTCGCTCAGATTAAGGAACGCATAAGCGACGCCTGCAAGTGCGCCACCGGCAATGTAACCGGATGCCAACAAGACACCCGAGCTCTTATCGGTTTCGGCTACAAACTGCTCTTCTGAAAGTTTTTTACTGGCAAACTTCTTCCGCAGGTATTTGTCGACTCCCAGGCGCACCATTCCACCGACAAAAATCGGGGCCGATACGGACACCGGTAGGTACACTCCCACGGCAAACGCGAGCGAAGGTATGCCTGCCAACTCGAGAACAATTGCGATGAACACGCCGAACAAAACTAATCCCCATGGCAGTTCCTGACTGAGGATGCCCTTGATGATGTAAGACATCAGCGTGGCCTTAGGCGCGTTGTATTTCTGAACACTGTGTCCTTCCGGCGTAGTAGTAATGACACCATTTATTCCAGGATCGACCATGAACGCCGGAACACCTTGCGCGTCCGCGAGGAAACGTCCGGTTGTGCCGGTCTTGGTGTCGGTCTGATGGCAAACGATGTATGTCGAGCCGGCATGATCCTCCTGTTTCACTTGACCGCCGCTCTGTTCACACTTCGTTGGATCGAACCTGTATCCGGCCGGAAGTGTGACGTGCTGCGTGTTACTAGCTGGAACGTAAACCGTAGAGGCCTGGTTAAGCCAGAGCAGGATATAACCCAGCACAAGGGCAGACGCTAATGCACCCACGAGAATAGCGATCTGCTGGTTTCGCGGAGTCGCGCCCACGATAAAACCGGTCTTCAAATCCTGCGAAGTGGTGCCGCCATTTGACGCTGCGATGCAAACAATACCGCCAATAGAGAGGGCGGTTACGAAATATGGTGGAGTGGTCCAACCGATAATCAAAAACACCAAACAGGTGAGCAACAACGTGGCCACGGTCATACCCGAGATTGGATTTGACGACGATCCAACTTCGCCCGTCAGACGCGAAGAGACAGTCACGAACAGAAAACCAAAGGCGACAATTAGCAGCGCTCCGAGAATGTTGAAACGCAGATTGAGTTGCGGTGCCAACATGATCGCGGCCAGCAACACAATAATGCCGCCGATTACAAACCGCATTGAGAGATCTCGATCGGTACGGAGCGCCGTAGCCCGGGCCTCCTGGCTGCCGCGCAGGTCAGCAAGGCCGCCCTTAAGACCGCTCCAGATAATGGGCAAACTACGAACCAGGCTGATAATGCCGCCCGCAGCAACCGCGCCCGCGCCAATGTAAAGAATGTATGTGCTCTGAATGCTGTTGCTGCCTTCAATGGCCATCTGTGAAATTGGTTTCGTTCCCGGCGCGATCGTACCCAACAGGCCTTCACCGAAATACTTAATCATCGGAATCAGGACCAGATACGACAGCACGCCGCCGCCAAACATTATTGATGCGATGCGTGGCCCAATGATGTAGCCCACACCTAGCAGCGCGGGATTGTTCTCGATGGAAATCGAGCCAGCCGAAAAGGGCGGGCCAAAGACCTTTTGCGGGACTTCTTTCCAGGCCTTGAAAATCTGCTGCAGCGCATAAAAGCCAAAGCCGATGCCGAAACCGGCGACGATTGTTTTGCCCCCGATAGTTGCTTGGTCGGCGACTCTGGCCGACAGCGGATCTTTATGGGCCGCATCGAGCGATTCCTTCGAAGCGCCGGCTTTAAGGACTTCAGCGCACGCCGTACCCTCCGGATACTTCAAAACGCCATGTTGCTGGACTATAAGAGCGCGGCGTAACGGAATCATCATCAGGATGCCAAGCAATCCTCCGAGCACTGCTACGAGCATCACCCGCGCAAGATCGAGGTCAAATCCGAGAATTAGAATCGCTGGCATCGTAACGCCCAAGCCAAACGCGATCGACTCGCCAGCAGAGCCCGAAGTCTGAACAATATTGTTTTCTAAGATGGTCGCATTACGGACTCCGACTTTCGACAAGACGCGAAACAGGGTGATTGAAATGACGGCCACCGGAATTGAAGCGCTGACCGTCAGGCCGACCTTCAGCACCAGATACAGCGAAGAGGCGCCAAAAATGATACCTAGAAGAGTCCCCACTATCAGGGCGCGCGGCGTCAACTCATCGATAACCACACCGGGCGGGATGAACGGACGAAAGTTTGCCAGGTACGGATTATCAGGCTTCCAGCCAGTTCTATCTGGAAACTCTTGCGCGCGCGCAGCCCCCGCCGAGTCGACACGTTCAGTGGACATTAAGGTTTCCTCCGACAAGTTGTTAGGTCTGGGAGATGGGGTTGAAACGCCGTTACTTTACACGCGCCGCCTTGCATAGAGCAAGCAATTGCTAATGCGACCGGTCCATGCAGAGTTCCGGCGGCCCACCTGGCCCAGCGCTCCTTGCAAGGAAGCTCTAATGCGATGACCAGGGTTTTCGTTTAAACTCTAATTCGTCTTTCATTCCACGAACCAGTAATCATCAAATGCGCACATCATTCGTATTGTTGATCCTTGCCCTGACTCTTTCTGTTCAGTTGCCTCCGGCTGCGCATTCGCATGCGCAACTTACGCGCGCTGTACCCGCGCCGCACGATGTCCTCGGCTTTACGCCCGGAGACGACCGCAAACTCGCGAGTTGGAACCAGGTGCTGAACTACTTTGACAAACTCGATCAGGCAAGCGATCGCGTCAAGTTTGAAGCACTCGGTAAGACGACGATGGACGTGCCATTCGTCCTGGCGACAATTAGTGCGCCGGAAAATTTGGCTCGCCTGGGCGAGTACAAACGCATTCAGGAGTTGCTTGCCGATCCGCGTAAGCTTGGTGCGCCCGGAGTTCGTGACCGCAGAGCGCGCGAGCTAATCAGGAAAGGTAAGACTATCGTCCTAATCACATGCGGCATTCACTCGACGGAGGTCGGTTCATATCTTTCAAGCTTATTAATCGCCCACCGGCTGGCCTCTTCAAACGAGCCGGAGATCCTGGAAATACTGCGGAACACAATCATTCTTCTCGTGCCGTCTCTGAATCCCGACGGCGTAGATATAGTTAAAAACTGGTACGACAAAACTTTAGGAACGCCATACGAAGGCTCTGAGCCGCCCGAGCTCTACCACAAGTATGTGGGCCACGATAACAATCGTGACTGGTACGCATTTACGCAGGTCGAAACAAAGATCACCATCGACAAGATTCACAACGTCTGGCATCCCCAAATCGTCCACGATATACACCAACAAGGTGCGTTTGCCTCGCGCTTGTTCCTGCCGCCATACATGCCGCCGGTCGAACCCAACGTTCCCAAACAAATAGTCAACGGGTACACAGAACTGGGAAATTGGATGGCGGCGGAGATGCGGAAAGCTGGGTTTCAAGGGATTACTACCGGTTCAACCTACGACGCCTGGACGCCGGCGCGCGCTTATTCGCACTACCACGGTGGTGTGCGGATCCTTTCCGAAACGGCATCAGCGCGGATCGCGTCGCCAATCACTATCAAATTCGATCAGTTGCGTGCACGCGAAGGTTACGATCCGCAAAAGGAGTCGCCCAAGTTTGGACCAGTCTGGAAAGGCGGCGAGTGGCACCTGCGCGACATCACCAACTACATGACGACTGCAGCATTTACCCTGCTGCGGCATGCTTCGCAGAATCGTGAACAGTGGTTGACCATGTTTTACGAGGTGGGGAAAGAGGCCGTGCGACCGCGGCGGAGGGGAGAACTCCTCGGATTTAGAATTCCCGGCAGTGCCAATCGAGACTCGCTGCTGCGGATTCTGGATCGTGCGGGCGTTGAATACGAACGCTTGCCTTTTCAAACTGTGATGACAGCTCAGGGCAGACGAATTCCAAACGAGGTCTATGGGCCGGAAGTCTTCGTGAGTCTGGCCCAACCCTACGGCGGTTTTGCAAAGGCTCTACTTGAGAAGCAGACGTATCCCAATTTGCGGGACAATGAGGGTAACCCGATTGCACCTTATGACGTGACTGCTCACACGCTTCCTCTGCTGATGGGTGTTGAGGTCAATCCGGTGTTTCGTCCTGTTCGCACCTTGCGAACGCTTAAGTCGCCTTTAGCAGCCAGCGCCGCCGCTGATTCAGCGTTCGCAGGCGGACGTCGCCTCGGAGTTTATAAGTCTCACGTGCCTTCAATGGACGAGGGCTGGACACGATGGATCTTAAAAGAGGAAAGGATTGATTATCGCAGCATAAACGACGACGCCCTCCGCAGCTCGGAGCTGCACAATCAATACGACGCGATCCTCTTTCCAGATCAGACACCCCGCACCATGCTTAACGGCTACGCGCAAGGCGCCATGCCGCCCGAATACGCTGGCGGCCTAGGACAAGAAGGCGTGAAAGCGTTACGCGAGTTTGTCGAGCAAGGCGGAACACTGGTGTTCCTCAACCGCGCGTCGGAGTTTGCTATCGAACATTTTAAACTGCCGGTTAGGAATGTTGTGGCGCATATACCGGAGAAAGAATTTTTCGTACCGGGTGCCATTCTTAGATTGGAACTCGATACCACTCATCCGATCGCGAAAGGAATGCAGAAAGAGAGCGTAGCTTGGGTTGAAGATTCGCCCGTTTTTGAAATCAAGGGCGGTGACGAAGCCAAGCATGCACGGGTAATCGCCCGGTATCCTTCAATCGGAAATCCCCTCGTTTCGGGGTGGCTACTGGGTGGCGATCGCATGAAAGGCAAAGCAGCTTTGGTCGAGATTTCCGTGGGAAAAGGACGAGTGGTACTCTTCGGCTTCCGACCCCAGTATCGTGCTCAGTCGCTCGCCACCTATCCGCTGCTGTTCAACTCGTTCAGGTAATCGTCACACAAAAGACAAATTATCTACAGCAAACCGGAACTTACTTGTTTCATTATCCGCCTCTACTCACGACGACTGTGACCTGCCTCGGAGGTGCTAATGAGGAAACTAGAAGGACCGATCGTCCTGTTTATGCTCGTGGCTGCGGTCACGATTGTTTTGGCTGCGCAGGATAAGAATCAGGGCGGACGCCCGCTGACTACGACGCTGACCGGCGCGGCAGAAGTGCCTGGGCCAGGTGACGCCGACGGCGCTGGTACATTCAAGGCTGAATTAAATCCTGGACAAAACCAGATCTGTTACGAGCTGGCTGTATCAAACATAGCTACGCCGACAGCCGCGCATATACATGTTGGCGCGGTGGACAAGGCGGGACCTGTGGTTGTCACACTTAAGACACCGGTCGATGGTGCGGCTAAGGACTGCATCCAGCTTGATCGAGAGGCGGTAAAGCTGATTATTCAAAAGCCTGCTGACTACTACGTGAACGTGCACAACGCTGAATTTCCAGACGGCGCGGTGCGTGGCCAACTATCGAAGTAACAAGTGTGCGACTTGCTTCAGCTTGTCGGTGAGATTGGTTATTCAACTGCCGGCTCAAGCGACAAGCGAAGCATGTCGCACATAATTCAGCCATCAAGATACATCTGCGCTGCCATCTTGGTCAGCTTCCAAACCCTGGCCCATTCAATCCGGCCCGTGCCATCTTCACGTCCCGTCATCTTATCGAAAATCAAACGCCGGAATACTTTGCCTTCGCGCTTGAGCATGAATTCCCGCGCATAAGGTTTGGCCGTTTCGAAGAAACTGAACCCGGGATCCGTTACGATCCCAATTCCTTCGAGCGTCATTAAAGCGCGCATCACGTAGGTGAAATTAGCTGGAAGCCGGAACGGGTATTCATAAACGACTTCTGCCAGGTCATAAGTCAATTCCTTAAACTTAACTTCCCCCAGCTTCAGATTCAGATACAACGTGAAGAGACTTTCAACGACTGGACGAATTGTTTCGGGATTCACACCCGGCTTCAGAAAATTAAGATTTATGATGTCCTGGCCCAAACCCTGCACATCTTTCGAAACCACGTGGAAAAAAGCATCAATCATTTGCGATTGAAGCTGCGGAGTAATCCGTCCGACCATCCCGAAGTCGAAAAACGCGAGGTGTCCGGAATCCATTACCAGCAAATTGCCCGGATGCGGATCCGCATGAAAGAAACCGTCCTCAAGTAGTTGTTTTAGGTAGGTGCGAACCAGCAGCCGGTTAACCTTAACCGGCGAAATACGGCGTGCGCGCAACGCGTCCAGGTCCGTGACTTTGGTGCCGCGAATAAACTCGAGCGTTAAAACGCGCCGGCTGGTGTGTGACCAGAAGATCTTTGGCACACGGACCGCGCGCCACGTTCGGAAGTTATAGCGGAACCGATCTGCATTTCGTCCTTCTTTGACGTAATCCACTTCATCAAAGATCGTCACGTAAAACTCGCGTAGCATTCCTTCCCAATCAGCGTTCTCGTTTGCCCTCGGAAAGAACCGGTTGATCAATTGGACAATTCTGTACAGCACCGCGATGTCAAAACTAATAATCTCGTCGAGATGCGGCCGCTGCACTTTCACTGCCACCTCTTCGCCGGACGCCAAACGCGCACGATAGACCTGGCCCAGGGACGCGGAAGCGATGGGCTCACTATCAATCTCCACGAAACACTCATGCACCGGCCGTCCCAACTCGGCTTCGATCCGAGCAAACGCGTCGCTCGTGGAATACGCGGGCACCTGGTCCTGCAGCGTCGATAACTCCTTGACGTAAGCCAGCGGCAGCAGGTCTGCTCGGGTACCTAGGGCCTGTCCGATCTTGATAAACGTCGGACCGAGATCGATCAGGCTGTCACGTAACCAAACTGCCTGCTTTTCGAGTCGAGCTGCCTTCTTGTCAGAACCTTCGGCGCCTCGAAACACAATTAACCGCAGCAGCCGGATTGTTTGATCGAACATCCGTCCGAATACGTGTCGCGCAGTAGTAATAAACCGAGCGTAAAATCCGCGGGCCTCGGAATCTGCACTTCGGCGTTCGGCCATTCTCTGATTAAAGCTGGAACGAATGTGATATGTGTCGAGGAATAAATAGAGTGTGAAGAGACCCAGAACACGGCTGACGCGTGCTACCCGCCACCAACCGCGCAGGCCGCGACCCTTTAAGATTTTGTCTACCAACTCCTCCGTTAATGGCGGAACCTGCGCGGGGGCCTTAGTAGTGGCAGCGGATGCACCGTCACCGTTCCGCGAAACCGCAGCCCGGTGTGAACTAGTGTTGACTGGAACTAATGCTCGGCTTGTGCTCATACAACTACCAACGAGTGCTGCGCTCCCGCGCGTTCGAAATAACTGCGTGTCCGCGTAACGTCGTATTCGATCTGCGTTTTCAACTCATCAATCGAAGTGAACTTTCGTTCGTCGCGCAAACGATGCAGGAACCTGACGCGCACGACATCCCCGTATAAATCCCCCGCCCAATCAATTACGAAAGTCTCCACTGAAGGTTCCGTGTCGGCGCCGAAAGTAGGCCTAAGTCCAACATTTGTAACACTCCTACGCCATTGGCCGTCAATTAAAGCACCGGTAACATAGACGCCATTCCGAGGTATGACGCGATTCTTCGGGTGCACGTTGGCTGTCGGAAAACCCAGTGTGTGACCTCGTTCGTCACCTCGTTCCACAATGCCTTCGACGCCATACGGACGTCCTAAAAGCCGCCGCGCCAGGTTAACTTTTCCGTCCTTCAATAACTCCCGCACACGGCTTGAACTGACACGTTGCCCACGCACTTGTACCTCCGGAACCTCATCGGCAAAGAAACCCAGATCCTGACTAACGCGCCGGAGCAACTCAATGTTGCCCTCGCGATCGTGCCCAAAAGCAAAACCCTTGCCGAGGTAGATCTCTTTGGCTTGTAGCCGTTCCTTTACCACGTCACGAAGAAATTCCTCAGCCCGGATTTGCGCAAACTCAGGCGTAAAGCGAACTACGATTGTTTGCTCGATGCCGAGCACCCCGAAGCCCTCGACTTTCTGATCGAGAGTTTGGAGCAACGGAGGAGCCGATGCGGGATGCAATACGGCCCGCGGGTGAGGATCGAAAGTAATAACAGTGGGCACGGCGTTGACCGCATGCGCCCGTTCAACCACCGTGCGCACAATCAACTGGTGGCCGAGGTGCAAGCCGTCAAAAACGCCGAGAGTCAATACTGTCGGTCGTTGAATCTCAGCGTTGTCGATTCCGTGAAACAGCCGCATAAGAGCAATGAAAACTAATCAGCATTCATGTCATTTCGTGGATCGTTTTTATGTCGGCTAAAAAACGATCCACGAATTACACGAAATAACACGACGGTTACTTTTCATTGGTAATTGTTAACCCGTCATAAGCCCATTGCACCCCGTCCGGTAGTTTCGCCGAATCACGAGCATAAAGGACATCGTGCGCAATGTGCGTAAGGAAGGTTCGCTTCGGTTTGATCCTCTCGATGTATTCCAGTGCTTTCTCGACCCAGAGGTGCGTCGGATGCTTTGCGAATCTCAAACAATCGAGGACGAGCGCATCCAATCCCTGCAACGCTTCAATAGATTGCACGGGAATTTCACTGAGGTCAGTTGCATATGCAAAGTCGTTGAAACGGTAAGCCATCACGGGCAGTCGTCCATGAATCACTTCAATTGGTGTGATCTCCAAATCTCCGCCAATACAGAACGGTGCACCAGCAACCACCGTGTGCGGCACGACCT
>DATEPF010000162.1:0-2978 GCA_035273325.1 Pyrinomonadaceae bacterium | reverse complement strand
CTGCCGATGATTATTCCCTGCACTTCCGGCTGGCCTGCGGAGTTAAGTTGCAATAAAGCCTTCCGTGCGCGTTCGCTGAGATACGGAGACAGTTGATCCAGCGCGTTCGATCCGACGCCCCGCGCGTGATGGGCGCGCGCGTAGAGTGTGTAACAAAAGTCAGTGAATACAATTTCCGAAAAGTTTGGATCAAACTGACGTAGACGCTCAAAAGCTTTGGCCGGTTTGTGCTGTGTCTGAAATGACGCAGTACCCGGCGTTAAACCGCTCGTGCCGGTAATAAACGTTTTCGGTGACGTGGACCGCCGGAAAACAAAAAACCAGATGAGTGCGGCAATTACAATTATGTCCAGGGGGATGCCGATGACTGGATATTCAATGGTGAGGTAAACCAGCAACCTGATCAGTTCGAAGATTAACCAGATGATGGCCCCGCCGCCATCTCCGTCGCCGCCGCTTCCGCCACCGCCGTAACCCTGGCCGCCGCCAACGCGTGCGTATGTTTCTCCAAACAAAAGGAAACAGAGCGACATCGCCACGAGGCCGCGAGCGAAGATGTTTGTAACTGCGCGCAACATCATCACGTCAATTCAAATCGCGGCGCGTCGGCCAGCTCGTTCGGGTTTTCGCCACTTGCCGGAAGATGTAATGCGAGTAGATTGCTAAGGTTGTGAAGGGCCGTTTCGAGAAGCTTCGCGTCGGCCAGGCGCGCCGCTTCATGCAATTCAAACAGCTCTGCGTTCCACTCCAACGCCGGCATTGCCTGCAGCACGCCGCGGTCCGCCAACACTTCCAGGCGCCGTTCCAACAAAGACAGGTAAACCAGAATGCCGGTTTCTTGCCTCGTGTTGGCTATACCCGCCTCGTAAAACATCGCGGCGGCAGACGTCCGTACTTTCACAGCGCGTAGCTTTGCGGTCGTCAATAAACGCTTGATCGAGTTTGTGCGAGAGGACACGAATGCGCCCAGGACGAAAAACAGGACCACTTCAACCAGCACCCAAGTTGGATGGAATGTGACAGGAGACAAGATCAGAAAAACTAAACCAGCGAAGGCCAGCAAGGCGCCGAATAGGTAGTCGGCGTGTCTGTAGGAATCTGAGCGAGAGCGAATTACCAGGACCAACTCCGCATCAGTTCTAGTTTCAATTTCTTTTACACAGGCAGTCAGGGCCTTCCGCGCATTCTCGTCGAATCGTGCGTGGCTCATGCGTTACCGGGGCGGGCTAATGACGTTGGGAACCCAAAAGGTCTGACCATCGGCTTCCACGCTTTTCAGACCGAAGCGCGGCAGATCTTTGGCTTCCAATCCCAGAAAGGTGAAGTGTGGGAGATCGCTGAGAACCGTCTGGAACCATCCATGCTCGGCCAGGATTTCACGCACGCGCGGATTATCAAACTCAGTTACATCCAACGCGAGCATCGCAATGTGTTGAGAGGTGCCGGGGGCGGCAATCGAATAGAGGATCGACTTTGAAAGATCTTTGCTGAAATAGATGCCGCTCTTCTCGAGCTCGAGTACGTGCGCAATCTGCGAACGCAATGGCATACCCTTCAGTTGTTGGACCTGCTCATCGTTTAACTTACCCTGAGCCAGCCAGTGGTCCAGCGCAGGCAGGAAACGCGTGTTCCACAAATGCAGACTGTCGTCATAAGAACGCCGCGCCGCCTCTGAACCATCGCGTGGAGTTATGTCGAGGCCTTCTTTGTGGGCTTGCTTGCGTGCTTCCAGGAGCGCATCCATGGCCGCCGTTTGCAGCTCGATATCGGCGCCGGCTACGTTTTCAGTTACGTAGTCCAACCCATCCTGAAACTTCGCGACTTGTTCTTCGCTGGTAAAGATACAAACGGGTGGGGTAGTTACTTTTTTGATAGCGAGGAAAATAGCGCCATATTCTTCGAGGACGCGCCGCGCCACTGAATCCCCGGGAGGACAAATGTTTTCGATGCGCGTCTTCCGCTTCTTAAGTGCCTTACGGAGTTCCTCGTAGAACGATGCGGCCGTTCCGGTGTGATCAACTGCGGTTGATCTGGTCATTGAATAGGGTTTGTTTCCTGTTCTGGCTTTCAGGGTAGCCTGGCCGCCGGTCTGGGATCGCGCGATAGAGCACGAAACACTAAGCAAAATCACAAGAGAAAGCCTGCATAGGCTGTTACGCGAACGGACCGGTTTCAAAGCCGCGATGAAGCCGGGTGCCAGATTCGAAGGGCCTGATACAAACAAAGACTTCGACAAAACGGAACTCGTTGTTGCTGGTTACACAGTCCCCGTAATACAAGGCATTTTAGAAGTGCGTTCGCATTGTCCTGCGCTGACATACGCCCGTTGGTCGTAACGGCGATGATAGAGTCGCAGGCTGGCACGGGTCAAACGAGCAGTATACGATTAGCAAAATCTATGAATGCATCAGCGTTATTTAATGAGATTGTTGCGCTTTATTCGAAACACGGTTGGCAGTTGCGGCGCGTGTTGTCGGCACCTGAAACGCGTGCCCAATTGGACTTGGATCCTGCTGTGCCGGTGATCGAGGCGGGGGTTGATGCTGTTTGGTTTTCCCGCGCGTCACACGCGGGAAGAGAGGCCTGGGAGTTACGACTGTTATCGGAAAATCCGTATGCGCTGTTTGAAACTTTTGAAGCGGATGAAACAGAGGAGCAACGAGACGAGATGCGACAGGAACTGGAGAATCGCTTACGCGAGTATGTGACTACTAAACAGCCGAGTTAGGAAGATTTGTCATTTCACATTTGTCATTGCTGTTCGCCGCTGCATGGTACTGACCAGATCCAGCGACAAACACGATCCACGAAGCACACGAATGACAAATGAAAAATGTGAAATGGCGCATTCAAGTTTGAAGTGCAACTTTGAGATTAGTGGTTAAGGGCAAGCTGCGATAGCGTGAGCGTGCTTTATTAACCGCCAAGTCAAGGAAGCACACAAATGAACTATTCGCAGCTCACCCGTGGACAAAGAT
>DATEPF010000161.1:0-17319 GCA_035273325.1 Pyrinomonadaceae bacterium | reverse complement strand
ATCTTTTCTTCGTCCTGACGTGACTTTGGTTCGATCGCAAATGCGATGGCCGCTTCCGGATATTCCACCGGCTCGTAGACTATGGGCGACTGTTTGTCGCAAAGCGTGTCTCCCGTTTGCGTCTCTTTTAACTTCACACAGGCAATGATGTCGCCGGAGTGAGCTTCGGCGACTTTGTCGAGCTGCTTTCCCTGAACGTTATGCAGCACGCCGAGACGTTCCATAGTTCCACGAGTTGAATTCAAAACGTTCGCGTCTGTCTGAAGCTTACCGCTTATCACTTTCATCACGTTGATGCGGCCGGCAAAGGGATCTGCAATCGTCCTGAAACAGTAAGCGGAAAAGGGCTCACTGTCGCTGTACTTGCGAGCCAGGCGTTCGGCGTCCGGCTTGGCATCCATCGGCTTTCCGTACTCGGCCTCATGGTGAGCTGGGTCTGGAGCGTAATCAACGATGCCCCTCAGCAAGGCGCGCAGCCCGACCAGCGTCTCTGCTGACACTGCGAACACGGGGCAGAGTTTACTGGCAGCGATCGCTTTGCTGATGTTGGGCAGGATATCCGCTTCATCCAACGTTCCATTCTCAAAATACTTTTCCATCAACGCGTCGTCCGACTCCGCTACCAACTCAACCAACCGCTCGCGAGTCTTATCAACGTACTCTCGTCCTTCTGTAGGTATCTCTATTTCCTTTGGCTGTCCGTCCGGTCCCAGCTCATAGGCTTTCATATGGACCACGTCCACGACGCCACGAAAATTCTTTTCTTTTCCAATTGGCAAAGTAAAGGGGATGATTGCCCGGCTGAACGCCTTCTGCGCGCTCTCAACGGCAGCTCCGAAATCGGAATGCTCTTTGTCCAGCTTAGTCACCGCCATCATGCGTGGGACCATAAACTCGTTTGCATAAGCCCAGGTCTTTTCCGTTTGCACTTCGACGCCTTTGACTCCGTCCACTACGGCCAACGCACAATCTGCCACCCGGAGGGCCGGACGCGCGTGTGCCACGAAAGCCGCGTAACCGGGGGTGTCTATTAAGTTGATTTTGGTGTCCTGAAAATCCAAATGCGCGAGTGCAGTGTTGAGGGTGATCTTGCGGGCGATGGAATCTTCGTCGTGATCGGTAACCGTAGTACCGTCCTGAACTTTACCCCAGCGTGGTGTGGCGCCGGCGACGTAGAGAAGAGAACTGAGTAACTGCGTCTTCCCTGCGTCGCCGTGTCCTATGACCGCAAGGTTGCGAATCGACTCAGTAGCGTAGGCTTTCATAAAGATAAATTCCTTTCAGAAAAACGAAAGTAGGGCAGAAACTCCGCCTGTCTCATCTGAATAGAAAACAGGCAGAGCGCCTGTCGAAACGAGGTTACGGAATGTAAGTAATTTAAATGAGCGGCTAAGCAATGGCAAGCAGCCCTACCGGGTATTAAGCCATCTTTTTTGGCGGAAATAGCATCAGAATTACTACCGAAATAGGGGGCATTTTACGAGGAGTATGAATATGTTTTACCGAAAAATAGTGACAATTGCCGCAACGCTCGCTTTGACGCTTTCGGCGTCGATCGCGGGTTTCGCGGTGGAAACAAATGACAAAACAAGCAAGGTTTATGAGCCTGTGAATTTGGCTATTCTGATCCAGGATGACGTTACCTCGCAGGTCAGTAATGAGATTGCCGACACGCGTGATTTCATCCGTTCTTTACCGAACGGTTCGAAAGTAATGGTCGGCTATATCACCGCCGGTAGTTTGCAGGTCAAGCAGGAGTTTACGACCGATCTCGATCGGGCGGCCAAATCTCTCCGAGTGCCGCGAGCGAGCACAGCAGCTTCTCCGTACAACCCGTATGTGGGAGTTATCGAAGCACTGCGCAAGTTTGACACTAGTGCGGACGCGCGCAATGCGGTGTTGCTTATCTCTGACGGACTGGATACCTCGCACGGCTTTGATGCGAGCAGCGCCGGAAACACGGTGGACCTGCACCGGGCAATCAAACGAGCCAATGATCGAAACGTGGCGGTCTACGCGTTTTACGCGCCGACCGTTGGGTTGACCAGCCGCAGTTTTTTAGCAGCGTCATATGGTCAGAGCTCGCTAAATCGTCTGGCGAAAGATACGGGTGGAAAGGCGTTCTTTCAGGGCTCGACAGGCTTTGTGAGCTTTGACTCACACTTCAGAGGCCTGGTTCGCACATTGAATGAACGGTCTGCCCGAATTTCGTAATCGCAGATTTACACTTAAATACCAAGGCCGCCGGGGTTCCCGGCGGTCTTTTTTTGTTCGTGTTGATTCGTGTAATTCGTGGATCGCTTCAATCGGACAAAAAATCGATCCACGAACCACACGAAATGACACAATTTTCTTGGATCACCAATAACCGTGGTGATAAATTATTGGCGAAACGATCCACGAGGAAGCTTAACCATCCACCATTTAATTCGCCGAGATCACGTCGGTCCATAACGTGCGCGAGTATTGTCTAATCGTCGAGGGGGCTTACCTGTCGGAATCCGAAGCCGACCATGCTCTTCGCGATCCGTTCCTCGAAGATTGGGTCGAGCAAACCGGGCGATTCAAGATCCACAACATGAATGAGATCCAGATCACGCCCGGGGTCACGCTGGGGTCATTGGGAGTCGTAATGCTGGAGGATCGTCTATTCGAGATTGCCAGTACCGACGCGGAACATCCACTCACCGAACTAAAAGCAAAAGGCGTTGCCGAAGCGCTGCGGCGGCAGGACATGTTTGACCAGGTTGAAGTTAAGCCCCGCGACGAGGTGGCAGGCGAAATCTAATTTGGTGTGTTTCGCGTATCCGTGGATCGCTTTTACGCAGATAAGAAACGATCCACGAATTACACTAAACACACTAAAAATAAATGCTCCAAAGCTATTTAGGCGGACTAGTCGAAGTTGTTGTTGGAGACATAACGGCACAACAAGTTGACGCAATTGTTAACGCCGCGAATTCCTCGCTGATGGGCGGCGGAGGGGTAGACGGCGCGATCCATCGCGCGGGTGGGCCAACTATCCTCGAAGAGTGTAAGGAAATACGACGAACACAATATCCTCAGGGACTGCCGACTGGTGATGCGGTCCTTACTTCAGCCGGAAACCTGCCATCGAAATTTGTCATTCACACGGTCGGACCGGTCTGCGGACGGCATGCCGGCAGTGAAGCGAACCTGCTCGCTGCTTGTTACACAAACTCACTTCAGCTAGCGATGAAGCATGATGTATCTACGATCGCATTCCCCGCAATTTCCACTGGCGTTTATGGATATCCGCTGAATGAAGCTGCTGGTGTGTCTTCCAAAGCAATTAAACTGTTCTTATCGAAACAACATGCGATTGAAGAAGTGCGATTGGTCTTTTTTCACGACGCCGATGCAGAAGTGTTTGTGAAAAATCAGGTTTTTTAGTTGCAGCGTAAACCAGCCTGCGGAGCAGGCGAAAGCATAAAGCCTGGGGTGCAGCGAAGCGGAACCCCAGGGAACACCGTGGTTATGTCAGCGAAGCCCGCGGAGCGCGCGTTAGAGTTAACGTCACACAAACCGCGCGTCATATTTGATCTGGTTGGCATTGAGGATTTTTATCCATTCATCCCGAAACGAGATCCTTTGATGATGCTCTTTCTGTCGGCGAATGTATTCGCGTACCACTTCTACATTCGATTGACTCACAGTGAACGCGCCATACCCGCGTTGCCATGAAAAGTCCTTCATCGAAGGAAACACATCGTGCATCCAACCAGAAGCGTTTGCCTTCAGATCGCGCAACACATCGGAGACAGCTTTGTCAGGCCGAAGTTTCGCGAGTTGATGAACGTGATCCTCCGTGCCATTAAGCTCTAAGGAAATACCACCAAGCTCCCGCACAATCCCACCCATGTAGTCATACAATCTAATTTCTTTGTCTGGTGTTATGAGTGGACGCCGATCCTTCGTAGAAAAGATCAAGTGATAGAGCAGATTAGTGTATGACTCGGGCATCGTTCGGCGCTGCCGCTCGCTTCGCGAGCTTTTTATCAAGTTGCGTGACGAGTTTCCTGGGGTTCCGCTGCGCTCCACCCCAGGCTTTATGCTATCGCCTGCTCCGCAGGCTGACATAGCCGTACTGGGAAGGAGACCGATCTCGCAGATGCCAGTGATTCGGTAAGCACCTTTTGTCTTGTTCGTGTAATTCGTGGAGCGTTTTATCGGCGGCTACGAATGCGGTCCACGGATCCCCACGAAACCACGAACACGAGAAACCACGAACACGAGAAACCACGAATTACACGAAACGCGCGACCGGTTCCCCGCCAATTTAGCTAACTATCCTCGCTGTGTTATAAGAACCGTTTTGTTTCCTAACACAATCTCAAACAGGGGATATCTATCTTTGTCTGGAATGATTGAAACGATTGAACGGCCCACTACGTTGACCACACGAAAGCTACCTTTCCCACTGCAGGCCCTCGAGCGGCTTTCCTGGAATTATTGGTGGACGTGGTCGCGCGATGGCGCCAGCCTTTTCCAGGACCTCGATTCGGAAGCCTGGGACGAGGTGGAACATAATCCACGACGTCTGTTGCAAAGGGTTTCTGAATACCGGCTCGCACAAATGGCGACAGATCCCAGCTATCTCGAACTTCTCAACAATATCCTCTCCCGTTTCGATAAATACATGACCGCGCCGCAGAGCCCGGTGGGAATCGATCCTGATCACCCGGTCGCCTATTTTTGCGCAGAGTACGGCATACACAATTCGTTGCCGATGTACTCCGGCGGTTTAGGCGTGCTCGCCGGCGACCATTTAAAGTCCGCCAGTGATCTGCAGATACCGCTGGTCGGCGTTGGTTTGTTGTATCGCTATGGATACTTCCGCCAGCGGTTAACGCGAGAAGGTTGGCAGGAAGAACGATACGGTGAGACTGATCCGGAAGCGCTTCCGTTGACCCTGGTGCAACAAGACGGACGCCCGCTGCTGGTTGAAGTGTTGATTCGCGAACGGAATGTTAGCGCGCGCGTTTGGCGCGCCGACGTAGGTCGCGTCTGTCTCTATTTGCTCGACACCAACATTGAAGAAAACGAAGAAACAGATCGCCTGGTGACCGGACACCTTTACGGTGGTGATCGCGAAACGCGCATCGTTCAAGAGATGCTGTTGGGAATTGGTGGCGTGCGATTGTTGCGTAAGCTCGGAATCGAACCTAGTGTCTATCACCTCAACGAAGGTCACTCCGCATTCTTAACACTCGAACTGGCGCGCGAATTAATTCAGGCAGAAGGTATCAATTTTGCCCAGGCTGCTGAACGAGTCAAATCGCGGTGCGTATTCACCACGCACACGCCGGTAGCGGCAGGCAACGACGAATTTGCTGTTGACCTTGTTACTCGTTCTTTTGGACCCAGTTACGAAACAGAACTCGGCTTGACGCATGATGAGTTCATCTCGCTCGGACGCGTCGATCAAACGAACCCCAGGGAATCCTATGGCCTGACGCCTCTCGCTATTCGTATGTGCCGTTCGACGAATGGCGTAAGCAAGAAGCACGGAGAAGTGTCGCGGTCGCTCTGGCATAAGTTATGGCCCACAAAGAAGGTTGAAGACATTGCGATTTCTGCAGTAACTAACGGCGTTCATGCGCCGACGTGGACCGCACCACTGATCCAGGCCTTGTTTGAAAAGTATGTCAGCGAAAACTGGACAGAGGTATTACGCGACCGCGAGCAATGGGAGCAGGGAATAGCGCGCATTTCAGACGAAGAACTCTGGCTCGCCCATTCGCTGCTGAAAGAACGTCTGGTAGCCTTCGTCAGGCAACGCGCATTTCAGACGCGCGTAAATCGCGCGGAGTCGCAGGAATACATTGATGCAGCCCGAGAGTTGTTTGATCCAACTGCGTTAACAATTGGCTTTGCCCGGCGAGTTGCTGGTTACAAGCGTTGGAACCTGCTGTTGAAGGACCAGGCGCGGTTACTGAAGCTGATTAACGACGACCAGCGTCCGGTGCAGTTTGTGTTTGCCGGGAAGGCACACCCGCAGGACAGCGAATCGAAGGTTGTGCTGCAACAGGTAGCGCAATGGAAATACGATCCACAGGTACAAAGTCGCGCCGTGTTTCTGGAGGACTATGATCACGAGATCGCCCGCCAGTTGGTCCAATCCGTGGACGTGTGGATGAACGTGCCGCGGCGCCCACTGGAAGCCTCCGGCACCAGCGGAGAAAAGGTGGCGATGAATGGCGGACTCAACTTCTCCGTACTCGACGGGTGGTGGCTTGAAGGTTACGACGGCACGAATGGCTTTGCGATTGGCGACATTGTTGCGAGCGAGCCTGCCGAGATGGATATAGCGGATGCTGAATCGCTTTATCGCGTTCTGGAGCAGGAGGTGGTGCCAACATATTACGACCGCAATAACAATGGTCTGCCACGGAAGTGGTTGGCCATGATGAAGCGTTCAATTACTACTCTGGCGCCGGAATTCAATAGCGATCGCATGGTCGATGATTACCTGAAACGCATCTACTTAGCGTCGTAAAAAGAAATACGATCCACTAACTAACACGAAGCTTTTTTAGTGAATTTCGTGTTAGTTCGTGGATCGTTTTTGTTTTGGCGTATGTGATAAACTCGCGTTGTAACTGCGATTTATCCCTAATGAAATACTGCACAATTTGCAAAGAGAAATTTGAAGACGGAGTGAGCTTTTGTCCGACTGACGGCGAAGTTCTCGAAGACGATCCGTCTTCGCTCGTCGACACTGTTCTCGACGGCCAGTACCGGATTGAGTCTTTGCTCGGCAAGGGTGGAATGGGCGCCGTGTACCTTGGTCGTCACATCCTTTTGGGTGATCGCGTCGCAATAAAAATTCTGCCGCGCGAAGTGCAAAACAACGCCGAGTGGCTACGTCGCTTCCGTCGCGAAGGACAAGCTGCACGCCGTTTTCGTCACGCCAATGCTGTAACTGTCTACGACCTCAGGACAGCGGCCGACGGCACCATCTACATGGTGATGGAGTATGTCGAAGGGCACACGCTCGATGCGGAATTGAAAAAACGCGGACGTTTCAGTCCCGCCGAAGCTGTGGAAGTGCTCGAACCGATCATGAGTGTGCTAAACACAGCGCATGCTATGGGTGTGGTCCATCGTGATTTGAAACCCGAAAACATCATGATCGGCAAAGGCAACGGTGCTGAGTCGACCGTGAAGCTGTTAGACCTGGGCATCGCCAAGATGCGTGAGATTGCCGGCGTGGAAAGCAGCGGCACCACTGAGCTGACTATGGCCGGGCAGGTGCTTGGCACTCCTTACTACATGTCTCCGGAACAGTGGGGCGAACTTTCGCGCGACGGAAATTTTGAAATTGATGGCCGCGCCGACATCTACAGTTTAGGTCTCGTTGCGTATCAGATGATCGCCGGCCGGCGTGTCTATGCTGCGAACACGTTGCACGAGCTGAGGCGGGAACATCTGTATGCGAAGCCACCGGCATTGAGCGAGGTGGTGCCGGGCGTGTCCCCCGCGTTCAGTGACGTTATCGATCGCGCGATTTCGAAGGACCGCGTCGACCGGCAATCGTCGGCTGGCGAACTGGCCCAAGAGTTGCGCATTGCACTGAATGCGACAGTGCCAGCCTTGGAGAGCAGAACGCTTGCCATACCGCGTGAAGCTTCTGCCGCGCACACACGTCCATCGAGCGACGCCGTTAACACACAGTCAGATGTAAACGCGGCGACGCTTTTAACGGCGGACGCGGTATTAACGTCTCCGCCGAGCGCGGCCGTGCAACCACCGCCAGCCGCGAAACAGCCGGTAACAGGCAGCCAAGATTTGTCTTCGAGCATGACCGTGCAGCAGCAACCGCGCGCACCAGTAGCGCCCGCACCGGTGGCCGCTGTCGCTCCAGTAGTTGTTCCAACGAAGTCACGCGGCAAGTCGGTCGCGCTTGTTGCCGCAGTTGTTTTGATATTGCTGGTCGGCGTCGTCGGAGTAGGCGGGTTCTTAGCGTACAACTGGTTCAAAGGTGATGGTGAGGTCGCTACCAACGGCACCACAGGAACGACCGGCACCACCCGCGCCAATACCGGTCCCACCGAATTTGGTCGTTATTGGCTGGAAGTGTTGCCGCCAGGGCTGGTTGCGGAACCGACGCGTGTAGCTGGAGGCAGCGTGCCGCTAAGGTCCGGACAGGCTTTCAAGTTTCATTTTCAATTGGAACAGGACGGTTATCTCTACATTGTGGGACCGGGCCAGGGTAGTAAGCCCACCGCGTTTCTGACGGAGAAGCCGGCCGCGTTGTCTGGTTTGGATAGCAACCAGGTTAGTAAGGGGACAGATTTTAGTTTTCCAGATGGAATAGAGAAATGGCTTGAGCTGGACAAAAAGGCGGGAACCGAAGACTACACGATAATTTTTTCACCCGGAAAGCTGTCATCGCCCGCGTTCTTCACCGAACAGGCAACTGGAGAACCGCTTAGCGAAACTGAACAGTCGGAGTTTGAAGCATTTGTCGCCCAAAACAAGACGGTCGAACCCATCACCGAGCTGAATGATAAAAATAGCTCCGCGCCATTCGTCGCCATCAAAGTACGCGGAGCGCGCGACGCGGAATCGCCGGTGATCTTTGCCGTGCGTATTCAGCATAAATAGTTGAAACGTGTGAAGGAGAAGTCGTGATGAAGATAAAGGCATTGTTAACGGCCTTCCTATTGTCAGTAACGGTTCTCGCCGGGTCGACGGTGGCGTTAGCCCAGGACGATGAAGAAGTGCGCGGCGCATTTCTGACTACACGTCCGAAGGCTTCATCAAAACCGAAAGCAGGTGCCGCGCAAAAACCCAGTCGTCGTCGTCCAAAACAAACCATCACTAAGAGCCCCAACACGAACAACGACGCGACGGCAAAAGTTGTGACTGGCCCGGCGACGCCGTCGCCGAAAGCGGTCAGCCCGCGAATGGGGCTGGGGCTCACGCTGTTCATGCGTGATTCAAACGGCATGGCTGTTCGCACAGATCCCACCCGCGAGTTCCAGAAGGGTGATCGCGTGCGTGTGTTGTTGGAAACAAACGCCGACGGTTATCTCTATATCTTCAACACCACGGATGGCGGCGAGCCGGTAATGATCTATCCGGATCCTGAGCTGGATGAAGCAGGGAATTACATCCAGGCGCACGTGCCGTTTGAAATTCCTGCCAGCACCGCCGCCGAAGAACGTTTGCGCTGGTTCGTGTTTGATCAGAATGCAGGAACGGAGCGGCTGCACTTTGTTTTCACACGCGAGCCGTTGTCGGGAGTGCCGATGGAAGACGATCTGATTAGCTTTTGCAGAGACAACAAAACGAAGTGCCCCTGGCGGCCGGCGTCCGATCTTTGGAGCCAGATCCAGGCGGAAATAAAAGAACCGGCCCAGGTCACAAAAGTGCAGGGTACGGGTAAAAGCCAAACCGAGGCAGAATCTCAGGCAGCCACACGAGGCATTGGTTTGAACCGGGACGATCCCGAACCCTCGTTGATCATGTTGACGTCTTCAACGGACAAAAAGCTGCTGGTGGCGACGCTGGATTTGAATCACATTGCTGTTGCCGGGAAGACTGAGTAGGACAGGCATTCCTGCCTGTCCAACGATTTAAGAACAGACAAGAATGTCTGTTCCACTGGTATTAAGGACAGACAGGAATGCCTGTCCCACTGAGGTAGTTATGAAATTCATTAATTTGGTACTAATCGCCAGTTTATTAATTAGCGCACCCATTGCGAGCGCAAACAGTTCTTCCGTTTCTTTGCCGCAAGCAGACTCCGCATCAGCCGCCCTACGCGAAGGCCGCCGGCTGTTGAAAAGTGGCAAGTCAGACCAGGCCATGGGCCAACTGCAAAAAGCTTTGGACCTGTACACGGCGGCAAAAAACAGAAGAGGCATCGCCGCCGCACACAATGAGTTGGGTGATTTGTATTTGCGGCAGGGCCAGGCAAAAACAGCATTAGGCCACTACCAGACAGCGTATGAAACGTTGACCGGGGCAATTAGTGAAGAACAAAAAAGCGCTTCGGCGGCCAGTAGCGCGGCGCACATGGCGGATTCACAAGCCGGAAGATTGACGGATACAGCCGCCGGGGCAATCGATACCGGGTTCAACGCGCAATTGTTGCTGGCCAAAATCGGCGATACAAATTACCGGTTAGGCCAACTGGGAGCGGCGGCCTCAGCTTACTCCCGCATGTCAGTTAAGAAGCCTGAGAGCGCCGCAAAGAAAGTTGGTGGACTGTTCGGACGCATCGCCCCATCAATCGCGCTTGGTAACGCAACCGACAGCGCGACGCTTGGCTCAGCAGCGGGGGCGGTCGGGGGTGCATTAGTAGCGAAGAACGAGTTGGACCAGTATCGGACGTCGATCATCTACATGACCTACCACCTCGGTATGGGCCGCATTGCTTTTGCCGGCAACGATCTGGATTCAGCGCGCACGCATTTTCAGGAGGCTGTAGACGCAGGTAAAGGCGCATTGCCGATGATTGCCAATCTCGGACAAACCCGTCGCTTTCGTGCGGCCGCGCTAACGAGTTTGGCAGACGTCATTGCCAAACAGGGCAAGTACAAAGACGCGGCCAAGCTTTATGAGCAGGCAGTAAAAGGGGCGAAGGATGATAAGCGGCTCGATTTAATCTGGCCGGCGCAGCGCGGGCTGGGCCGCAGCCTCTGGCTGCAAGCGCAGCAGGAGCGAGACGCGAAGAAGTCGCTGGCCGCCCGCGACGTGGCACTAAGAAATTATCGCGAGTCGATCCAAACAATTGAATCGTTGCGTTCGGGCAGTTTAAGAGCCGACGAGGCGCGCACGAGTTTTCTTGCCACGACTAAAGATGTGTATGACGAAACTGCGTCTGCGTTTGCGGAGACGGCGATTTTGGCATCGGCCTCACCCGACGCACCGCTTTCAGCGAAAGCGCTCGAGTATGCCGCCGAGGGCTTTAAAGTTGTCGAACAATCGCGTGCACGCTCTCTGCTGGACCTGCTGAACGAAACCGGCGGCTCAATTACGGAAGGCATTCCGCCGGCGTTACTTCAGCAAAAGCAGGAAAACCTGGATCGTCAACAGGTGATAGCGGAAGAGTTGATGGGCATCAGCCTTACTGCCGACGACCAGAAGAAGAAACCATCCGACCTGGAAGCCGAGCTTGAGAAGCTGCAAGTTGAATTCGACAACATCGAGAATCAAATTCGCACGGCGAGTCCGCGATACGCGAGTTTGACCGCCGGGCAGCCTTTATCGCTGTCCGAAGTTCAGCAAAAAGTGCTCGACGATCAGACTGTGCTGCTCGAATACTCGCTTGGTCCAGACGCCTCTTACGTTTGGGCCATCAGCAAGAATGAGGCTGCACTACGGAAGTTGCCCCCGCGCTCGACTGTCGACAACCTGGCCACTGCGTTCCGTGCACAGTTAATTCCGGCGAAACTTCAGCGTCGAATTGTGGGCATTGACGTGGCAGCAGACGCGCAACGTGGTCTCGGTGTTAGTGCCACCCCGTTTGCTGAAGACGCCGCAGCGTTCGTTGCGGCATCATCGGCGCTTTACAAAGCCGTGGTTGAGCCGGTCGCAGCGATGGCGGGCGAGAAGCGTTTATTGGTCGCAGCCGATGGCGCACTCAATTACATTCCGTTTGAAGCGCTCGTGAAATCTGCGGACAGCGGCGATTACACCTCGGTGCCATATCTGATAAAGACGAATGAAATCGTTTATGCACCGTCCGCGTCAGTGATTGGAGCAATCAGGCAACAGCAACGACCGCAAGTTGGAAATAACGTTTTAGTGGTAGCCGATCCTGTTTTTAACTCGGCGGACACGCGGGCGCGCGGTGTCGCAGTCTCGGCCACGGCAAGTGCTGACACGCGCGGCCTTGGTATCCAGAGCGCACTGACAGACGTTTCGGGCCAGGAGGAACCGTCGGCGGCGCCCGGGAAGATGCAGGGTCTGCCATTGGCACGTCTGGCTGGGACGCGTTCTGAAGCAGAGCAGATCGTGCAACTAACAAAAACGTCGGGCGGTCAAGCCGATGTTTGGTTAGACCTCGATGCGAGCGAAGATAATCTGGAAACGCGCGACGTGCGAAAGTATCGAGTATTGCACATCGCCACGCATGGTCTGTTGAACGCCGAACGTCCGCAGTTTACCGGCGTTGTCCTTTCGCTGGTTGGAAACAAGACTGAAGACGGATTCCTTCGCACCGATGAGGTCTTCAATCTGAAACTTGGCGCGCCCCTCGTAATTCTGTCCGCGTGCGAAACCGGTTTGGGTAAAGAGAAGCGTGGCGAAGGCGTGATGGGATTGACGCGAGCTTTTATGTATGCAGGCGCGCCGACGGTGGGAGTCAGTTTGTGGTCCGTTGCTGATAAATCAACGGCGGAGTTAATGACTGACTTCTACAAACGGCTTTTGACCAGCGGCGCGACACCGACCCGACCGTCAGCGGCAATGCGTGAAGCTCAACTGGCAATGATCGCCGGCAAGAAATACAGTGCGCCGTTCTACTGGGCGCCGTTCGTGTTGGTGGGCGACTGGCAGTAGAAAGTGTCACAGAACCCTTGCCTGTTCGAACTATAGGCACAGTCATCCTATTTCGTGTTACTTAGTGTGATTCGTGCAATTCGTGGATCGTTCTATTCCTCGCAAAAAACTATCCACGAATCGCACGAATAACACGAAACGTATTGGGCGACGTCTGTTGGACAAAGCCTTCATCTCATTAAATACCAGCAAAACTTATGTACGTCCTTGGCACAACCTGAACGCACCTGATGCGCTAACCGCATACCTTATCCGTGCATAGCTGGTCATATTGAACTTACTAAGTCCGGATTATCAGTGTTTTTGCATTTTCGTCGCCGTGGCATAGTCCTTGTAACGGTCTGGGTAGCACCGCTTGATCGCGAGCATTTGCGAGTCGGGCCACTAAAAGGAGAACTTATGACTAACAGACAAGGATTCTTAACAACCGCTTTTATGATCTTGCTGGCTGCAGTTTTCGCAATGCCAGTTGTGGCTGCGGCGCAAGGAAACGGAAGAGGTCGCGGTAAACCGGTAGAAGTTTTTGTAAACGGGCACGATGCTCGCGATGGACGAACCGACAGGACCAACCAGCGCCGCGGGCGTGATCGCGATCGCGACGATGATTGGCGACGACGCAATCGAAACCGTGATTGGCGCAATGATGATAATTGGCGTGGTGATCGGGCCTCGGACGGCTACGGCAACTACGGTGGCTCATTCGACCTGCGCCAGACCGCGCTCAACGCCGGGTTTAGCCTGGGTGCCAAAGAAGGCCGGCGCGATCGTGAACGTGGTGAACGTCTCGATTGGCGCGATGAAAGCAAGTTCCAGAGTGCCACGGAAGACTACAGCTCGAGATTAGGCAATCGCGAATTGTACCGGACGTACTTCCGGCAGGCGTTTGAGAACGGCTATAAGGACGGTTACGCGGGTTACTAACTACCCGTAATCCACGAACAAGGCAGCGGAACCTGCCATTTACGTGAGCGGCGAGGCATAGCTTCGCCGCTTTTCTTTTGTACGGCGCTTTTGGATGATTACAGGCAATACGCTAATATCAATCGAATTCGAACTCAGGCGGGTACCATGGAAAATCACTTTTCACGAATTACAGAAGTAACGGAATTGGAAAAACTCATAGACCGTTCTAAACAGCACCCGGTGGTGATTTTCAAACACAGTTTAACGTGCCCTATCAGCGCCAGTGCCTTTGAAAGAATGAAGGGCTACGACGGCGCCGTTGACCTGGTTGAAGTCCAGCGCGCCCGGGCCTTATCAAATGAGATCGCTCAGCGTTTCGGCGTCACCCATGAATCTCCGCAGATAATTGTTGTGCGTAATGGGCAAGTCCTTTGGGATGCCTCGCATTTTAAGATTACTCCGGAGGCGGTAACGGAAGCGGTCCGGAACGGATAAACGTGCGATAGACGACGGCAAGGGTAGCCAGTAACGAATGGTCGAATTAACTGAAAGACGCGGAGCAGAAATAGAGCCCCGTGAAATTAAACAGGAAGGCGACACCGGCCTGCGGATCACTTGGGCTGACGACGTCGTTTCAACCTACACCGCTGCCGGTTTAAGGCGCGCCTGTCCTTGCGCTCAATGCGTAAATGAATGGACCGGACAGCGCATGCTGAAGCCGGACACTATTTCCGACGAGTTAGCAATTGCCGATATAAGTATTGTTGGTCGCTACGCTCTCAATTTTCGTTGGAGCGATGGACATGAGACCGGGATTTACAGCTTCCGGTACTTAAGAGAATTGAACGGCTGAAGAAATGGAAATATGAACGAACAGGATTTTTTCAATGAGAAGCAGGAACTAAAGAAGGCAACTTACAGTTGTCCTCACTGCCGTGAAAGAATGGAATACGAGGTTCGCTGGTTGAAACGCACGAAGAAGCCGGCGGCTCCGCGCGGCGCTAACGAGCACGACCGCATGCGGTATCAAAAATCCCGCGACTACATGGTCAGGATCGACGACATGCTGGCCTGCAAGAAATGCCGCCGCCGCTTTGAAATCCCCAGCTCACAATCCGTCGTGTTTATCTAGTACGCACTGCATCTATCCTAAAACTGCGCAAATACCCTTCGTGTGGTTCGTGCATTTCGTGGATCGCTTTTTTTGCTACGTAAAAAACTATCCACGAATCGCACGAAACATGTTGAATCGCACTCTTGAGGCAAGGCCATTAACACCCGCTGCCGGATAAATCCTTCGCCTGAAAGAAACCGCCACTTCGGCCATCTGTTTCGCCGATTAAAGTAGTCTTATATCGGCGCTTTTCTTCTTTTACACGTGGCGTGCACTTTGCTCAGAGATTAGTGACCAAAGAGGTAGATTTCAAATGCAAACACAAAAATTCGCGGGGGCCGACAAAACTAACACGTCCTTTCTCTCACCACTGGAAAGACGGCTGGCCCCGGTAGTCGTTCCCTGGATCCCAAATTGGCTGGAAACTCATCACCTGACCATGCTCACGCTCTTATGGTCCGGCCTGATCGTGGTTTTCAGTTACTTCGCCGCCCAGGACCTGCGGTGGCTCTGGGGAGTCTCCGTGATGATCGCGTTGCAATGGGTAACCGACTTCTTTGACGGGAAGGTCGGTAAGTATCGAAACACAGGTCTTGTCAGGTGGGGGTATTACATGGATCACCTGTTAGATTACTTTTTCCTGGCCTCAATCCTGATTGGTTACTCTTTCATCCTTCCTGAGAAATCACACTTTCAGCTCCTGCTCATGCTGGCGCTTTTTGCGGCTTACGACTTCAGTACCTTTCTGGCTTACGCAGCCATGGACAGACTTAAGATCAGCTATCTGAAGTTTGGACCGACGGAGTTTCGGGTGGCGCTCATTATCATCAACACCTTACTCATCGCCTTTGGCACCAAGCACATGGCGGGCGGACTGAAGTGGGTTAATGCCGGTGCAGTCGTCGGATTGTGCTTCCTCATCTACACCACCCAGAAAAAAATCTGGCGGCTGGACATGGAGGTGCGGCGACGGGAACAGCCGGAGTGGTCGGGAAACAGGCCGCAGGCGCGGGGCGAACGGCTTTTAGAAAAACCGTACGTGCCTGCCAAAGAGTGTACGTATTAATGACGTAGCAAAAATTCCCTGATGCAATTTGCCGTCGAATTACGCGTTCTTATTGGGAGTAGTTTTCGGCCGTAATCTTCTGGGAGTTTGGCTTGGCCTTTGCAGGGGTAATGGCATCGATTCAAGGACCGCCGGTTCGGGGTGCCAGAATCACGGAACTCTCCTCGGTGAAAATCGTTTTATTAGGTATTACGACGCAAATAAAGTCGAAGAGGGCCTTAGAAAATTAAGGTTTTTGGAAATGTCAGAAAAGAAAGCTATCAAAATCATCAAGAAACACGAGCGGGGGCGTAAGCAGAAGCCCGTCGCCAAAGAGAACACGACGGCGCAGACTGCGCGCGAAATGGTTCAAACTGTCACCAATTGGGTTAATGAACTGCAGCAGAAGCGCCGCGCGGAAACCACGCACGCAATCAAGTCTTTGCTTCCGAAGAGCCCGCGTCCCAGCGAGGTTTAAACTTCTCCTCTTAAAATTAGTTCGGCTTTAGTGCGGCTGTTGAGCATGCGCGAAGCCGAACTATGTGCCGGTATCAGAACATTGACACGCTCCCGGCGTGGCGCTAGCATTCGCCCATCGTTGCGGTCAACAAATGCAGAACTGGGAGCGGTAGCGACCAGATGCCATACTCAAGTTTGTTTCCTGAAGAATATTTTCGCGTCTGAGTCTGGGATCTGGTCGCTACCGCTCCCAGTTCTGCATTTATCAACAATCGGAATTTGCGCTATTTCGGTTCGTCAACTTGACTCTGTTTGAAGAGAATGTCGAAGAAAACTTCGCCAGTTAAATCGAAGAAGGACACGCGGCCAGTATTTGATTCGATTCGAAAGCCGTCCGCGCCTCCGGGTCATCCCTTGACGCACGCGAAGCCTGATGAAAAAGCGAGACCGGCGCTGCGCAAGGCTAAGCACAAGACAAAGCCGGAAACTTTAACAGACGACGACTGATTGGACAGGCGGTGTTCAGAGTACAAGCTTTAGTTTGCTCTTGGTCACACGCAAGCTAAAGCTTGTACTCTGAACATTGTCCAGGCGAAGCATGAGTGACCATCACAACACATCACGGACATTCATCACCACGGCGCGCCAGTTCCTGCGAGACGAATACCTTCCCAAGATCGAACGGTGCCTTAAACTTTTGAGCGATGAGCAGATCTGGTGGCGCCCGAATCAAGAGTCAAACAGTATCGGCAATCTGTTGTTGCACCTCTGTGGAAATGCACGGCAGTGGATTGTCTGCGGACTTGGCGGGGAAGAGGACTTTCGACAGCGGCAATTGGAGTTTGATGAACGCCGATTGATTTCTCGCGAAGAACTGCTTACTAGAACCAAATCCACATTAAAGACAGTGGACGCCACACTAGCCCAGTTCGACGAAGCGCGCCTGCTGGAAACATTCCAGATTCAGGGCTCCACGGTGACCGCTCTGGAAGCAATCTTCCACGTCACCGAACATTTCTCAATGCACACCGGTCAGATAATTTTGCTTACCAAGATGATGCGCGAAACTGATCTTTCTTTCTACGATTTCTCTTCCGGTCAGCCGGTCCACACCTGGCGCGCCAACGGTAGCTAGCGCGGCCCGCTTGCTTGTTCTTCCGGATAGTTCGTGGATCGTTTTTAAAGGTGAATTCAACTTGGACGTGCAACATTCGATATAACTCCTGACTCGACAAAAGCAGAACCGGTGAGCGCAGCGACC
>DATEPF010000160.1:0-8036 GCA_035273325.1 Pyrinomonadaceae bacterium | reverse complement strand
CCCCAGCTGTTCTTGATAATCCAGCATTGTTGCGAGTCGTCGTATCCGACTACGCAGACGCAGTGGTATCCCGGCGGATTCAATCGAGTTGCGGCAGAACTCTTAACGTAAACCCCGCTGGCATACGAGAAGAAGTCGCTCCACACTTCCATTCCGGCGAGCACTGGTCCAGCGGCGACCGCGTTTTTCCGTGCCTCCATGGTCGAGTGGTTCGAATAACTAGCTATCTTGGTCAAACGGTTTTGCCAATCACTGCAACGTGCGGTGTTGCAGTTCATGTCAGAACCGCCACCGGCGGTGTACGGCATGCACGCCTCGTCGACAACGCCTGTGCTCTTCGCATAGTCGAGTCCGGACGTTAAACCCCAGCCGCCGCAACTTCCGCCGCCGCAAAACTGGAGGAATCCTTCGGAAAGATCGATGTTGTGGTTAGGGTTTTGAAGTTTAATTCGGATGGCTGACTCGATGACCGCGCAACTGCAAAACGAAACGCAGGATCCACACCCGCCCTGGTTCTTGACGGACGTAACGTAATTACCACCGTTGGCCCGCCAATCGATTTTTGCGGGTGCGCCAAAAGCTCTGCTCCCTAGCATTGCCGGCTCCAAGCTGGCCAGTCGTCGAGTTTCGGCCGTCAGTCGCTGCATTTCAGCGTCATCAACAACTAACCCGAGATATTTTCTCTGTTCTTCTTCCGGTAGTGAGGAAAGTGTAGTTGGACCAGCGGTCCAAGGTAACCCTTCTTGCTCAATCGCGGCGTTTATCGCCCGGATAGTTCTGTCTTCATTTGGCATGGCTCACCTCAAGTGAACTGAAAGAGTGTGTGAGTGTCAGCCCTTGATGGGCATCAAGGGTTCGACGTTCATGAGTTTCTTCCGTGAGAAATTTCAGTATTGAAGATTGCAATCGCTATGCCTGTGGCGCTGCCGTTGAAACGGTAACAATTAGCTCATTGGTGCAGGCTAATTGCGCCAACCTTTGTAGACTGTCGTCCTCAAGTGTTGACACAGCAGTGTCGTACCAGAGCTTCTGAGGCAAACTTGACGCTCGTAAACCCATCACCTACAGTACGACCGCTCCCAAATAAATTAACTTCTTGTTAAAGAGGCCGGATTAATAGTGCCAATAAAGGTTGAAAATCAGGTTGATAGAAAGCTGCCTGCGGACGTCGTCCGTCACGTTGAGGAAAGTCTTGAGAGCTTGCCGCGCGAGCACACCCGCGGTCTGGAACGCGTTCGCCTGGTCGAGTTTATCTCTGAGCCAAGGTTAAGAGGTATGGTCCAGGCAACTGAATTGCCCGGCCTGTATCATCCACGGCAGGGGCCGAAAGGTGCGTGGCTGGAGATTGCGCTCGGAGTGTTGCTGCCTGCCAACAAGCCCATTCACAAACGGTTTATCCCGAGGTTGTCGTTCAAAGGCAATCTGGTGGCGACGCTTTTCTCTTTAGTTGGACAGCACTATCACTTCACACTGAAGCATTCGCTTAAGAAGAGCCAATTAGAACCGGCGGTGAGGGCGTATACGGAGAAACACCTGAAGGCGTGGAATGAAAAGAGGCACTCGTTCCGCGCGCGTCTCTTCAAACCGATTCAACCAACGCTTGAACGATGGGCTAAAGGACTACAGAAGAGGGCGGCTGCGGAAAAGAAGAGGTGAGTGGCATTCAACGTGCTGGAAGAAGATTTACCATTTGTCATTTCACATTTGTCATTTTTCATTGGTGCGTAAGTAGTTCGTTTGTTCTCGAAACGAACTACTTACGCTGAAAGAAAAACCGATCCACGATTTACACGAGAATTTTGTGTAATTCGTGGATCGCTTTTTTTAGCCAACCGTTAAATGCCTTGGTCACCGCAACTGCGACCGTACACTAATGACAAATGTGAAATGACAAATGATAAATCTTCTTTGCGCCCTTAAGCAGTCACTCTTCCCCGTCTGAAGCGCCGCCATCAATACTCTTCGCTACCGATCGCAGCGCCTGGGCCAGATCGTGAGTATCGACGTTCGAACGTTTGAAACGAACTTCCAGAGTGAAATCTTTCTTCGGTGATGCGTACTTAAAGGTATAGGGTTTTACTTCCGGGGCAATGCGCGGTCCCATCTCCTGACGTCGCACTTCCCTTGCGTCTTCGCGGGTCAACCCCCGAGACGTGATTTGCTGAGCCAGACGTCTCATCCCTTCCTCGTCGGGTTGTCTCACAATCTGCAACAACATCGACTTCGCACTCACGTCAGCTTCGCGACACATCTGGCGTACATCTTCCGGGATAGCGGCTATTGAAAGGGCTTCTGTGACTGTCGTTCTGCTCTTCCCTAATTTTCGGGCGACCTCTTCATGCGTGTAGCCAAAGTTGTCGCACAACGCCAGCAACCCATCGGCTTCTTCCCACACCGTGAGATCCTTGCGCTGCATGTTTTCTATGAGCGCAATCTCTGCAACCGTCTGCTCGTCAACTTCCATTTCAACGCAAGGGACTTCCTTTAGTCCCGCAGCACGCGCCGCACGGAAGCGACGTTCACCGGCGATGATCATCCAGCGTCCGGTTTGGCGCGAAGGCTTAACCAGCAACGGCTCCAGCACACCTTTATCGGCGATCGAAGCGGTCAACTCGGTCAAGTCACCAAAGTCTGTGCGCGGTTGTTCGGGATTAGGATCAATTTTGTCGAGACTAATCATGCGGCCGACGGCGACCGGCTGGTGCTGCGACAACTCTTCGACGTAGTGAGAGTCGTGGCGCATTTGAAGTCCTGTTGGTAGTCCCCTTTTAGACACGAGTTAATACCTCTTTACACAGATTTGCGTATTCGATCGCGCCCGACGAATTGGGCGCGAAGCTAAAAATTGATTCTTTGTATGCGGGTGATTCCTCCAGCCGCACGCTCTTGGTAATCACGGTCTCGAACAACTTTGGACCAAACACTCTCTTGATCTGTTCATGGACTTCGCGCGCCAGCGTCGTTCTTTTGTCGTGCAACGTAACCAACACACCCAGCAGCTCGAGATTCGGATTTGGCCGCGCCTTCACCTTCTCGATCGTTTCCAACAAATCGTCAGTCCCTTCGAGCGCGAAATAGGACGACTGGATAGGTACGAGCACATGCGTCGCCGCTACCAGGGCGTTGACTGTTATCAATCCCAACGTGGGCGGCGTGTCGATGATGATTACCGGATACTGCTCGCGAAAGGGGGCCAGGCGGTCTTTCAAACGAAAGGCCGCGTCGAAGTCGCCCACTAGCTTGGCTTCGAGTTTTGCCAGGCTGATTCGCGCAGGAATTATTTCCAGTCCTTCGACCGGCGTTCGGTAGACGGATTGCTCAACGGGAGCCGTACCGTCAGTCATGAGCTCGTAGGCTGAACGCTCGACCGACAGCGGGTCCAGAAATGATATTGAGCTGTTTGCCTGGGGATCTAAATCGAGAAGAAGGACACGCTTGCCAAGCCTGGCGAATGCAGCAGCCAAATTGATGGCCGTGGTAGTTTTCCCCACGCCACCTTTTTGATTTGCGATAGCAATTATCATCCGGTGCAGTGGCACAGACTTCGTGTCTGTCCGTAGAGTGGGACAGACATCGTGTCTGTCCATTAAGGTGAGACAGACATTCGTGTCTGCCCTAATCAAAAAAGACAGGCAGGAATGCCTGTCTCACATTCACATCGGCAGGTCGCCGGCTTCACCAATCACGTCAGGCCATTCTTCTTCGCCGGCAGGCGACTCTTCTTCGCCCTCTTCTTCAGACGGAACGGTATTTCTTGAAGCCTTGATAACTTCAGCGTCCACAAATATCGGACAGTCGGCACGCAGCGCCAGGGCGATCGCGTCTGACGGTCGTGAATCCAGGACCATTCTATTTCCGTCGTTCATGCGCATTTCGATCACCGCGAAGAATGTGTTGTCGCGCAGGCTCGTAACTACCACTCGTTCAACTTGAATTCCCAGTTCGATAATCAAATTTCTCAAAAGGTCGTGAGTCATCGGACGCGGCGGAGCAATCTTCTCAATCTCCAGCGCGATGGCGTTCGCTTCGTAAGCCCCGACCCAAATCGGCAACATCGTGTCGCTGTCTACGTCCTTCAGAATAATGATCGGCGTCCCGCTATGGGGATCCATCATCAGCGCTCGGATTTTTACCTCGATCTCCATGACTTAACCCTTACTCGGCCTTGTTCTTTACTAATTCAAACGCACGCCGTACAGACTATTCGGTTTCGCCTGGGTGATCTGAACGTTGACTATATCGCCCGGCTTCGCCTGTTGCGCTTTGAAATTAACGACCTTGTGACAGGTCGAGTGTCCCATCATGTCTTCTTCAGAGCGCGTGCTTGGTTTTTCAACTAACACGCTCAGGTTACGGCCTATATAGCCTTCGCAAACTTTCGCTTGTACCGAAGTTTGCAATTCCTCGAGGGCCAGGAACCTGCGCGTCTTCTCTTCTTCGGTTACGACATCGTCCAATTGTGCAGCGGGTGTCCCCGAACGTTTCGAGTACTTAAACATATAGAGAGCATCGTATTCGCACGCTTTGACGAGCTTCATTGTGGCTGCGAAGTCAGCTTCAGTTTCTCCTGGAAACCCAACAATGATATCGCTCGTCAGCGACAAACGACGCGTGCTGCCCTTGATACGCTCAATGCGTTTGAAATAGTCGGCCACCGTATGTCCGCGGCGCATCATCTTCAGGATGCGGTCGCTGCCCGATTGCACGGGGAGATGGATCCAGTCGCAAAGATTCTGACACTCTTCGATCGCGGACACTATATCAGGATGGAAGTCTCTGGGAAACGACGTTGTAAATTTGATCCGCTCCATTCCGGTGGCGGCGACGGCGCGCAGCAAACGTGAAAACGGAGTGGCGCCGGCGAAAGTTTCCAAGCCGTCATGTACCTTTGGACGATAACTGTTAACGTTTTGCCCGATGAGATGGACTTCTTTGTAGCCGAGGCTGCGAAGTTTCAAAACCTCTTCGACGATCTCTAAAGCACCGCGGCTCTTTTCCCTTCCCCGAGAGTAAGGAACGATGCAGAAAGAACAAAACTTATTGCAACCTTCAATGATGGGAACAAAAGCAACGTAAGGCGAGCGTCTCTCTGCAGTTGAAATGTCCCACACTTCATCGTCGCCACGCTCATCCAGATCGATTATCGATCGCTCACCGTTTTGGGCGCGCTCTATCAGAGACGGTATCCGATCGGTCGCCTGGGTTCCCACAACCAGATCGACGGCCGAAAGACTTTTGAATATCTTTTCTCCTTCGAGTTGTGCGACGCATCCCATCACGCCGATCACCGGTCGTTTGCGCGACGACGTAGTCAGTTTTCGTATCTCGCCCACGCGCCGAAACACTTTTCGTTCGGCTCGTTCCCGTACGGAACAGGTGTTAAGCAGCACCACATCCGCGCCTTCCGCAGACGCAGCAATGTCGTAGCCTGCTTTACGCAAACCGGTAGCGGCACGTTCAGTGTCTGCCACGTTCATCTGGCAGCCAAACGTCTCGATGTAGACTTTGGAACTCATCTAATAACGAAAAACAACTTGCAAATTCGCGGTTAGTCTATCAGAAGTTGGAAGACAAACGCGATACCAGCTTTTTTGCAACTGCGTAACTTAAACGCTTTGTTTCACGTGCTTGACCCATGTGTACTACGCGGTTACGATGACGCCGCTTTCCCTAAAAATTCAGTTCTGCGAGAGGTCCCCTCATGTCGTTCAATAAAGTCATACTCGTCGGCAATCTTGGCCGCGATCCTGAGCTTAGGTACACACCACAAGGAACGCCCGTTTGTAGTTTCAGCATGGCCACTAACGAACGGCGGAAAGATAAGACCGGTGAGATGCAGGACCACACGACGTGGTTTAAGGTCACGCTTTGGGGACGACAGGCAGAAACTGCGTCACAGTATTTGACGAAGGGTAAGCCCGTCTACATCGAAGGACGTTTGCGGGTTGAGGAATGGACTGATCGCGACGGCAAGGCGAGACACACCCTCGAAATTAACGCTACTGACATGCAGTTCATTGGTGGAGGAAGAGCTTCCGACGAACCACCGATGGAGCGATCCGCTGCCGCCGGAGCGTCGCCCGGAGAACCTGCGGCCGACAACATGGCCGACGACGATATACCGTTTTAAGTCGCTTCGGCCGTTCCCCAGCGTCCGAACTCGCGGAGTTTTTTGTAGCGCCGCGATAGTCTTTCTTCCGGACTACAACTAACAGCTTCAGCGAGTCTTTCGGTAAGGGCCGCGTCGAGGAATCGCGCGGCTTTGTCGTAATCGGTGTGCGCGCCGCCCTCGGGTTCCGGAATGATCTTGTCGACGAGCTTTTCCGCGTGTAAATCCTGCGCCGTTAACTTCAGACCAGTTGCCGCTTGATCGGCCAGCTTTGCATCTTTCCAAAGAATCGCGGCGCACCCTTCAGGTGAAATGACGGAATAGACTGCGTTCTCCAGCATCATCACCTGATCTCCGACGCCGATTGCGAGCGCGCCGCCAGAGCCGCCTTCACCAATCACTGTCACGATCACGGGTACTTTCAACTTCGCCATCTCACGCAGGTTGAAAGCAATTGCTTCCGCTTGCCCTCGTTCTTCTGCATCAATTCCGGGGTAGGCGCCCGGCGTATCAATTAACGAAAAAATTGGGCGGCCAAATTTCTCGGCAAGTTTCATCACGCGCATGGCCTTGCGGTAGCCCTCAGGTTTCGGCATGCCGAAATTCCTGTACTTGCGTTGTTTTGTGTCGCGACCTTTTTGATGTCCCACAACGACGATGGGCAGACCATGAAACCGTGCCGACCCGCACACAATCGCGGGGTCGTCCGCGAAGCGGCGATCGCCATGCAGTTCGACAAACTCGTCGAACAGCCGCTCCACAAAATCGAGTGTGTGGGGACGTTCCGGATGTCGTGCCAGTTGCACGCGCTCCATGGCGGTAAGAGTCGCTGACACCGCAGGCGTCGCTTGTTTAGCTTCCGCTTTTTCTTTTTCTTTCTTAGCCACTTAGCGCCTTTTTATATCTCCCCTCCGCTGGGAGGGGATTAAGGGGGAGGGCTTACGACCATCTACTTTTTTGTTTTTGGAGGAGGCGTCAACATTAGTTTCAAACTTGACGCTACCTCCAAACATTTTATTACGAATTTCTAAGCCCTCTCCCCAACCCTCTCCCAAGGGGAGAGGGAGATCGCAGAGCGGTCCACGAATTACACGAATTTAAAACGACTTCCCTGCACTGGCTGCCATCGCGATCTTTTCGAATCGCAGCGTGCAGCCGACCTTACGAAACTCAGTCTCAAGTCTCTCGCTGCGTTCCACGCGTAGAGTTGAGTTGACCTTCAAACGGACCAATAAGTCAACGCCAACAACCGTTTCCAGCATGACCTCGCAACTGCCGGCGTGCGTATTAATCAAGTGGAGAATACTGTCAAACAATTCTGCCGGATCGTCAGCACTAGGGACGTGCAACACCACCAACTCTTTCGCCTTTGCTACATCTTCCAGGCTCTGCACCTGGTCGACAATAATCGAAGGCGGATTGTCTTCAGCTAACTCGAGTCTCCCGGTCATCAACACCGGGTGGTCATTTCTAATCAATGCAGAAAACTTACGGAACGTCTCCGGCCAAAGTACACACTTCGTTCCTCCGGCCTCGTCTTCCAAACGCAACAACGCGAAGCGATCTCCCTTCTTCGTTGTGCGGGGTTGGAAGTCGTTGATGATCCCGCCCACCGTAACCCGGGCGCCGGTTGTGAGGCTCGGCAGTTCGACCGACCGCAAAGCTTTGGCAGACTGCAACAACTCGAGATGGCTTTCAAGAGGATGTCCGGTGATATAGAAGCCGAGAGCGGCCTTTTCCGCCAACAGGAGTTGCGCGCGCGTCCATGGTGTAGTGGCCACTGGTGGCTCCTCAACAAATTCTGAATTGTCGAGAGCCGCTGCGAATAGTCCGTTCTGTCCTTGCAACCGTTCACGCTTGGCGCGTTGTGAACGAGAAAGCGCAGCATCGATGGAACCGGAGAGAGCACCGCGCCATTCATCGAGTG
>DATEPF010000159.1:0-8262 GCA_035273325.1 Pyrinomonadaceae bacterium | reverse complement strand
CGAAGCGTAACCCCACGTCCCTGCCGTCCCGAATAATGTGAATGAAACGGGCCTCGGGCAAAATCCTTTCGATATCCCGCATGTGCAGGCAATAAGCCGGTGTCTTGTCGCCCCAACGTGATTTGCCGAACCTGCGCGCATAGGTGCGATAGAACGTTCGGATTGCCTCGGAAACATGGAACGGTTCGACAGCCGACACCGCCGCTTCGAATTCAGCACGGTCGATGTTGGCGTCTTGCCATGACGGCAATCCGGTAACGGCCCTCAGAAATGCCGACCGCGCCGGTCGCGCCTCGGAGTGCAAACGCGCTACGGCCGGCATAAATCCCATCTCCGGTGGGACGCTAAGGTCCGGATGTGCATCGCACATTAGCCGCAACAGAGTGGTGCCCGACCGCGGCACGCCCACAATGAATGGAACGGGAAGCGCTTGCGCATTAGATTGACTAGTGCGTGAAAGACTTCTGATTACACAGTTAAGTAAACCCATTGGTTAAAACTCAATGGCGTCCACCGTGACTATGTACCAAGGGAGGTTGGCCTGATGTCCGCGATGACTTTTTCTCCCGGCTCAATCCTTCTGGAATAGAAGGGCGCCGGAATGGACCTTTCAAGAAAAATTAGATTAACAAAAAGGGCAATAGCGCTGGAGACGCTCATAATGATCGCCATTCCAAACAAACCGTAAAACCAGAACATTAGCGCTCTGGTTGGTATGTTAACAGCATGGAAGATCATCGCCAACCGTACCGGTGTTTTCGTATCGCCTTTGGCGCAAAACGCAGCGAAGATCGGTTGGCCGACAGCGTTCGAGATGTAAGCCAGACCAAGTGCTGTCAGAATCCACCACAGCGAACTTATGCGCTCAGACGTCATTCCACCCGGCGCAAGCGCAAATTCCATCAACCTCTGACCAAACAAAATCAGAATCAGATAGCCGGTGGCCGACGCCAACCCCATCAGCATTACTCGTTGCCGGTATAACGCACGAAAGCTTTCCCATCGTCCTTCTTTTGCATGCATTGCCAGCGCCGGCGATATCGGAATGACGAGGGCTTTATCCTTCACGGTGTTGACGGTACCGTAAAATTGCTGACTGATTGACAGCAGCGACAACCCTCCCGTCGGCGCCAACGAAGCGAGTTGGCGAGTAATGATCACGGTTACATGCCCGGCGGAACCACTGAGAAGCAACGGTTTAAAGCGCCGCAGAGCTTCCGATCTAATCGGTGACCAGAGTGTTGGCCGGCTCAACCCGCCGACGAGAGGCCACATGACGAGTACCGGTAACGCGATTCTTAAGATAGAGATCCACGCAGCCGCGAACACGCCGTATCGAGGCACCGCCCACATTAAAATCAAAAGGCCAAAGATGTTGGCGCCTGCGGTTGAGGCCTCCGCCCAAACAAACCGGCGACGAGCCCGGCACGCGGCCCGCAAGACGCAGTCGGCGGCCCCAAACATCAAGCCGAGCACCTGAATCTTCGTAAGTGCGACAGTCAGCTCGCGTCCTTGCGGCGTAAATCCGGGCACCAGCCAGCGAACCCAAAAAGGTGAAAAGACCCAGAGCACGGCCGCCGCCACCAGCGCTGCGACAAAAACGGTCAGCAATATTCCGGATAACTCCCCTCGAAGTTTGTAACCTTCCTCTTGCGTAGCAAGTAGAGGAACGAGCACGTGCAGCAGAGACGAAGTCATCAGGACTAGTAGCAACTGCGGAACGATCATCGCTGCGAAGAAGGCGTCGGTTTCGACACCTATTCCGAGCTGAGTGATCACCAACCAGTGAATCGCAAGCGTCGCGACGATATTCACGACCGCAAACCAGCCCAAAGACAAAGTAAGCGATACGGAACGTCCAACTTGTCGTAAGTTCTTATGCATGTGAACGCGCCACGGCAGGCGTCGAGGACTCCCCAAAGTAGGCAGGCCACCGCCCGCGCGCCAGTCGTACGACGGCGTCGGCCGCGACAATGATAAACACTATCCAAAACAAGAAACGCTGGCGGTACAGTGCTCCGACGTTAATAACTACCAGTCCGAGTGCGAGCAACCCTATCAAAGCCGTCATCACCAGCAGCCATGAAGGCAGATGCCGGCGGCGATGCCATAAAGTTGTAGCGGCAAGCAGTTGGACCACATACATCAGCAGAGTTTCGATCCCGCTCAACAACCTTCCTGCTCTTCCCACCTGGTAGCCGCTGCTGAACCACATGCTTGGAAACGGCGCGAACATCCCAATAACAAGTGCTCTTGGGAAATGCCGCAGGATGTCCAAGGTACTGGCAAAGCGCACGTCAGAATCAACATTCGAGCGCGCATTCGGGTACAGAGCGAACCGTGCACGCGCCAGCGCTACACTTTTACCGGGCCCAGTGAACCCCTCAACACTCTTCAGGGCCAATTCCTCGTTGTCGAACTCCGCAGAAGCGGTGGGCATCGCTTTGGCATCATGTGGCCGATGGGGTGTCCAATATTCTTTCGGTAAATAGTACGGCGTAACGAGCGAAGACACCGCTAATGCAATACCAAGCATGATTGCCAGCCCGGCGATGTTTCCCGTCTGGAAAGTGCGACGCTGAACCTGTCCCGCAACGGAAAGTGCCAGGCCGAGGACCACGATTGCCATCACCACTCCCCATGCGGAGTGCTTAATCAGCCAAAGCGAGGCAACCGCCACGCCTCCCAGAGCCCCTACGAGAAGACCCTTTCGAAGCGTGTACTCAGTCGTTATCCATTTTAGTGAAATCAGCAGGACAACCAGCGTGACCACAATAAACAACGGGTCTTTTAACAATTGAGTCGTGTGCAACAGAAACGACGGCAGTATCAGCAAGCACATTAACGCAGCGACCAAGCCGGCGCTGGTACCGAACGCTTCTCTTCCCAAGGCGAATACCAGCAACAGTGTCGCAAGATAGTAAAGCAGGTTAAGTGGCTCAACACTCAGGATCGACTGCCCAAACAAAGGACTAAACGCGGCGTAACAGAGAGAATAAAGCTTGATGTGAACTGGCGCGAGCGTCCCGAACCATGCCCTGACGCCATCCTCTTTCAAAATTCGGTCCAGTGAGTTGATTTGTACCTGATACACATGGCCGTCTGAAGCAAAGGAGGCTATCCCACCCTTGCTAAATGAATTCGGAGCGATGTTATATCGGGCAGCCAGGTAAACAACCGCAGCGATCGCGATATGGATGCAAATTGCTGCCAGTAACAGATATCGGAGTCTCATCGGCCAACGTTTTTTAAAAGCGTGCGCAGCGTGACCCGGCGGCGTGGTTCAATGCCGGAAAGTTTCCAGAGCCCCAAACATTTACCTGTGTCTGCATTCTCAAGCAGCGACTCAAGCGGCTGTGGAAAGTTGAAAGGCGGCAACTGCAAATTGATGTTTCGCCAGCCTCCGGTGCGGATATCCGTGTTGCAATTGGTATACAAATGAGTGGTAGCAAATAAAAACTTAGCGTCGCTACGTTTGAAGTTTGTCAGCGTGCGGTCAATGTCTTTGAAAGACAGATGGATGAAGCAGTCCCTGCACAAGATCGCATCCGCCGCCGGAAGCGGATCCGTTGTCACGTCGGCAATCTGGAAATCTTTTCCCGGACCACTGTAAAGCTCGCGATTGCGGAGAATCATTTCGCTTACCACGTCAACTCCCGTGTACCGGATGTCTACCAGTTCCACCAGCCGCATCCAGTTGAAGTCGCCGCATGGTGCATCCAGTAACGATCGCGCATTAACGTTCCGCAGGAGTTCCGGTAGCGCATTACGAATGTTCACCGTGCGCGCCACGGTTGAGCCTCTACCGGAAACGGATTCAGGATCCCCCCAAAGGTTGTCCCGGTAAATCTCTGAGAAATTTGGAGCGTGACCCCAACGTTGAAGCTTGTTTGTTACTCGGCGGACTTGTCGAAACACACGCGACCGGCGCGGATACGACAGTTTAAGAATATCTTTCATCTCGCCGGCTCGTTATTCTTCGTGTCGCACAAGACCTTCCGTCAAGAGATAGTCGAATATCAAACGGGCATTATCTTCAGCCGTTGTCGCGCAGGTGTCGAGTGAAAGCTCAGGGCTAAGAGGCGGTTCATAGGGATCGTCGATTCCAGTCACGTTGACCATTTCGCCGCGCCGGGCCGACGCGTATATACCTTTGGAATCACGCTGTTCGCAAACGGCCAACGGTGTGTCCACAAAGACTTCTATAAAGTTATTGTCGCCGACCATCTTGCGCACGTCATTGCGCACGTCTCGATAAGGACTGATGGCTGCACAAATCACAGTGCCTCCATGGCGCACAATCTCTGCGGCTACGAATCCGATGCGCCTCACATTCGTGTCCCGATCTTCTTTAGTGAATCCCAGGCCTTTGGAGAGGTGAGTGCGGACCACGTCGCCATCCAGCAAGGTAACCTGGCGGCCATGTTCCAGGAGTAACTCAGTTAGTATTTCGGCAGTGGTCGACTTACCTGCGGAGCTCAGGCCGGTAAACCAAATGCAGACTCCCTGTTGGTGCCGTGGCGGATAAGCCTGGCGCAACAGCCTCGACACTTCAGGCCGAGTAAACCATTCGGGTAAGTCTCTGCCCTTGTTTAGATACTCCTCACGAACCTCTGTACCGGTCAGGGTTTGATGGTTTCCCTGCTGATCGGTTTCGCGGTAGCCGTCCCCAAAATAGGCCACTTCCTTGAATGCGATCGCGGCCACACCCGTTTCGGCGCTGTAGCGATCAACCAGTTCCTGCGCTTCGTATGGATCGTAAAACGGTTTACCCGTCGAATCTTTTCCCGGACTTGCGTGGTCACGCCCAACGATAAGATGGTTTGCGCCATAGTTGCGTCGGATAAGCGCATGCCATAACGCCTCTCGGGGACCCGCCATGCGCATGGCGAGGGGCAGCAGCGACAGAAGAATTCGATCCTGTTCGTAATACTTCTCGGCCAAAACCTGGTAAGTGCGGACGCGCGTGTAATGGTCGATGTCGCCCGGCTTAGACATGCCCACCACCGGGTGTAACAGCAGACCACCATTGACGTGCGCGATCGCACGTTTGGTTAACTCTTCGTGCGCACGGTGAAGCGGATTGCGAGTTTGAAACGCCACCACATTTTCCCAGCCACGCGTCGCCAGTTTTGCGCGCACTTCGCTGGGACAGTGACGAAGGTTTTTGAAATCGTGGTATCGGGGAAGTTGTAATACCCGCAATGCTCCGGTTACGTTTTGCTCGCCCCACTGTTCCATCTCCGCAACCAACGGATGAGCAGTGTCAGTTGTGCCAAATACTTTCACCGCGGTCTCGCGCCGGTTCCACGGATAAATCTCCTCAACAGTCAGAATCGCAAGTACTTCATTGCGTGAGTTGCGCAGCGCTACGTCACTGTCGAGGCTAATCATCTGAGAGCTCGCGATCGGCAGGGCGATAGGTATCGGAGCAAGATACCCGTTCCTCAGTCGCATTTCTTCCACGACCCGTTCGTAGTCCGCCTTACCCATAAAGCGATCCAGTGGCGAAAATCCACCCGTCGCCAATAACTCGAGGTCACACACAGAGCGTTCAGAAAGCAGAATGCCGGGGAGGCCAGCGGCGTAGGCCAGGAGATCCTGAACCTGGTCAGGTTCTACGATTAGGTTTGTTAACGTGCCGCCGTAAGGTGGCACGATAGGCTGGTACGCTGCAGTCATTTGATCAACACGTTACCACGTACAGAAAGTAATAGGGACCGAAGAGCTTTGAAGCAGTTTGGATAATAAAAAGTTTCGGCCGCTGTGTCGATTTCGCTCTAGCTGTTCGACTTAACACTGAAGGCCGGGGAAAAAGGCCGGCGATGAAATACATGTTACTCGTTTATATGGAATGAACAGCGACGACCGGCTTCGAACGTGCGCACTGCTAACACCCCGCTTGTTCATCGAAGCGGTCGTCGCGTTCACTGGGATCGCGGGCGTCCCGCCCGCACTGAGCGAAGCGAAAACAGTTCTGAACGCCCTCATCACTTTGAAGAGCACCAGTCTCCAGCGACCGCCCCGTGAACGCGCACGAGATCACCACGCGGGATGACTGTGTATTTCAGGTGGCATGCAATGCAGCGAGTGTTTCGCTTCGCTCAATGCGGGCGGGACGCCCGCGATCCCAGTGAGGGGGCGGCTCGTTTTTTTCGAATAATTAGGTGATGATGATATCGGCTAGTTTTGCTTTGTTGCTTACGTTGTTTGACCAGATGAACATAACTCCGATAACTATTGAAGGTCAGCATGTACGCCTCGAACCGCTGACGTATGCGCACGACAAATCGCTCGTTGCCGCTGCCGCCGATGGCGAACTTTGGAGTTCGGATTTCACCGTCGTGCCTTCGCCGGAAACGATCCGCAGCTACATCGAGGCCGCGCTTCTGGGCCTGGAGCGCAAAAGCGAGCTGCCATTTGCTATCGTGCAGAAAGCAACGGGGCTTGTGTCAGGTACTACCAGGTTCTATGAGATCGTGCCGGCCGATCGACGCGCGGCTATCGGTTACACGTGGCTCGCCCGCAGTGCCCAGCGTACGCCAGTCAACACGGAAACAAAGTTGTTACTGCTGCGGCACGCGTTTGAACATTGGGGCTGCGTTAGGGTGGAATTCATTACTGATGTACTGAATCAACAGTCGCGGGATGCAATTCTGCGGCTGGGTGCAAAGCAGGAAGGCATTTTACGTAATCACATGATAATGCCGAGTGGCAGAATTCGCGATTCCGTGTTCTTCAGCGTGATAGCTGAAGAGTGGCCGGCAGTGAGAGCCAACCTCGAAGCGAAACTGAACAGCTGAACTAAAAAAGCGATCCACGAATTACACGAACAAACACGAACAATAAAAGCCCTTCGTGTTGTTTCGTGTGATTCGTGGATCGTTTTTATTTCATGAACAAAATGTCACTTGCCAAAACTGTACAGCGCGCTGCGCGTCCTTATGTAGATCCTGCCGTCAGCAATCGCAGGCGTCGCATAAACTTCGTCGTCGAGTGAATTCACTTTCAGCACTTCCCAGTCGCCTGCCGCCTTCAGGACTGACACTTCCCCGCCCTGCCCGATCAGAAACACCTTGTCATCTGCTGCCACCGGCGACGAAAAGTATTTATCAATCGCACCGTGCAGCCGACCCTGCTTCAAGACCTGACCGGTAACTGGATCAAACGACAGCAAGATCCCGCTATCGTTGATCATGTAAAGCACGCCCTTGTAAAGAAGTGTTGACGGGACCTGCGGCACTGGTTTCGTGTAACGCCATTTTATAGCAGTGGCTGTCTGGTCTCCTTCGCCACCCATCTTGATCGCCAACAGACCGTTTTCGGACGACATCATCGACCGGAAAACTTCCCAGTCTTTCGGGTTCAGCTTTTGATCGCGGTCCATGTCAAACGCTTCGTACGCGCCGTTCAACATCTGATCCATCTTTTCCGTGCCAATCACTTCCGCCTTGCCAACTTGCTTGTCACCGTCTTTGTCGTAGCGCTTGAGCGCTTCATCAAAAGGAATTGTTCCGATTTGCGCGCCGGGTTGATTCGTTGGGAATCCCCAGCCGTTGATGTACAGCGTTTCGCCGTCGTTGCTGGCGATCGACTTCATCTCGCAAGCCAGGCCGCGCACCCACCACACTCTCTTGCCATCGGCAACGGAATACGCGGACAGCTGAAACGATTCGGGAATTACAATCTGTTTCGGCCCCTGTTTTGGCTGATAAAGAATCGGGGTGGAATAACCAGAGATCACGGACGGCCGTTCAACTTTCCAACGCAACCGTCCACTGTCCTTATCGACCGCGATCAAAAAAGAAGTCGGATTGTCCTGGTCCACCGGCAGGATAATCTTGTCGTCAACCAGGATCGGTGACGCTCCGAAGCCGTAAAAAATGTTGAAGGGGCCCAGCGGCAGCTGCCAACGTTCTTTCCCGGCCGCGTTATATGAAACCATTCCAAAATCTTGAAAGAAAACGTAAACGTTTTGGCCGTCCGTGACGGGTGTCGGCGACGCGGGGTTATTAACGTTCTGTAGCCGGCCGCGTTTCGGGCGCGGCACTTCGCGTTCCCACAATATTTTTCCAGATTTCCGATCAAGCGCGATCACCAAAAGCCGGTAGTTCTCTTTGTCGATCGGGCTCTCCTGCATTGCGTGCGCTCGCTTCTCGTCAATCCTTTGATATGCGGTGACATAAATGCGATCGCGAGTCAGCACGGGCGACGAATGGCCCGGCGGTAATGGGGTTTTCCAAACCACATTTTTGTCAGGAC
>DATEPF010000158.1:0-2384 GCA_035273325.1 Pyrinomonadaceae bacterium | reverse complement strand
TATGAAGAGCTCGGAGTGATCCGTTTTCACGAGACGTTAAAAGCGTCGGAGATTCAAGGGTCCGAGCCACACTTTCTGGGACTCAAAGATTTCGGTTTCTCCAAATCAATGGAAGAGACCTTTCGTTTTTGGAATCGCGCAGAAGCATTGAAACGCATGGTCCTAAAAATTCGCGAGCTGCGTCCTGACGTTATCATCACTAATCACGACACTGCGCGCGGACACGGACATCATCAGGCAACCGGACAACTCTTACTGGAAGCATTCGACGCGGCCGCCGATCCAAAGCGCTTTCCCGAACAACTCAACAACAACATCAAACCGTGGCAGGTGCAGCGATTGTTTGTGCGGGTCTTTGGCGGACCTGCTCCCAACACCCAGACAGCCGCGACCGCGCCAGCGAAAATCATTTCCATCGACCCGAATGAGATCGATCCCGTTCGTGAAAGTTCGTTTGCTGAACAGGCCCTGGCGGCACTGCAACAGCATCGCTCACAGGGACCATGGCCAAAGACTGTCGCAGATTTAATACGCGCGCGCAGAATTGAAAGTGGAAAGTTACCGCCAATTCGCTATCGCCTCGTGCGTGAAGCCGCCAACGCCCCTCCGCTGCCGGACGACGCCGCCACGCCTTTTGACGGATTGAAACTTTCCGCGCCGGTTGCGGAAAGGTTGTCACCACCGACCCTTGAGGAACGCCCGTTAACCGATTTCGTGGACCAGCGCGGGCGTGTACTCGAAACATTAATCAGTTGGCGCATAACTAACGCGGATGCCCCTGCGATATCTGAAGACGTGACACGAGTGGCCTTGTTTGAGTCGCGCGTTAATAAAGCTTTAGCAGTGGCCGCAGGCGTGTCTGTGAATATTTCCTCCGACAATCCACTGCTTATTCGCGGTCAAAAAAACACGTTCGCCGTAACACTCGCAAACGGTGGTTTGAAGCCACTGCAAATCGCGCGGTTGACTTTCAAAGGCTGGGGCAAAGAATCAACCTTGAACGTGCCGGACCACTTACTGGCGGACACGGATACAGATGCTGCTGTGGAAATGACGACGCCGGTTAATGCACCATTGACCGTGCCGAAAGTCGAGCGTCTTTACGACGAGTTGTTTGTTGGAGTTCCTTTCAGCGCCCGTGCTGAAATCGATATGGAAGGCGCAAAGTTCTCTGTCAACACGGAGAAGTCGCTGGATGTTGCTCCGGCTGTAGAGATTCTGAATGTTTCGCCATCGCCGTGCGTGCGCACCGAAGAGCTACTTGGCAGATGTGAGCTTCTCAGCATTACCTTTGCCAACCATCTTCCAACGCCTTTTCGCGGGACTCTTGTCGCGGATGTGCAAAGCTTCGATACGTCTCATAGCTACTCAGTTAACCGGCAGGTCGTACTCGGTCCAGGGGAAACGCGGACCGATCAAGTTTCACTCAGCAGTCGCGCCCCGAACCGGCAAAATCTCCGTCATCTTAGAAGTTCCGGCTCCGTAACCTTGTCACTGCAACGCTTTGGCACAGCGGAACTAATCACGGAACGAACGGTTCCGCTCGCCTACGCAAACGCTAACGTCGCCCCTGACTTAAATGTCGCTTACATTCCCAGCTCCGATCAGACGCTGGAACGTTCACTCGCTGCATTTGGGTTGGATGCTAAGGCCTTGACCGTCGACGAAATCAAAACCAAAGAACTGGCAGCCTACGACACTATCATCATCGATAACCGTGGCTACGAAGCGCATCCGGAATTGATTGAAGCAAATGCTCGCCTGATGCAGTTTGTCGATGAAGGCGGGACCTTGATCGTCTTTTATCACAAGGACAACGAGTGGAATCCGGATCCGGCTAAGAACCGTCCACAACTTGCACCTTATCCGATTGTCCTCGGAGGTGATCGCGTTACTGATGAGAACGCACCGATCAGATTCCTGCAGCCGCGTCACCGGCTTTTGAACTATCCAAACCGAATTACGCAAGCTGACTTTAAAAACTGGATTCAGGAGCGCGGATTGTATTACCCGAAGGAGTGGGACAAACAATACACCGCCCTATTTTCAACTAATGATCCAGGTGAGCGTCCGTTAACTGGTGGTTTATTAGTCGCGAAGAAAGGGTTGGGTAACTACATCTACACGAGCATGGTCTGGTACCGGCAACTACGCGCGGGTGTGCCTGGTGCTTATCGCATATTCGCGAACATGATCAGCTACGGAAAGAAACCGGGAGTGCGCCGACCTGTCGGCGCTTTGGTTGGAGGCGGCTGGACGCCGTCGTTCCAATAAACAACTCCATCTACGAAAATAGGCTGCGACAGGTCGCAGCCTACGAAAGCGCCGACAGGTTGGCGCACCCCAAAAATTTTCTTAGACGGCTTCTGCTTCCTGCTCGTTTA
>DATEPF010000157.1:0-8549 GCA_035273325.1 Pyrinomonadaceae bacterium | reverse complement strand
CGCAGCAATTACCTCCGCGTCGCGCATTGAGCCGCCTGGTTGAATCACAGCGGTAATTCCATGTTTGGCCGCCTCATCTATTCCATCTCGGAAAGGGAAGAATGCGTCGGAGGCGAGTGCCGAACCTTTCACAGGTAACTGCGCACGCATAGCGCCGAGTCTCACTGAATCGACGCGCGACATCTGGCCGGCGCCTACCCCAACGGTTTGTCCATCACGTGCGTAAACGATCGCGTTTGACTTGGTATGTTTGCAGACGGTCCACGCGAAGAGTAGCGCGCGTATTTCCTCTTTCGAAGGGGTGCGCTTGCTTAGAACCTTCAAATCTTCAGCTTTCAATCTATGCGTATCTCTCGTTTGCACCAACATGCCCCCGGAGATTTGTTTGTACTCCAGTGCATCATCGTTTTCGGATGCGGTTGCTCTGAGAACGCGGAGATTCTTTTTTGCTTTCAAGACTTCGAGCGCGGCGTCCTCATATTCGGGAGCCACCACGACTTCAGTGAAGATCCCAACGACCGCCCGGGCGGCAGCCTCATCCACCTTCCGGTTGAACGCAACGATTCCCCCAAATGCCGATACGGGATCTGTCGCGAGGGCGTTGCGATAAGCTTCTTCCAAATTGGAAGCCGAGGCGACACCGGCTGGATTCGTATGCTTGATGATCGAACAAGACGGCTCGTCGAAGTCGCAAACTAGCTGCCAGGCAGCGTCAGCGTCGACGTAGTTGTTGAACGACATCTCCTTGCCGGAGAGAACTTGACTGGAGGTAACTCCGCTTTCTTCGCCAATGTAGTAAAGGGCCCCAGATTGATGCGGATTCTCGCCGTAGCGTAAATCAGTGATTTTGGTAAAGGTGTGGCTTATGACTTCCGGCAATCCTTCCGATAGCCGCCCATCATTGATAGGCCTGCCCTTTGCCGCATCAAATCGATCACGTACATACATCTGCGCTTGTCGTGCGCTAAAAAACTCAAAGATGGCACTGTCGTACGAGCTCGTGCAGCCGAATGCCGACGAAGCGAGCCCTTCACGAGTGTCTAAAGATAGTGAGCCGTCGTGGCGGCTCAACTCGTCCAGAATATCGTCGTAACTGTAGTGCGTCGTCACGATAGCTACATCGCGAAAATTCTTTGCCGCGGAACGAATCATCGCCGGCCCGCCGATATCGATCTGCTCAATCGCTTCGTCCAATGTCACATCTTCGCGTTTGATCGTTTCCTGAAATGGATAAAGATTGATCACGATCATATCGATTGGTTCGATGTCATGTTGGTTCATCGCCGCGACGTGATCGGGGTTATCGCGAAGCGCCAGCAGACCCCCGTGAATCTTCGGGTGCAACGTTTTTACTCGACCATCCATCATTTCAGGAAAGCCGGTTACTTCGGAGACGTCGCGAACGTTGACCCCTGCGTCGCGCAACGCTTTTGCGGTGCCTCCCGTACTAATGATTTCTACGCCGAACGCCCGCAGTTCCCTGGCAAAATCAACTATGCCGGTTTTGTCGGAGACACTGATTAGGGCGCGCTTAATGCGTTTGAGACCTGTCGAATCTGGATCCGTCATTTTTGAACATGCATACAGTGTGTCAGGATTTTCGTGTATTCGTGGATCGTTTTATGTGGGCAGTATAAAGGTGAAACTAAACCGGAGCTACTGAGTGCGTTTGAGGGCTTCACGTGGTTTGTTTACGAAGAAGTTGTGCTTACGCGAAAATCCCCGCCCGATGATCTGGTACTCATATCCTTCAGGCATTGTCAGGGAAAACTCATGACGCCGTCCGTCGTTCGCCGATTCCTTCAGGTAGAAGCCGAGCAGAAACTGGCTCTTCAAGTCATCTTCAATGGCTTTGAGCATCGGCGCGAGATCTACGTTTGTTTCCGGTGCTAGTGCCGAGCGAGCATCGCGGGCCAGCAAATATTTGCCGCCGGTTTTCTCCGCCAGATCACGAAAGCCGCTGGCGGGCGGCCGTACGATTAGACGTCCATCGCTCGGCGTGAAAAGCGGAATATGAATTACGTAAAACGAAACGCGCTTTGCATTCGCAGCGTTAATCACATCGTCGGGTTTGGTGCGGCTGGCGTTGTCCAAACCATCGCTGATTAGGATTACGATGCGACGCTCGGATCGGATTCTGGGCAGAACCTCAAATGAATTGATGGCGAAGTGCGCCGCGTCAAACAAGGCAGTGCGATGGTTCTGAGCGGCAGGGAAATTGAAAGCTTCCCGGGCCGCCGAAACGTCGCGCCCGAATTCAACGACGAGTTCTGGCGTCGAGGTGAAGCGGACAATCCCGATCTGAGATTGCTCGCCAAACCTACCCAGCAGGCCCAACGCAGCGTCCCGTTGCTGCGAGAGGATCTGTTGTGTGCTGCCCGATTGATCGAGTGCAAAAACAAGAGCCACGCGGTCTACACCCCGCCGCAAATAAATCCCGTTTGTGATCTTGTCCTTGTCGGCTAGCGCGAGCTGGCTTTCGGGCAGCGACTCGACCGGCTGCTTATCCCGGTTTCTGATGCGGACCGGGAAAATTAGTAGTTCAGTATTTGTGCGCAGGACGTCGTCCGCCGCATCGGCTTCTTGTGCAATTGCGGTCGACGAAACCAGACAGACGAGTGAGACGCAGAGTAGTGCATTTAAACCGCGGCCCGAGTTGAATGCAATTGAGAGCGTGTGAAGGGATTTCGAGAAGCCCATTATCCGGACGGCCTTAAAACGTGAACCGACCGAACAGCAGGATGCTCAGGAGAATTATGATCGTGATAACGATGATCTTAACCAGACTCATGACGACAACTCCTCAATGGTTAAGGACGAACCTCGGAAAGTGGGTGAATTTTAGGATTCGGACGGCCCACGTGTCAACGAAAGCGGGACTTCACGACCCTTCGTGTGTTTCGTGTGTTTCGTGGATCGGTTTTAGAAGAAAAAAGCGATCCACGAATTACACGAATTATTCTCCACTCAGAAGAACCTCAACGTATACGTCACCCGCAGTCCGCGCCCCATCTCCGGGGCAAACTCTTTGATAAACGACAGGTGGTTCCGGTAAAGCCGGTTGGCAACATTAAACGCATTAAAGGAAATAATATGCGCCGCATGGCCGCGGGCGATTAGATACGAGCCGGACAAACCGAATACCGTGTAACCAGCGGTCCGGGTCTCAAGTGGAAATAACCGGCTCTGGTCCGCCGCCATCACCAGCTCAGGATTTAACAACAAGCCTTTATGTCTAAACTCCAAACCAATGCGTCCGCGCAACGGCGGAATGCGCGGCAACGGCGTGTTGGTTTCAGTTAGCTCAGCATTAACGTAATCGAGACCGCTGGTGAGCCATAATTTTGAGTGCAGCGCGGCTGCCAGTGAGGCTTCGACCCCTGCATACCGCGTGTCGCCCTGTTGATACTCGGCCACAACCAGGTCGTCTTCGATGTCTACCGCGCCATCACCGTCGCGATCAAGAGGTGCGAGAAAAATAAAATCTTTGATGTGATAGAAAAATCCATTCGCCTCGAATCGCACTTTGTTCGTTGAGTGACGAACGCCAAAATCCAATCCGTTTCCCATCTCCCTGGTGAGAGCCGGATTGCCAATTTCGAAAGCGAGATTTCCCGGATGTGGTCCATTATTGTAAAGCTCGTCGAGGGACGGCGCCCGATACGAATGTGAGTAGTTGCTTACAATCGAACCCCCCTTCCAGGTCCCGACTCGGACCCCGAAGGCGCCGGAAAAACCTGTAAACCGTCGTGCGGGCTGGAAACCATGTTGCGCGGTTAACTCCGGATCGTAGCCGTTATGTTCGAGTCGGCCGCCAAACTGCAGGCTGACCTTCTCAAAGTCCAGCGTCTCCACCGCGAAAATTGCCGAAGCGTTGTGACTCGTTGGAGGAGCAAGGGCTTCCTCGCCCGTCGCGGAGAAGTCGCGATGTGAGAACCACGAACCAAATCGACCCGTTAATCTTCCAGTCTTCTTCTGATCAAAGAGGGCTTGAAAAATGGTTGTTTGGTTTTTGAAGGAGGTTCCTACTTCCTTCGTAATCGCATCAATTTCTGAGTGCGTGTAATCGATGTATTGCAGAGAAAACGTTCCAGCTTGAACCAAGGATGGGTTCCCACGGAAACCTCCCCGCGCTTCGAACCCGTGACGTCGCGGGTTTAGTTCCACAATCTCGGGATCGATTTTGTCGGGATCGAAAGGGATTCCATAGCGTCGCTTGTTGAGGCTGTAGTTGAAGCTGAAGAACCCGTGGTCGCGATAGTAACCAAATCCGGTCGCCGCATTTCCTTCGCGCGAGAAAGAGTTTGGAACAGTACCTATTGGAGATTCATAGTCCCCTGACCGCTGGCCACCGCCGTTGGCCCATAGCAACCACCTGTCTGTTCCCCATTCAAAACCTGCGCTACCGCCCGCTTGTCTACTGTTGGTTGATCCAAGCGCCGTGAAATAACCGTTTGCTCCTTTGTGAGCCGTGTCATGGCCAGTTACAGCATTGACAACACCGCCGATAGCGTTACTGCCGTAAAGCAAAGTTGCGGGCCCTTTGACGACCTCGATCCGTTCCACAGTCAGAAGGTTGACAGGCTCCGCGTGATCGCCTGACTGGAATCCAAGTCCACCGACTCTGTTTCCGTCCGTCAACACCAGCACACGATCTCCGTCGAATCCGCGTATGACGGGCCGCGCGGTGCCTGGTCCAAAGCTCCTTTTTGAAACACCGAGCTCGCCGTCAAGCGCTTCGCCAAGCGAAACTGGACTCTTTTTGGCCAACTCGACTGAGCCGATCACTTCGACCGATTGAATGGAGCTTGAAACGGATTGTTCGGTACCGGTGGCCGTAATCGTTACCTGCTCCTCGAGACCGCTAAGCTGCATTTGGAAATCGAGTGTAATGGCGGCTCCTGCTGGAATCTGAACCCAGCGTAATACATCAGGCACGCGATCAATATGGGCCTGAACTTCATAACGCCCGGCAGGTAAATTCTGGAATTCATATTGCCCCTCTTCATTAGTGCCAACCGTGCGTTTCAACTGAATGATCGTGACAAGTACGTTGTGTATCGGCTGTCCGGTGTCGCCAAGCGTAACGGTGCCTTTCAAAGTTGCACTTGGTTGGGCTGACACCGACAAAGAAAATAGGCAGCAGATTGAGAACAACTTCGCTGCGAGAATAGCGCTTGAAAATCTGATGGATATCATGTCTTACCTCTTAACCAATTCGACTGGTGAAATGGCGGGCCACAAATGCGAACCTGATCACGCGGGGAGCGCGTGAACAAGCTCGGCGGTTGTGACGGGCCGACTTCGGATGTTGATTAAGAGATAGAAGGAGGAGCGCGTCCGCTGTGGCTGATGGTTACAAATGTGGATGGACGCCGACTTGCTGTGTCTAGGAAGCCAACCGTTTGAGCAGCGGGTGGCGCCAAATCAATATGTGTAACAAGCGGAGCTGAAAAGCTTTGTTGAAGCTGACAAATAAGACAGTCAGTACAGCCTTGTAGTCCAGTGGTAGAAATGTCCTCGGGTGAAGGAGTGGAAATAACAACAGCTTCAAGCTGTGAGGATAACGCGGCGCCGTGCTTATGTACCGCCTGCAGGGTGGAGCCGTAGAGAATCAGTCCGAGTAACAGGAACGAAAGAACGCGCCGACCTGAGCTGTCAGTCTTGACCATCTCTGAGTGACGAATGGTTCGCATGGCTTCTACAAGTTTCCTGGGGATTTGTAGCCGTAATATAGGAGTCGGAATAGTTAGTGTCAAACTGACAGCGCCTGTGGTATTTCGTGTGTTTCGTGTAATCGTTGATCGTATTTTAGCCATTGATACTGGCGATCCACGAAACACGCGAAATAAACACGAGGGCGATGCTTCTAAACAAGCTAAAGCTTGTCGGACATCACAGGACATTGGAATCGCAACGGACTATAATTAGAAATTGAACCTGGAGTTCCTCCGCATATGAAACGTAATCTTAATTTAGCTTTGACGTTAGTTGTCGTCGCGATTGCCAGTGGCTGCAGTACGCTCGCGAGCAAGAGCGACACAGGTGTCATAGTCGCGAACCGCGCTCAAATACGCAGCTCGACAGCGGTGGTTGCAGCGGATTTATTAGAAGTGAGACGCGGTCAGGTCGTCGATATTCTTGAATTTCAAGACGTACAAGATCCCTCTGACCACAGCAAAAAAGAGCGTTGGTTGCGCGTGCGAGCGACCGATGAAAACAGCACTGAGGGTTGGGTTGAATCCCGAAACGTAATGCCCGAAGAAGTGCTGGAGGCTTCAAAGCAACTGGCGGAAGAAGACAACAATGTTCCTTCCCAGGCCGCCGGTCAGCTACGCGCCAGTTCAAACCTGCGGTTGCGTCCTGATCGCGCGGACAATGAAAACATCATGATGAGACTCGACAGCGGTTCGAGTTTTGACATCGTCGGATGGAAGCGTGTGCCGAAGCCGAAAGCTTCAGAAGCTATTGAAAGTGATATTGCTCCCAAAGCCGGAACCGCGCAGCCGGGTACACAGCCAGCTAACCCGGACAATGAGGAAGAGAAAGCGCCGGAAGAAGACAACGAGCTTTGGTACAAGGTGAGGCTGCCGCCCTCGATCTCACCGGCCCCCGCGGGTTGGATCTATGGCAAGCAAGTGGAGTTGAAGGTTCCGAGTGACATTATTTTTTATCGTACGGGCCGTGAGTTTGTTGCGTGGCAACGGCTGGACGGCGACCCGGGTGAAGCCGATACAACCAACAGCGACGGAACACGGGAATCAAGACCCGGCAGCTGGGTGATTTTGGAGAAGAGTAGTTCGGACCAACCTCGTACACTTGATGAACCTGACTTCGATCGGATCTACGTGCTGGGATATGACAAACGGGATCAGGAACACTACACGGCATACCGTAGCCCGGATCTGAAAGGCTATTTGCCATGTCGCGTGGAAGGGAAGGCGGACAGTAAGACATTTACCATTCGCATAAAGGATGACAGCGGCCAGCTCACTGATGTGCAGTACGCGGTCCATAAGGACGGCAGGGGTTATCTGCGAGTGACACCGCCGGCGGGCGCCGACAAGAAAAAGAAGTAAGCCCTTGACTTCCTGTTTCGTGTAATTCGTGTTGTTCGTGGGTCGATTTCTAAACGGCTGAAAAAGCTATCCACGAATTACATCAATAAGCGCACTCTGGATTATGCATAACCCAATTATCGTCGGTGTCGGCGGGTTCACGTCTGAGGTGGGAAAGACCACGCTCCTTTGCAATCTGCTGGAGATATTTCCTGGATGGGAAGCAATTAAGACGACGCGCGGCCACTATCGCTCCTGCGGTAAAGATCCGCATGCCTGCTGCGTCAGCCACTTGCTTCAGGATAAGCCGTTGATCAAATCCGGCAGGTTAGAAACTTACGAACCAGGAAAGGACACCGGTCGTTATTGGGAATCGGGCGCCGCGAACGTTCACTGGGTAATCGCAACTGACGATCAACTGGAAGAGGGAATTAAAGACGCACTTACACGCGTAACTTCTGAAGGAGTGTTCATCGAAGGTAATAGTTTTTCGTCTTACGTTAAGCCTGATTTCTTTATCATGGTCGCGCGCGCTGACCACCCGCAGATAAAACGCACTGCGCGAAATGTTCTTCCGAACGTCGCCGCTTTTTATGTTTCCGATCGTAGTAAAACTGCGCGCGAAAGTTTCGACCAGCTTACGACGAAATTAAAACTCGAAACGTCAGGCAACGTTCCGCTAGTTTTTTCGTCTAATCAGTTCGCTGATTTGGCAGCGTGTTTGCGAAGAGAAAATTCGAAAAGTTTTGTTTGAAATAGCAAACGCGATTGGGAAAGCAAGCATCTTAGTTTTGCCCATGACGAGTGGCCTCACGTAAGCGAAGAGTTAATTGAAGCGCGGTGAGAAGAGGTTGGACAGCAACCACTTGACAAGAAATTAGTTGTATTTATAATGCCCTTTCCCTGTGAGAGGGAGTTGACAGTTAGGAATTCTGAATGGCACGAATGGGTGCCGCTTTTCTCTGAGAAACGCTCAAAGGAAGGCGGCTTTTTTGTCGGAAAAAATAACATTTTCCGAACATGTGTCGTCGCTTGACAGAGTAGAGTGCTTCGGTTAAAGTCCCCGTTTGCTTGAGGCGAGTTTAATACTCCTGTAGGCAATCCAAAGACAATTTTGGGGAATCGATCTTTGAAAACTAGATAGAGCGTGTCCATATCAATGAACTTTGAGAGTCAACACGATGAGCGATAAAGCTCGCGTGCAAAACTCTGAAGAAGAGTCATTATCGGATACTGAACAATACAAACAGTACGATGATGTTCCAGAGAACAAATTCTAACGAGAGTTTGATCCTGGCTCAGAATCAACGCTGGCGGCGTGCCTCAGACATGCAAGTCGAACGCGAAATCTCCCTTCGGGGAGAAAGTAGAGTGGCGCACGGGTGAGTAACACGTAGGTAATCTACCTTTGGATGGGGAATAACCCAGAGAAATCTGGGCTAATACCGCATAATGCAGCGGCACCTAATGGTGACAGTTGTTAAAGCGGGG
>DATEPF010000156.1:0-12976 GCA_035273325.1 Pyrinomonadaceae bacterium | reverse complement strand
CTAACCCGACATTGGACTTTGGACATTGGACTTTGGACTCTTCCCCAGTCTTTCATTTTGTTCTTCGAACAACTGCGGTAGCCGTTCGCTTTCGATCACATCCAACCTGCGCAACACTTCCGCGAGTGATAACTCATTTTTAAGATTGACCTGGTAATCCAGATCGGCCCGCAGACGATCTTTTTCTCCCTGGCGGTTCTGCGACATCATAATGATCGGCGCCTGCATGCCCGCGATCACCGCTAACGCCAAATTCAAAATCTGGAAGGGGGCCGGATCAATCCCTCGGACCAGGACGTAGGTGTTGAACAGTATCCAACCCAGAATCAGCACCATTGAGGCGATAATAAACTTCCAGCTGCCGCCGAACTCGGCAATCATATCCGCCGCGCGATCCGCCATCGTGGCCCGCCGCTCCGACTCCTCGTTAACGTTGCGCGAGACCCGCGAGCGCAGCAGTTCATCCGTCCGGCGCAATCTGTCGGTCAGGGCCGCCAACATTCCCAGTGCCACGTCAGGATTCAATCGAACGAAACCCAAAAACGCCTGACGCGGTAGAATCGCCAGACGTGAATCGTCAATGACCGTTGCGTCCGCCGACCTTTGACGGCCGTCGATCAATGACATCTCACCGAAGAAATCGCCCTGCGCAAGTTCTGTTAGCGTGATCTCTTTGTGGTCCTCATCCTGAATGCTGATGCGCACCCGCCCGGTCTCGATCAAGTACATCGCGTCGCCTGTCTCTCCTTTATTAAAGAGGCGGCTATTGGTAGCGACGTCTTTTTCAAGCAGCAGCTCGCGTAGCTCCGTGGCAGCTTCATCACTGAGCGACGCAAATAGGGGGACCGAGCGCAAGGCTTCCAGAGTCATTTGACTCGCTTTAGGCATTAGTTACCTCCACCACTTTTCCATCTTTCATCAGAATGATTCGGTCGGCAAAACTAGACGCCAGTTCACGATCGTGCGTAACCATCAGAATGGTTAACGAGTCTGAATCCACCATCTGCCGCAACAACGCCAGCAGTTCATGCGCGCGTGTCGAATCAAGATTCCCGGTGGGCTCGTCGGCCAGCAATACTTTGGGATTGTTTGCCAGCGCTCGGGCGATCGCTACACGCTGTTGTTCACCACCGGAGAGTTCGGAAGGCCGGTGCTCCAAACGATCGCCTAACCCAACCCGTTCCAGCAGCTCACTCGCACGCCGCCGGCGTTCCGGCCCGCGTAAGCCGCCAAACGCCAGTGCCAGTCGTACATTTTCAGCGGCAGTCATTGTCGGGATCAAATTGAAGTTTTGAAAAATCATACCAACAGAAAATCGTCGGTAGCGGGCCATTTCTTTTTTGGTAAACGGGCCCAGCGGTTTGGAATCAAACAGTACTTCGCCGGATGTAGGGTGGTCCAGGCCTCCAATCATGTTCAACAACGTACTCTTCCCTGAGCCAGAGGTACCCTGGATCGCGACGAACTCGCCTTCGTTCACACTGATTGAGACACCATCCAGCGCGTTAACGCTGCTGGTGCCCATCGTGTAGAGCTTTGAAACGTCCCTTGTTTCCAGTATTGGCATCACTCACTCAATGCTTCGTGTTAATTCGTGGATCGCTTTAATTGCCGGCGAAAAGAGGATCCACGAATTACACGAAAAGTTGGCTAACGGCGCGCAATCCGTAGCAACTCAATCGGCTCATTCTCAAAGCCTTTCAATTCAATCTCAAACGGCGTCGCCGTCAACCCTTCCGATTTAATAAAGAACTCAACTTCAGGGTCCTGAAACAAAGCGCGAGAGATAATTACGTCTTCGCCGGTAGACATCCCCTCCAGCCGCGCCGCCATATTTACGGTCGTCCCGAAATAATCAAGACGGTCGTTCAGGTTAACGGCGATGCACGGTCCCGTGTGGATTCCCGCTTTCAATGTTAACGGCGCTCTGTCCGGACCAGGCGACCTTAACAACTCCTGGGCCGTCAGCATTGCCTTGACTGCTGATGATGGACGTCGGAAAACAGCCATCACAGCGTCTCCAATTGTTTTTACTAATGCACCATCTTCGTCAGCGATCACTTTTTTTAGAACGTCGAAGTGGTTCATCACACGTCCAAACGCGGTGGCGTCACCAATTTCACGATAAAGCTGAGTCGAGTGTCGCAGATCTGTAAACAGGATGGTCAACGTCCCTACAGAAATTTGTTGGCCCGGCCGCAAGGCTTCATTGGAGAACAGATCACGAAAGATCTGCAGCGCCGTCACCTCCGCCGCCGTAGCGGCCTGATCACCCCACGCCAGGTGTTCCAGAATCAAAAGTTGTTCAGCGGAGGTCGAATTCTCCAACTGCAGTGTGCATTGGGTCGACAGTTTCAGTTCTTCGTCCGGCCATCCCGACTCTTCAATCTTTACTGCGGCCTGCGTTGCTCCTTCATCCCTGACGATCAAGGCTTGGGAACCCGGCAGTTCCAGAGCGCGTAACCGGTAGCGCCCTGGTTGCAGGGGCAGATTCAATTCGCGCGTGTCGTCTGCGGGCATTAGTTGCTGCGCCACGATATGCGGCGTCCACTGTGGACTACCCATACAAAAATCGAGAGCCTCTACGCGCCGGATCAAAGCGTTGGGACGAAATGTCAGCTCGACAAACCGGTCGAAGTTGACAGTGAAATCGATCATGCAGGTTTCGCAGTGCATCTCCTGCTTCAAATCCTGCAACGTAGAATCGGTTTCCTGAGCACCCCGGCATAACGGACACATCACCTCCCATTGCAAGTCGAGAAGCCCGTGCCGCGTGGCGCGCAAACACGCTTCCAACGCAGCGCGTCTTGGTAACTGCCAGTTATCGGCGAGTTCGTAAGGCCGAATGCGTGACAACGAGAAATCATCTGCCGTCTGGATGAAATGAATAAGTCGGTCGACCACTTCAGCCGCACAGCCGACTTCGATCAGTTTCGATCGTACTGCTTGTATCCGATTAGAGCCCGCTTCGCTTATCTCAACGTCCGGAGCTGGCGTCTCGATCCTGGTGACGGCCATCTCGTCAAATTTGGTGAACGAACGGTCAAAACGCTGTTTGGTTATAAGGTTAAACTGAGCCCAGACTATCAGCGCGCCGAAGATCGAGCGCGGCTTAATCCTGACGCTGTAAATCAAATCAGTGCCACCGTCATCGCGCGCATTTAATTCCGCCAGCGCCTGCAGTTCCACCATCGGTCCTTTGCTGTATTTGCGGAGCACGCCGAACCGCGACGGGCGCAACCATTCAAAAGGCTGCTCCTCCCATTCGACTGGCATTCCGTAAATCGAGAATCGAAGCCGGCGTCGCGCATTTCGCAAACGTTGTTTTGGTCCGGCTGGTTGGACCGCCGGCACACCGGTGTCGCGATTGAAACGATTCGTATCTGAAACCAACGGCCATAGTTGTTCACGGCTCGCCTTGAGCGTGTACTCCAAACGATAGTTCTGCTCGCGGTAGGCCATTTAGTGTTGGGTCTAAAACATTCGGCGGCGGGAGTTCCTTGGAGAAGCCCCACCGCCGATTAGTCTTTTGGGCCAGCGAACCGGCCGCCGCACAGAGCGGGCAAAGTCGTGGACAATGTCACACTTCTTTGTATTCAGAATCTACATCTTCCAGCGAAGACGCGACGCGGTAGTTTTTTGATTGAACTTGCTTCGTGATGAGCAGGTCGTCCTTGGTTTTCAGGAGATCCGCACGACTGTAAACCGAAAGCTCGAAATTGTATCCGTGAGTAATTGCATCTTTCGGACAGGCTTCAACGCAGTAGCCGCAAAAGATGCAGCGCCCGTAATCAATGTTGTAGACCTCGGCAAAACGTTCGTCGACACCGGTGCGTAGTTCAGCCGGACGCGGGTCGTCTTTCGCGACGATATAGATACACTCTGAAGGACACGCTGCGGCACAGAGGAAACAGGCAACACATTTTTCTCTGCCCAGCTCGTCGACGTGGAGCAGGTGTTGGCCACGATACCGCGGCTGCATTGTTACCGGCTCTTCCGGGTACTGCACCGTCCACTTCCCTTTGGGAATATAGGAAAGCGTCACACCCATTCCCTGGATGATCGCTTTAGTTGATTCGATGACGTCGCCGATAATTGACACAGTTTTCAGTTTTCAGTTTTCAGTTTTCAGTTTTCAGTTTTCAGTTTTCAGATCTTAAATTTCAAATTTCAGATTTCAGATTTCAGATTTCAGATCTCAGATCTCAGATCTGCCTTCTGCCTTCCGCTTACTTCCGTTCATTGTACCGGGGTTACGACTGAACCCGTAGCCTGCCAGCGTCCGTCGCGCCATACAAATTTATCAACAAATCGAAATTGCCTCTCCCCATCCGGAAGTTCAAGCCGCACAACCCCAGTCAACGTTGCACGATCACCCAGCAGATCCACTTCAAGATCATCGAATTCCCAGTTCTTAGTGGTCGTGTCACGTTCGATAGTTCTTAGATATTCGGCTTTGCCCTGCGTCTGTCCATCAAACGTGGTGCCAACATAATCGTCCGCAAGTATGCGGTTCAACCTGGTCTTATCGGCATTGATGTTTGCCACCGTCCACTCGTGTTCCAGTTCAGTCAACGCCGCCAACACCGCGGCTTCATCCGTAGGCGCGTTGGCATCGACACTTTCGTTTGCTGCAGTGCTGTTGGAATTCTCGTTGTTGTTAACATTCGCGTCACGATTTGAGAGCGCGGGCCCTGGTCGCTGCGCTATTCGCGGAATCATGACTACGGCCGCGATAGCTAAACCCCCTATGACAAGCAGAACGAGCGCCAATAACCCCAACACCCACGGCCAAACTTTGCGCTTTGGTCCGGCCGTCGAACTTGGAGGCGCATAAGTAGCGGGTGGCTGATAGACCGGTGGGCTGACCGGCGACCGGCCGCCGCTGCTGGCATGCGGAGACACCACCGTCTCTTCGTCGGGAACATCAACCGTGATTAGTGGGGTTCCGTCGTCAACACAGAAAGTCAGGTTTCGATCTGTGAACGTTCGATTGCACGTGGGACAGCGTTTCACTTTACCTTCCGCCTCAGCTCAAGTTGCCCATCAAGGCCGCCAACCCATAAAACAGGATGATGAGTATCAGGAAGACAAAGTACAGCGATCCGGTGATGATGCCCGCGATTGCCATTCCTTTTCCGCCATACTTTGTCGAATCCTTCTTAATTAATGAGAGTGCATACACTCCCAAACCGATCGCTATTGGCGCAGTCAGCACTCCAAAGTAACAGCAGAATCCAATCGTGATGCTAACGATCCCGAGGATCATCGAAAGCAGCGCCATGTTCTTTTCTGTCGCCACTGGATACGCAGGTGGCGGCGGTGGTCGGAATCCTGTCTGCGGCGTTTGCGGCGGATTGTAGAGGGCAGGCGCCGGAATACTTTTACCGGGCATGTCCATCGTTGGTTGTTCCAGGGGACTGACACTCGGCGGCATTGAGGGATTGACGAGTGTTACGGGCGGTTCAATAACCGACGTGTCTGCGGCGACCAGTGAAGTGCCATCCTGCGTACAGAACGTCAACCATTCATCAGTGAATGTCTGATTACACGTGGGGCAACGTTTCATAGTTGTATCGGGTAACGGTCTAGATCAGTTCGATCTGACTAAAGAAGTAAGCGATTTCGATCTTCGCATTTTCGTCCGAGTCAGAACCGTGCACCGCATTTTCACCAACGGAGCCGCCAAAGTCTTTTCGTAGTGTTCCTTCGTCCGCTTTGGCGGGGTCAGTGGCGCCCATCAAATCGCGCCACGCTTTCACCGCGCCTTCTTTTTCTAATGCCATCACGACGCAGGGTGCGCTCGACATGAATTCAGTCAAACCAGAAAAGAATGGTCGTTCTCGGTGAACTGCGTAAAAGCCTTCCGCCTGTTTGAGCGACAAGTGGAGCGTTTTCATCCCTCGCAGCTTGAAACCTGCGTCGTTGATGCGCTGAATGATGCTGCCTGTGTGTCCAGCGCGAACTGCGTCTGGTTTAATAATTCCGAATGTTAAGTTTCCCTGCTCTGCCATCAATGTTTCCTTTTGAATAATGACTTTTTATTTGGTGTGTTTCGTGTATTTCGTGGATTGTTCTTATGCGGTCTCAAAAACGTATCCACGAATTACACGAATTACACTAACTACGAAAGATTCTTAAGCAGCCGATCGAGCGCCGAGTGCTCGCTGCATTCCCGCGCCAATGTCGGCAGGCGACATAACCACGTGGATGCCGGCCTCTTCCAGCGCCTTCATCTTTTCAGCAGCGGTGCCTTTGCCGCCGGCGATGATCGCTCCTGCATGGCCCATCCGTCGTCCCGGCGGCGCGGTTTGCCCGGCGATGAAGGCGACAATCGGTTTAGTGACGTTATGTTTCGCGAAGGCGGCTGCTTCTTCTTCCGCCGTACCTCCAATCTCGCCAATCATTACGATCCCGTCAGTTTCGTCGTCAGCTTGAAATAAGCGGAGTGCGTCGGTGTGTGATGTGCCGACGATCGGATCTCCACCGATACCAATGGCAGTAGATTGGCCCATACCGAGAGCTGTTAGTTGGCCCACCGCCTCGTACGTGAGCGTGCCCGATCGCGAAACAACGCCCACACGACCTTCACGATGAATATGACCGGGCATGATTCCGATCTTGCACTTACCAGGACTGATGATGCCGGGACAATTTGGACCGATGAGACGTGTACCCTTGTCTGACAAAAACTCTTTCACCTTCACCATATCCAGGGTTGGGATGCCTTCCGTGATGCAAACGACCACAGGAATACCGGCATCAGCAGCTTCCATGATGGCGTCCGCCGCGAAGGCGGGCGGTACATAAATCACGGACGCGTTCGCACCTGCCTGGTTAACGGCGTCGGCCACTGTGTTGAAGACGGGAATGTTTTCATGTGTCGTACCACCCTTGCCCGGCGTCACCCCTCCGACGACATTGGTGCCGTACTCCACCATCTGTTTTGTATGAAACGTTCCCTCCCTGCCGGTAATTCCCTGCACGACAAGGCGTGTAGATTTATCAACCAATACGCTCAATTGCGCGGCTCCTTATGTGGTGAACTGATTATAAAATGACCGCGAAGTATAAACCGATCCACGAATTACACGAAACGACAGGAAAACGTTTCCGTATTTCGTGGATCGTATTTTTTCTTTCAGTCCGTTAACTCGAAACGTTGTCCATGCTCCGGCACGTCGACCGGCCAGTTAAAACGTTCGCGGATGCGTGCTGCCATCGCATTGGCCGAGCCCAACTCGCCGTGCGTAACAAAGATGCGTCGCGGCGGCGACGGCAATTCGGTTAACCATCGAATCACTTCCTGCCAGTCGGCATGTGCGGAGAACCCGCCGACCTTTTCAATCGCACACCGCACCGGAATCCACTGGCCCAACACCTTCACCTCTTTTTCCCCGTCGGCGACGCGACGTCCCAGTGTTCCCGCTGCTTGATAGCCGACGAATACCACCGTCGCATTTTCATTAGGCAGCAGGCGCAGTGCATGGTGGAGCACACGGCCTCCGCTCATCATCCCCGACGCGCTGACAATCACACGCGCACCGGTTTCGCGGTTCAACTGTTTCGATTCATCTCGCGTATTGGCTGCGCGCATTGAATGCGTCCGCAACGGATTTACCTTTCCTTCCGCGGCAATCAAATATGCTTCGTCGTGTTCCTCTTTGCGATTCGCATAGGCGCGCGTCGCGGCGGACGCCATCGGTGAATCGAGAATCACCGGTATGACAGGCACGCGATGTTCGTCTTCCAACTCGCGGATCAGATACAAGACCTCCTGCGCACGTCCCACCGCGAATGAAGGAATCAACACCACACCGTCGCGGGCCACAGCGTTGTTAATGATTCGCTCCAGTGCCAGTTTAGGAGGTTCGGGATCGTGGATACGATCGCCATACGTCGACTCGACGACCAGGTAGTCGCACTCGGGTGGTGCAACCGGATCCTTAATGATTGGTTGATCGTATTTCCCGAGGTCACCAGAGAACACTATTCGCCGTGCATCGTTGCCGGAGCCGACGCGGACCAGCAACTGACTTGATCCGAGAATGTGTCCGGCGATGCGAAACTCGACCTTCATGCCATCGGTAACCTGGATGGGCTGGCCATCGTTCATTACAACTTTCAACAGTTTAAGAGCGGCCGCAGCGTCTTCTTCCGTGTAAAGAGGCAGCGCCGGATGATGGCGAGTTAATTGGTGTCGATTACGGTAAGCCGCTTCCTCTTCCTGCAGACGCGCGGAGTCAGGGAGCAATATTCGTAACAGGTCGGCAGTGCCGCGCGAACAATAGACTGGTCCATTGAAGCCCTGCCTAACCAACCGCGGCAAGTAACCCGTGTGGTCGATGTGGGCATGCGTCAATAGAACTGCAGCGAGCGACTCCGGAGAAAACGGCGCCTCGGCCCAATTACGATCCCGAATATCACGCGGTCCTTGAAACAGACCACAGTCAACCAGCATCCGCCGACGCTTTGTTTCGATTAAGAATTTGGAACCGGTGACGGTACCTGCAGCACCCCAAAATGTTAAAGAGGCCAAATGATTCTCCACATATCATCCACAGATTACGCAGATTACACAGATTTCCAAACTGGACGACGAGGTTGAGTAATTAAGTCCCTGCTCATTCAGTAATCATTTTCCCTAAGCAGTAATCTGTGTAATCTGCGTAATCTGTGGATACCTCTCACGCTGCCAGAGCGACCACTTTGTCAGCGGCGTCTTTCATCCCGGTGGCAACGGTGAAGTTCATGCCCGATTCGCGAATCACTCGTTGACCTTCTTCTACATTCGTTCCTTCAAGCCGGACCACGACCGGAACGCTGATGCCGAGGTTCTTCGCCGCTTCAACCACGCCGCGCGCCACCATGTCACACCGTACGATGCCGCCAAAAATGTTAATCAGTACCGCCTTCACGTGCTCGTCAGCCAGCAGGATTCGAAATGCAGCTTCCACTCGCTCTTGTGATGCGCCACCACCAACGTCGAGAAAGTTAGCCGGTTCTCCGCCTGCGAGCTTGATGATGTCCATCGTGGCCATCGCCAGACCCGCCCCGTTCACCATGCACGCGATATTTCCGTCCAGCTTGATGTAGTTCAAGTCAAACTTCGACGCTTCGATCTCCAACGGTTCCTCTTCATTCAGATCGCGCAGGTCCAAAAACTCTTTGTGACGAAACATAGCGTTGTCGTCAAAGTTCACCTTTGCGTCCAACGCGATCAAGCGGCCGTCCTTAGTTAACAGAAACGGATTAATCTCCATCAATGACGCATCCATCTGTTCGTATGCGTTGTAGAGGGCCTGCATAAACTTGACCGCCTGACCGATCAACTCGGCCGGTAGTCCCAAACCAAATGCCAGCTTGCGCGCTTGATATGCGCGAAAACCAACCGCCGGGTCGATCGTCTCTTTCATGATCAATTCAGGAGTGTTGGCAGCCACCTCTTCGATGTCCATTCCCCCGGCAGCAGAAGCCATAAACACCGGTCGCCCTGAAGCGCGGTCGAGCACGATACCAAGGTAAAACTCTTTATCAATAGGCAGGCCTTCTTCTATCAATAGAACGCGGACCTCGCGTCCTTCGGGTCCGGTCTGGTGCGTAACCAGGTTCATCCCCAGGATCTGGTTGGCGACGGCTTTCGCCTCGTCGGGACTCTTTGCGAGCTTGACGCCGCCGCCTTTTCCACGGCCGCCGGCGTGTATCTGTGCTTTGACTACCACAACATCGCCGCCCAGCTCTTGCGCCGCGTCATAAGCCTCATCGCTGGATCGCGCTACGATGCCGCGCGGAACCGGGACGCCAAACTTACGCAGAAGTTCCTTGCCTTGATACTCGTGAATCTTCATTATTCCGCCTCAAGAAATTGTCACTGGTTTTATTGGAGCGCCTGGAGTTTAGCGGCACGAATGAGTGACCGCAAGCGGCTAACAGAATCGATTCACTAAGGAGAATACCGTGAGCGACGTCACCGTGCGATCTCTTTCGAATCTGCAGAATGAAGTAACCTACGGCCTCGGGCGTACCTTCGTTTCCGACGAACCGGTAGAGGCAGGGGGCGAGGGTGCCGGTCCGGATCCGTACGCGTTACTACTGGCTGCACTCGGAAGTTGTATTTCAATGACTGTCACATTGTATGCACGACGCAAACAATGGCCGGTACAAAGCATTACAGTGCATCTTCGGCAAAAACGTATACACGCAAAAGACTGCGCCGAATGTGATCAAACTTTGGATCGTTACCTTCACCGTATTGAGCGGTCGGTGCAAATTGAAGGCGACTTAACTGATGAACAACACGCGCGGCTTCAGGAGATCGCACACAAGTGTCCGGTGCATAAAACGTTGTCGTCGCAGATAGTGATTACAGATATGAAGGATGAGTGATCTGTTTCGTGTATTTCATCGGATTCGTGGATCGTTTTTATCGTTACGAAAAGACGATTCACGAATCACACGAAACAGCACGGAGGTTCAGGTTTGCGTTGGGAAATGTTTCTGTAGATACTTACCGCGGTGACGGGACGTGGCGCAGCCTGGTAGCGCGCACCCTTGGGGTGGGTGAGGTCCCGAGTTCGAATCTCGGCGTCCCGAAAAACAGTAGGCAGTAGGCAGTAGGCAGTAGCAGGAACAAGAAAGGCTTTCAATCGTCGCGGATTGAAAGCCTTTGTTCTTTCTACTGACTACGACTACTGACTACTTTTTTTAGGTTGCTTTTCCAGTAACGCCAAAATCTCGCGCAGCTCCGAAGCAACTTCCCTGAGCGCCTTTCGATCTTCTGCGGTTCCTGAACGGAGCGGTTGATCGGCTGTTTCGGGCGACCCGAATTCCGAAACCTCATTGGAAACTATTTTCAGTTTTCCACCCGCGCGCAATTCATTTGCAAGCCTCTTCTTCGCGCCCGCAATTGTGTACTGGTCGTCATACAACAATTCTTTTATGCGTAGCGCAATCTCAACATCGCGCTTGCGATAGACGCGCTGTCCGGCACGGTTTTTTTGCGGCGCCAACATCGGAAATTCCGACTCCCAGTAGCGCAGGACGTGCGCTTGCACACCCGCGAGCTCGCAAACCTCGCCAATCTTGAAGAACAGCTTTTCAGGTATGGACACGGCAGGACGGTTCATGGTGAAACCAACAAACAGTGATTACTGGCGAATTGCTGACGCGGAAACTGTAAAGGAGAACGTAATGACGAGATGCCAGCAGCCCGGCGAGCCGCCATGTTACTGGCGTCCCTTTCACGTGTCAACAGTTACACTTACGGGGCGTGAGTTAAAACTATTTCTTAAAGGTGAACTCTTAAGGTCTTTGATCACGTTGATTCTATATTCCCCTCCCTTTGGGAGGGTTAGGGAGGGCTTGGGATGCGTTTGAGTTTTTTGTTCGGAGGGAGCGCAAAGGCAGGGGTCCACACCTAATTGTTACTTGCAGTTCATCAAGGAGTTGACGCTACCTTCAAAAAATCCAAACTGGCTGATCCCGCTCAGGCCCTCTCCCCAACCCTCTCCCAGATGGGAGAGGGAGCAAACCCGAGCCTCCCTAGACGCCCTTCAACCCGAACGATATAATCCGCCTTCTCCAATCGTTCCCTTAGAAAGTTATTCTCAATAATTGTGACCACCACACCTACTGAGTTTCGCCTCGCCTCGCGCCTCGACGACATCGGCTTCTCTGACATCGTCAATATCCGCAATCGCATAATGAAGCTGCGCGCGGCCGGGGCCACTGTCCACCAGTTCGAAGGCGGCGAGCCGTACATGCATACGCCCGATTTTGTGAAGGACGCGATGAGGCGCGCGCTCGACGAAGACAAGAGCCGTTACGCACCGTCGTCGGGAATTCCGGAACTGCGTGAAGCAATTGCCAACAAGCTGCGAACGAAGAACGGGATTCTCGCTCAACAAAGCGAAGTGGTAGTGATGAACGGCGGCATGCAAGGTCTTTTCGGTGCGTTTCAATCCGTAGTGAATCCCAAAGACGAAGTACTCGTCTTCTCTCCTTTTTGGACACCCATCAAAGATCTGATCGCACACTGTGAAGGTAAGACAGTTTTAGTGCCCACGTCAGAAGCGCGCGCGAACGGTTTGGAACAGACTCTCGCGAAGTACGCTTCAGCGAAGACCCGAGCGATCTATTACAACACTCCACAGAATCCGAGCGGAGTGGTGTTCACCCGCGATGAAGCGATGGCAGTTTCGCGGTTCGCGCAGGAACGTGATCTGGTGGTGATTGCGGATGAAGCGTATGAGGACCTGGTATATGAAGGTGAACACTGTTCAATCGCTTCGCTCGGTGGAATGTTCGAACGCACGATTACTGTGTTCACACTTTCGAAGTCGTTTGCGATGACCGGGTGGCGTTTGGGTTACACGGTTGCACCTGAACCGTGGATGACTGGACTGCGAAAAACCCTTTTGTATTCCTCGAATGGCGTTTCCACGCCCACGCAGTGGGCCGGACTGGCTGCATTTACAACTGAAACAGATATGCTGGAACAGAATCGCGTCGCCTACCAACAGCGGCGCGATTTACTTTTGGATGGACTTAACGAGTTAGGATTGACGTGTGAAAAACCGGCCGGGGCGTTCTACGCGTTTCCTGATGTCACGCGCGTTAGTCCAGACAGTCGCGAAGCCGCCGAGATATTGTTGGACCGTGCGCAGGTCGCTACAGTCCCGGGCGTTGTCTTCGGCGAACACGGTGAAGGCCATCTGCGCTTCTCTTTCTCAACCTCACCCGAAACCATTCAAGCCGGACTGGATTCCCTGCGTCGAAATCTTTAAGACGTAAATCAGCCACAGATTAACGCGGATAAACGCGGATCAGAACAAAATTGGCTTTGCCTCAAAAGTCGAACAAGAGGACGCTCGTGTTTCGTGTATTTCGTGGATCGTACTTTTACAGCCTAAAAACGGATCCACGAATAACACGAATTACACGAAACGTGTTGAATTCGACTTTTGGCGCAAAGCCA
>DATEPF010000155.1:0-21202 GCA_035273325.1 Pyrinomonadaceae bacterium | reverse complement strand
AGAAGAGTGTAAAAACGCGGCTGAGCTACCGTTTCCGCAATTGCTTCCGACAACGGCCGAACACTTGTTACGGGCAACGTCTTGTCACCCGCCCGTATCTGTTCGCGGAAACTTTGAGTAAGGGTCGCGGGGTCGACCGTGGTGCGGACCAGAAAATTCCCCCAGGTCCAACTATTTTGTTGATAGGGAAGATAAATCTCCGGCGTGGCTCCTTTTGTTAAGCTCGAATGGTGAACGTCTCCTACTATCCCGACGATTTCCCACTGCTCGGGATCACCCTCATTTACGTTGGCGCCAATACCGGAGATTCTTTTGCCGATCGGTTCCTCGCCGGGAAAATATCGTTGCGCCAGCGCCTGATTGATGATCGCGACGCCCACCGCACCGTGCTGGTCTTGTGGCGTGAAGTAACGTCCTTTGATCAAAGGTATTTTGATCGTCTGGAAGTATTCAGGTGTGACACTGCGATTACTCGCTCCGGCCTCACGTCCCGGCTCCGCTTGAGGTCGGCCTTCAATTCTGAAGTTTGAGGACACGTTGCCGCCGCCGAAAGGCATCGGTGCTACAAAGGCGGCGCTTTGCACGCCGGGTAAAGCTTTCAACCGGTCAAGCGTTTGATTGATGTAGCTAACTCTGTCTGCCGGTTTCTCGTACGTTGCTCTGCTCAAGCTGACCCGGCCCGTTAAAACATTTTTAGGATCGAACCCGGGAGAGACGTTCACCAGGCGCGCGAAACTTTTAATCATCAAACCTGCGCCGACAAGCAGAATTAAACTAAGCGCGATTTCGGAAACGACCAGCGCGTCCCTCCAGCGGCGCAGGGCCCGACCACTAGTCGCAGCTTTGGTTCCTGATTTCAGTACTTCGTTTACGTCCGGGCGAGAAGCTTTAAGAGTGGGAATCAGGCTAAACAATATGCCGGTCGCGACAGAAACAACGAAGGTAAAGATCAAGACAGTTGCGCTGATGCGCACCTCACTCAATCTGGGCAACTGGTCTTCTCCGTAAAACTTGATCAGATTCAATCCCCAGACGGTGATGAGAAGTCCCACACTACCGGCGAGGATCGACAAGACAAAGCTCTCGGTGATCAGTTGCCGGGCAATGCGCCATCTTCCAGCCCCCAGGGCCGCTCGGATGGCGATCTCCTTGTGTCTCGCACTGGCTCTTACCAACAGCAGGTTGGCGGTATTGGCACACGCGATCAGTAGGATGAACCCAACCGCCCCCAATAACAGCCACAATGCGCGACGCACATCTTTGCCAACTATCTGCTCATGCAAACCCACCAAATGCACCGTGGTATCGCGGTTGGTTTCCGGATAATCCTGCTCCAGGCTGGCCGCAATGGTAGTCATCTCGGCCTGCGCTTGTTCAATTGTCACAGCAGGTTTTAATCGGCCAATTGCCAGCAGGACCTGTGACCCACGCTCGGGAAGGTTATTGCCCTCCGCAGCCACGGTGGTCCAGATGGCTGCTTCATCCTCCCAAAGAGGAAATTCGAAACTTGCCGGCAGGATGCCGATGATCGTGTGGGGCCGGCCATTTAAAACAACGGACTGCGATAGTGCTGCTTCATTACCACCAAATCTGCTCTGCCAAAATTGATAGCTGATGATGGCCGCAGGTTCACTGCCAGGCTTCTCCTCCTCAACATGAAAGTTGCGGCCACGAAAAACGTTAACTTTCATTAACGGAAAGAAGTTTGCCGTTACGCGCATGCCCTGAAGACGCTCAACTTCGTCTCCAGTTGTCACGTTGAACCCATTCGGCTTGTAAACTGCGATCTCTTCAAAGCTTTCACTGCGGCTACGCCAGTCCTGCACATCTAGATAGGAGACATACCCGTCCGTTCGCTTCTCAATTGATGATCTCCAAACTGCGACCACTCGATCCGGTTCAGTTATTTGAGGCGGACTGAGGACGAGGGCATTGATGATGCTAAAGATGGTAGTGTTTGCGCCTATACCCAGACCTAGAGTAGCAACGGCCAGTAGCAAGAAGGCTGGCCGCTTCAATAAGCTTCTGGTCCCGTAACGCAGGTCCTGCCAAAGTGTCTGCATAGTTGTTGCTCCTGACTACCCGATGCCTACGCCTGGGCCACGTTTCATCTACTCATACCTCAACGCGATTAACGGATCGACTTTGGTAGCGCGCCGCGCCGGTATGTAGCACGCAAGCAAAGCAACGGCGAGCACGCAAAACGAAACTGCGGCGAACGTCAGCGCGTCGACGGGTTGCACGCCGAAAAGTAAACTCGCCATCAGCCGCGTGATTGCCACCGCACTGGCCAGGCCAATCACCACACCAGCCGCCGCCAGCACCATTCCCTTCTTCAAAACTAATCCCAGGATGTCGCGACGCTGTGCGCCCAACGCCACACGCACGCCGATCTCAGGCCGGTGCTGGGTGACAAAGAACGCGAGCACTGCGTAGATACCAATCACCGCCAGCAACAACGCCAGCGCGGCAAACGCCACCAGTAACGTCATTCCAACTTTGCGTCGCTGCGTCCCCTGGACAAAGGTTTCGTCGAGGGTTGCGATGTTTGATACCGGTTGATTCGGATCAACTGCGTGGATTTCGCGTCGCATTGCTGCGATGAGTTGCTGCGGGTCCTGCTCGGTGCGAATGACGAGGTCGCGCGGTTTATAACCATGGAATCCGTCTACCTGTTTGAAAGGCAGATACATTTCCTGTTTCACCGGCTGGTCCATACCCATCTGCCGCACGTCGGCTACAACGCCTACGATCGTGATCCAGGGTGCTTCCTCGGCAAACTTGATTCGTTTGCCGACGGCGCTTTCCTGAGGCCAGTACTTAGACGCCATCGTTTCGTTGACCAGCATTACCTTCTGCCCGTTCTGATCGTCGCGACTGTCAAGGTAACGCCCCTCACGGAGAGGTATGCCGATCGTCTCAAAGTATCCTGCGCTAACCTGGCGGTGCAGCGCGTTGGCTGCGAGTTCCGGTGGTGGCGGTGGGCCATCAATAATGAAACCATTTGATCCGCCCGGCCATTGCAAAGGCACGGATGTGGTGTAACCCGCGGAGACCACTCCGGGCAGGTTTTTGATTCGCGCGAGAACGTCGTCGTAGAAGGCCCAGCGTTTAGCCGGCTCTTGATACTTGCCCTGCAACACTGTGCGTGCGGTCAACAATTGTTCGGGTTGCAGGATCGAATACTGGGCGCGGAGATTCGAAATTGTTTGAATCAAAAGACCTGCGCCCACGAGCAGCACTAACGCCAAGGCGACTTCGGTAATCACCAAAGCGCCGCGCAATCGGCCGCCGGCCGAGGTCAGACCGGTGCGTCCCCCCGTCTTCAACACCTCATTCAGGTCCACCCGTGATGCCTGCAGCGCCGGAACAAGCCCAAATATAATTCCCGTGATTACCGAGACCAGCAGAGCAAAACCGAGTGCGCGCGGCTCGAGCCTGAGGGCACCTGCAACCAGTCCAGTCGGTATTAACAACTTAAGGAATTCAAAACTGAAGGTAGCGACGAGCAAACCAAGAGCGCCTGCTAACGTTGAAAGGATCAAGCTCTCGGTCAGCAACTGCCTGACAATTCGCCTGCGCGTCGCGCCGACTGCGGAACGCACTGCAATCTCTTTCCGGCGGGCGCTGGCCCGGGACAGCAAAAGGTTTGCGGTGTTTGCACAAGCAATCAGCAGCACAAGACCAACCGCCACCATCAACATCAGCAACGGACGGCGTGAGTCTCCGGTTACCTGCTCGGCCACCGGAACCACATTCGCGGTCGTCGATGCCGTCATGTCATTTGGATTGTCTTTCGCAATCCACTGCGTGATGTTGCCAAGATCAGCTTGCGCCTGTTGAAAGGTCATGCCGGGCTTGAGCCGCCCTATCACCGTCAGATTTTGATTGTCGCGCAGCGTTAGTTCTTCCTGAGCAAACGCCGCCGGAACCCAGAGAGCAGTAAGGTTATGCAAAAACCGAAAGTTTGCCGGCATCACGCCGACAACGGTGTGCTTCTCGCCGTTGAGAATGATGTCTTTGCCGATAATTTCTTTGTCACCGCCATAACGTCTCTGCCACAGGCCGTAGCTGAGAATCATGACTTTTGGCCCACCATCTTTATCTTCGTCCGGCAGGAAATTGCGGCCTAACGCAGGCGAAACGCCGAGCAAGGGAAAGAAGTTTTGGGTGGCGCCGTTTGCGATCACCTTTTCCGGTTCACCGTCGCCGGTAATATTGAAGCTGCGAAAACCTACTGCGGCCATTTCTTCGAAGACGCTGTTCTGCGTCTTCCAGTCGACATAATTTCCTACCGCGACTTCGTCGTCAGAAACATCTCGAGCCGGGTCTGCTTCCCAAACAACGGCGAGCCGATCGGGCTCAGTGAAGCTCAATGGCTTCAACAGCACCGCATTTACGAGGCTGAAGATTGCTGTATTCGCGCCGATGCCCAGTGCCAGCGACATTACCGCGACGACGGTGAATGCAGGTTGGCGTGAAAGCCCACGTAAGCTGTAGCGAATGTCCTGAATCAGATTGTTCATCCCGCTATCTCCTGTTTCGGAACTTCAACGACGACTCGTTTTATTTCGTGCTATTTCGTGGATCGTTTTTTATGGAGCCAGAAAAGCGATCCACGAATTACACGAAACAACACGAACTCCTTCCTTTACTCATAGCGAAGTGCAACCAATGGATTAACTTTCGTCGCCCGTCGCGCCGGAATGTAAGTCGCCAGCAGTGCCACGGCCGAGAGCAACAAAGCTATGGCAACGAAGGTTGCCGGATCAGTAGCACTGACGCCGAACAGCATGCTTTTCGTTAATCGTGTCAGCCAAAACGCAGCAGCCGCGCCCACCGCAATGCCCAAAAGCGTCAGGATAATTCCCTGGGACAGCACCAGTTTCAGCACGTTGTGACGCTGGGCTCCGAGAGCCATGCGGATTCCAATTTCCCTGGTCCGTTGAGTAACTGAGTAGGCCATCACGCCGTAGAGTCCGATTGCAGCCAACACCAACGCCACTACGCCGAAGAGACTCAGTAATCGCGCGAACAAGCGCTCAGTGGTCACAGACTGATCTGCCAACTCAACCTGTGTCGTGACGCCGATTAACGGCAGATCAGGTTCGACTTCACGCACTGCGTTGCGGATTGCGCCAGCCTGAGCGGTTGGCTCGCCCGTTGTTCGGACCGCGAAGGAGGCCCCGCCCACACCCCGCAGCTCCTGCAGCCAGGGCACATAAAAAGTTGCCGGTGAATCGTCCCGCAGGTTTCCATACTTGGAATCGCCGACAACGCCAACCACCTCCACTTCGCTCGCGTTGTCTGCTGCAAATCCAAAGCGCTTGCCCAGCGGACTCTCGTCCGGTGAAACAAGCGCAGCCAGAGATTGATTGATCACTGCAACTTTGGGAGCGCGCTCGTGGTCGGACGGACTTAAACTGCGTCCGGAGAGCAACGGGATTTCCATGGTTGCGAAAAAGTTTTCGCGCACCTGGTGTAAGCGAACTTCCCCGAGATGTCGCGGGGAAGCATCAGCGGAGATGCCACCGATCGGCAGGTAAACCTCGCGGCCACTGGTGGCGCCCGAGAGCAGACCGTTGCGCGACAATGTCACGGCGCGCACGCCGGGAACGCTTTCTATGCGCTCGAACATCTGCTTGTAAAGATCCGCCAGCGCGGCATTCTTGTAACCAAGCAGGCCAGGTTCGACGTTAAACAGAAGCAGGTTGTCGCTATTGAAGCCGGTTGGGACGTTTTGTAAGTTGTGCAACGTGCGCAGGAATAGTCCCGCACCAATTAAAAGCAACAGCGACATCGCAACCTGGGCCACCACCAGGGACTTACTCAGTAGTGATCGCGATAGACCACCCAAACTTTTTGGCGTTTCTTTCAGCGATGGAGTTAGATCCATTCGCGACGACCGCCAGGCCGGGACTAATCCAAACAAGATCGCTGTAAGCAGTGCCAATCCAATCGTGAAACCAAGAACTCGAAAATCGAGCCGCGGATTAAGTGCCAGCAGTGCGCGTCCGCCCGACGCCCATGCGAGTAACGCGTCTTTGATCCAGGAAGCAAGGATGAGGCCCAGTGCGCCTCCCATGAGAGAGAGCAGCACACTTTCGGTCAGCAGCATCCGAATTAAACGCCAGCGGCTGGAGCCAAGTGCAAGCCGGACGGCGATCTCTCTTTGGCGCGATGAGGCGTTAACAAGCAGCAGATTCGCGACGTTGGCACAGGCGATCAATAAGACGAGCGCAACTACGCCTAACAAAATATAGAGTTGGGGAGCCAGGCGCCGACGTGAGTCCATTTCGCCCTGACTACCCGAATCAACCGCGAGTTTGGGTAAGTCTTTCGGTTCGAGTGCAGGCAAAGGAGCTTGACCAGCAGCCACTATTCGCGTGCTTCGATGGGCTACAACTGATTCTTGAAACGCGCTTTCCAGACTCGCACGAGCTTGCTCGCGCGTAACACCTGGCTGGAGTCGCCCCATCAATCGCAACCACCATTGGCCGCCACCCTTCATGCGTGAGCGCTCGCTGTTCAATTGCGGCTCAAGAGCCAGTGGTACTGAAATGTCCGGTGATGAGCCGACCTGCCCTGTCCCCGTAAACTGTGATGGCGTAATGCCAACGATCGTAAAAGCGACGTTGTTAAGTTTGATCTGCTTCCCCACCGCCGCGGGGTCACGATTAAACCGGCGTTGCCAGTATCGATCACTGATCACTGCGACGGGTGTGGCCGACGATTGGTCGTCACTGTCATTGATCATGCGACCAAGTGCCGGCTGAACACCGAGCGCCGCGTGGTAATTACCGGAAACCACCTGCGCGCGCGCTATATCTGCTTCTCCATCAACGTTCACGTTTACGCCGATCCCCGCAAACGCAAAAACCTCTGACATCAGACCTTTCTGCTCACGCAGGCGAACTAAAGTTTGAAAAGGAAACGAAGTGGCGGCGGTTAACCCTGTTGCAGCGTCGACGTGTGTGCTGCCGTTGTAACTGCCAGTGTCGAAGTCTGGGTGAGCTAGCGACTTAAACAGAACGACCTGGTCAGGTTCTCTCACCGGCAGCTTCTTCAGTAATACTGCGTCGACCAGACTAAAGATCGCAGTATTGGCTCCGATGCCCAGGGCCAACGTGATCACAATTACAAGAGTGAAAACCGGTTTCTTAATGAACATCCGGAAACTGAAGCGAACTTCCTGCCAAAGCGAATTCATAGGTCGCTCCTTTTCTGGTTTCCTCTGAATGAATTACTCATAGCGTAGCGCTACTAACGGATTAACCTTGGTCGCACGCCTCGCCGGCACATAACACGCCAACACGGCGACTGCGATCACACACACGGAGCCTATGGCAAACGTCATCACGTCCACCGGCTTCACTCCGAAAAGAAGAGTTGTCAGCAAACGAGTCAACGCAAAGGCGCCGGCCAGCCCGACCCCGAGGCCGATCAAGGCGAGGGCCACACCGCGCTTCAGTATCAACGTCAAAACGTCGCGCAGTTGTGCGCCGAGTGCCATGCGAATTCCGATTTCGTGGGTTCGTTGTGTGACGTAATAAGCAGTCACCCCGTAGATGCCGATCATCGAGAGCAAAATCGCGACCACGGCAAAAGTGCTGAACAGAAGCATCGAGGTCCGGCGGTCAGCAACCGAAGCAGCTAGCACGTCGTCCATCGTCTTGACGTTGTAGACCGGCAATGATTTATCGAGCGAACGGATTTCGTTGCGAACGGCAGGCGCGAGTGACGCCGGATCACCTGTGGTAGTTCGGATAACAAATGTCAGGCTTCCCCAGCCGGCGTCCTGCGAATAGGGAACGTACATCTGTGCTCCGACTTCGGTGTCCAGTGAGGCCTTGGTATCTCCAACGACGCCTACAATTTCGCGTGGAAATTTCTCATCGCGCCAGATGGTTATTCGTTTGCCAATCGGACTCTCACCCGGCCATCCGAGCCGCGCCATCTTCTCGTTAATAATTACAACCTTGAGTGAGTCGTTGTTGTCCTGGTCCGTAAAGGCGCGGCCTGCGACGACTGGGGCCTGCAACGCACGAAAGTAGTCAGGCGTTATGACGCGATATGTCGCGTTGGCCGATTCTTCCGGCGTGAAGGGCCGACCTTCCCGGATCCATGAGCGGCCAACGTTGAGGGTGTCGCCTCCCAATGGCATAAACAACGCGCCACCCGCCGCCTCAACGCCGGGAACAGATTTGATCTTCTCGGCCGCTTGCCTGAACAACTGCGCGCGCGGCTCGCCCTGCGGATATTTTCCGGGCGTCAAACCGATCCGCATCGTGAGAAGGTTGTTTGGATTAAAGCCGGGGTTAACTTCACTTAGACGCATGAAGCTTTTGACCAGCAGACCGGCGCCGACCAGCAACATGAACGAGAGCGCTATCTCGGATACGATTAGCAGACTACCTAAACGATTATGGCTCTCTCCTCCCGAACCTCGCCGGCCGCTCTCTTTCAAATGCTGGTTTAGATCGAGCCGCGAAGCCTGAAACGCGGGCGCTACACCAAAGACCAAACCGGTGATGAGCGTAATTCCGAGGGTGAACAGGAACACACGCGCATCAATTCCGATTTCGTCGAACCGCGGAGTGTTCGGCGGACTTACTGCAATCAGCAATCTCGTCAGCCATACACTTAAGCCAAAGCCGGCTATGCCGCCGATGATCGAAAGCAACAGACTTTCGGTTAGAAGTTGCCTAACGATCCGCCAGCGACTGGCGCCGAGTGCGGTCCGGACGGCCATCTCTTTTTGTCGGGTGGCTACCCGCGCCAGCAGGAGGTTCGCCACGTTGGCGCAGGCAATCAGCAGCACCATCGCGACCGCTCCCAACAAAACCAAAAGCGATGTTCGCAGTCCGGTTACCGTTCGTTCGCGCAGGTTCGTAATGCGAGTGGACCAACCCGAGTTCGTTTCTACGTAGGTTTGGGCCAGACGCTGATCAATTGCGTTTATGTCAGCCTGGGCCTGCTCGATAGTGACGCCCGGCTTCAGACGCGCGACCACGTTGTAGGCTCGGTTATCGCGTCTCTCCGTTGCACTATCAAGGGTTAAGGGAACCCACACTTCCATCTGCTGAGGAAACTCAAAACCGGCGGGCATCACACCAACGATGGTAGTGTTATCTCCACTGATCATGACCTGGCGACCGATCACTCCGGGATCACCACCAAATCGTTTCTGCCACTGGCCATAGCTCAAAACGGCCACATTGTCGTGACCCTTTCGAGCGTCATCCGGTTGCAGCGTTCGCCCCAACGCTGCATTGGTCCGCATTAACGGAAAGAAGTCACCGCTAACGCCCGCTGCCAGCACCCGTTCGGTTTCCTCGTTACTCATCATCAGGACGCCGCCAGTAACGAAGGCAGCAATTTGCTCAAAGCTTTGGTTTTGGTTCTGCCAGTCGACGATATCGGGCACAGACATGTTGCTCTGCGTGATTCCCTGCCGGGTATGAACTCCTTCAAGCAGTACCAGACTTTCCGAGTCTGGAAACGACAGCGGACGCAGCAGCACGGCGTTGACCGTACTGAAGATCGCGCTGTTCGCGCCGATGCCGAGCCCAAGCGTGAGGACCGCAACCGCAAAGAATCCCGGACGCTTTAGAAGAGTTCTTAAGCCGTATCGCACATCTTCAAGAAGTGTTTTCATGGGTTTCTTTCTCCATTTCGAACTGCCGGCAACAGCAATGAGACATCTCATTAACACCGCGGCTTCACCTGACGCTGAACCGGTTAGCGCTTCCGTTTTCAATAGCAGTCCTTCAATTACTCGTATCGGAGCGCTTCCAACGGATTCACCTTGGTCGCGCGTCGCGCCGGGATGAAACACGCAGCCATCACGACTAAAGACAGGACGGCGGTGATCGCAATCAGGCTAAACGGGTCAGTTGTGCCAACTCCAAACAACAAGCTTGAGAGCAAGCGCGTCAAACCAAATGCACTTAACAATCCCAACAACAAACCGAATGCCGCCAGCTTCATCCCATCGCGCATCACCAGCGTCATGATGTTTTGGGGTTGCGCGCCGAGCGCGATTCTCAACCCGAGCTCACTGGTGCGTTGCGCGACCGCGTAAGCCATGACGCCGAATACGCCGAGACCGGCGAGCAGCAGGGCCAGCGCGGCCAGCCAGTTCAACAACAACGCGTTGAATCGCGGCCGCGCTAATTGCGTGGCCATGAGTTCATTCATTGTGGCGACACTGCTCACTGCGAGCTGTGAATCGAGATTGGCTACCTCCCGACGCACCAGCGCTAACGCGTCTGGCGACGACAACGTGGTACGAACGGCGAAATGATTGAGGTTGGCTCTGCTCTGCGCGTGCGGCAAATAGATGTCAAACCGGGTGCCCTGCAACTCTCGATAGCGCACGTTGCCCGCAACGCCTACTATCGACCGCCAGGGTTCATCAGGATCGTCTGGAGCCAGTTTCAGCCGCTTTCCGATCGCGGCATCAGGAGTACCGAAAAACCGCGTAGCCATCGATTCGCTGATGATGGCGACGGGAGGTTTATCAGAGTCGTCATTAGGGTCAAACGTGCGGCCCGTCTTGAGCGGGATCCCAAACGTCCTGAAGTAATGTGGCGTTATGATCTCAAAATTCGAAATCGCGTTTTGGCGAGCGTCCGGTAACGATTGGCCTTCGACTGCGTAGTCGTAATCCCAGCCAACTGTTCCTTCCAACGGACGAATCAGCACTCCGGCGGCGGCATCAACACCTGAATGCGCTTCGACGCGCTCGGTTAGCTGGCGGAAAAATTCACGGCGCGCTTCAACTGCACGATACTTTTCGCCGGTCAGCCGCAACTGCATCGACAGCACGTTCTGCCGGTCAAAGCCCAGCGGAACGCCTTTGAGATTCAAAAAGCTCTGCAGCAATAGCGCGGCCCCAGCCAGCATCACCACTGTCAGTCCGATTTGTCCCACCACCAGTGCTGCCCTTAGACGATTTCCCTGACGGCTGGTTACCAGCCGGCTGTTTCCTTCGTTGATGGTCTCATTGAGATTCACGCGTGAAGCGGTTAGCGCGGGAAGCAAGCCAAAAATCAGGGTTGTGAGCACGATGCACAGCACGCTAATCAACAGTGCTGTTCCGCTGAGCTTGACGTCCTCGAGCCGTGGAATGTCAGCGGGTGCAATCGCGACCAACAACTCAATCAACCAGTACGCCAGCAACACACCCAGCGCCCCACCGCAAGCAGCCACCACTACGCTCTCGCTTAAAAGCTGCCGAACGAGTTGCACACGGCTGGCGCCCAGGGCTGCGCGCACACATAACTCCCGGCGTCGAGACGTCGCACGTGCAAGAAGTAAGTTAGCTATGTTGGCGGCAGCAATAAGAAGCAATAATCCGGTGGCCGCAAAGAGCGCCCATAATGCCGGCCTGGCGTCGCCAAACAAGTGATTAGCCAGCGGCGTGAGTACGACGCGATGTCCGGTTGCTTGTGTTTCCGGATGCTCGTGGGCCACACGACTAATGATGGAGTTCAACTCAGCTTCGGCTTGCGATGCAGTCACTCCAGGCTTCAGTCTGCCGACGACCTGCAAGTAGATAACTGATCGACTCGCAGCTTGTTGTGGATTCATGCCAGCCATCAGGGGTTTCCACAAATCCACTCCGCGAGGGAAGGTGAAGTCTGCCGGCATTACACCAATAACGGTGAAGGGTTGCTGATTGAGAGTTATCGTCTGGTTAATAATATTCGGGTCCGCACCGAATCGTTCTCTCCACGTCCGATCGCTTAGGACCACCACATTCGGACTGCTGAGTTGATCGTCGCTTTCGACAAAAACACGCCCCAGAGCTGCACGCGCACCTAGCAGAGAAAAGAAGCGGCCCGTCACCTTCGCGCTCTCCAGTTGCACTGGTTCGCCCCGCCCAGTCAGCACGTAACCGTAGCCGTAAGCGGTCGTCGGCATTGCAGCAAGCGCAGTGAAACTCTGATTTTGCTCCTGCCAGTCGCGGATCTCGGCAACCGAGAGTTCTACAAACGCGGTATTTGCGGCGGTGTCTTTTTTCCAGGCCATCATCAATTGCTCCTGCTCTGGAAAAGGAAGCGGACGCAGCAGTACTGAATGGACCAGACTGAATACGGCGGTATTAGCTCCAATCCCCAATGCCAATGTGATGACAGCGACGGAAAAGAAACCGGGGCGTTTTGTCAGGGTCCGCATCCCGTACTGCAGATCTTTAAGTAGTAGTGATTCCATCGTTAGGGCCGTAAATCCGAATTCAAATCGTTCGCAACGTCTCATTAGCACCGTGGCTTCAGCCCGGTGATAAAGGAATGCCTAACAACTTCCCTTAACCGTTTTAACGGTTTTATTCGCAAGCGAAACCGTTGAAACGGTTGGGGCCATCACGATGCGACGTCTGACACCGGGCTAAAGCCACGGTGTTAATGAAAAACCATTTGCCCAAGGGCGGCGCCCCAAAGGTTTACTCGTAAACAAGTGCAACCAACGGATCCACTTTCGTGGCACGCCGCGCCGGTATGTAACAAGCGACGAATGCCACGACGCTTAGGAGCAGTGCGAGCCCGGCGTAAGTAATAGGATCTGTGGTACTGACTCCGTAAAGCAGGTTCGCCATCAAACGAGTCAGAGCGAACGCGCCGGCTAAACCAATCGCTACTCCGATCAACGTCAACGACATGCCCTTCTTCAGAATCATTCGCAAGATGTCGCCTCGTTGCGCCCCGAGCGCCATGCGCACGCCGATTTCCTGCGTGTGCTGGACGACGAAATACGCCAACACGCCATAGATCCCGAGTGTTGATAGCAATAGCGCGACCCCGGCGAAGACCGTCAACAGCGTCATTCCCAGTTCGCGCGACGCGGTTTCTGCGCCCAGCACGTCTGCCATCGTCTGAACATTTGAAACAGGTTGATTTGGGTCAACCTGGTGGATCTCATTTCGTATGGCTGTGACCAGGCTCAACGGATCAACCGAAGTCCTCACGGCGAGATCACGAGGCGCATAAAACGATTCGTAGGCAAGTTGCTGGTACGGAAAATACATCTCTGCTTTTACCGGCTCGTCGACGCCCATCTGTCTAACGTCACCGGCGATACCAACAACAGTCGCCCACGGAATTTCAGTGTCCGCCGGATCCCCTAATTTGAATCGTTTCCCGAGCGGGCTTTCACCAGGCCAGAATTGACGGGCCATCGTTTGGTTTATGATTGCCACGGGCACCGATTGTTCGTTATCGCTTTGATTGAACGGGCGTCCCTCGAGAATCGGAATTCCCATTGCCTGCAAATAATCCGCGCTCACTTGCCGGTGATTCGCGTCATAAGCGATGCCTGCCGCGCGTTCCTGTTCGATCGTGCGACCCTCAATTGCGAAACCGTTGGTGCCGCCCTTAATCGCGAGTGGAACGCTGGTGACGTAACCAGCCGAGACGACACCGGGAAGTGCTTTTACGCGCTGGATAACGTCCTGATAAAAGGCGACACGTTGCGAGTGTTCGGCATACTTGCCGGGCGACAAAACCGTTCGCATCGTCAGAACGCTCTCAGGCCGCAAGGTCGAGTACTGGTCGCGCAGTTTTAAAAACGTTTGGATCAGCAAACCTGCGCCGACCAGCAGCACGAGCGCCAGCGCGACTTCAGCTACCACCATCACGTTGCGCAAGCGATTGCTGCCGGCGTTAATACCCGAGCGTCCGCCACCCTGTTTCAGGGCCTCATTGAGATCAATCCTGGAGGCCTGGAAGGCGGGGGCCAATCCAAAAACGATCGCAGTGATTAAAGTAATCAGAATGGTGAAACCGAGTACCGGTAGATCCAGGGAAAGCCTGGTGGAACCCGTCATTCCATCGGGAATGAGTTGTTGCAGAAAGGCGAAACTCCACGATGCCAACAACAAACCACAGACTGCGCCCGCGACCGCCAGCATCAAACTCTCTACTAACAACTGCCGGAGAATCCGCAGGCGGCTGGCGCCGAGTGCAGTGCGGACCGCCATCTCGCGCCGTCGTGAAGTGGCGCGCGACAGCAGGAGGTTGGCGATGTTCGCGCAGGCGATCAGCAACACAAACCCGACCGCTACCAGCAACATCAGTAAAGGCCGTCTGACTTCGCCCGCTAACTCATCACGCAACGGCACGATGAAGGCGCTTAGTTGACCTGCGGACTCAGGATTATCGCGCGCGATCCGCTGAAAAATTGTTCGGACTTCAGCATTCGCCTGTTCCATCGTCACGCCCGGCTTCAACCGCCCGACTAGCTTCAAGTAGTGACGGCCGCGCGACTGCAATCCCTCCGCGGTAAACGCGATAGGAACCCAGAGCCCAACCTTGCTGTCGAGAAACTGAAATCCTGCAGGCATCACACCAACCACGGTGTGCTTCTCGCCATTCAACAGCATGTCGCGGCCGACGACGTTGCGGTCGCCCGCATAACGCTGTTGCCACAGTGCATGACTAAGCACGGCAACTCTATTCGCGCCGGGCTTATCGTCGTCTGCAGTGAACCACTGTCCGGCTACCGGCTGAACACCCAGCAGCGGAAAGAAATTCGCGGTCACACCAAAGACTTCAACCTTCTGTGGTTCACCATCGCCGGTGAGGTTAAGACTGCGCCAGTCCATCGCGGCCATGTCTGCAAAGCTCTGGCTTTGACTCTTGATGTCCACGTAGTTTGCCGGCGCGGGCGTGTTACGCGGGAAGCCCGCGAACGAAGCGTCTTCCCAGATCATCGCGAGACGATCCGGATCGGCAAACGGCAATGGCCGCAACAAAACCGCGTTAACTACACTGAAGATTGCTGTGTTAGCGCCGATTCCCAGCGCCAACGTGATGATTGCGATTGCGGAAAACCCCGGTCGCTTAACTAAACCTCGAAACCCGTATTTCAAGTCCTTCAATAAAGTTTCCATGTTCGTTCCCATTACCTATTCATTACGTAGTGCTACTAACGGATCCACGCTGGTGGCGCGGCGCGCAGGCAGATAACACGCGGCCAGCACCACCAGCATCAAAAGCGTCGAGACCGACGCGAACGTTGTCACGTCGGTTGGGGTGACGCCAAACAATAAACTCTCCATCAACCGAGTCAGCCCCCACGCCGAGGCCAATCCAATCCCCAGACCGATCAGAGACAGCACGATTGCATTTCGCAGGACCAGCTTCAGAACGTCGCCGGCCTGCGCGCCAAGGGCCATTCGAATTCCGATCTCCTGCGTCCGCTGGGTGACCGAGTAGGTAGTGACGCCGTAAATACCTAATGCGGCCAACAGCAAGGCAACGCCACCGAACACGCCGAAGATCACCAGGCTGAAACGGCGCTGGTCCAACGATGATGAGAACACCTGGTCAAGGGTGAGGAAATTGACGGGTACTTGCGGATCAAGCGATCTGACTGCTTCACGCATCGCGGGCACCAACGCATCGGGCGCCACTTGCGCACGCACCACAATCGACAACGACGAGGGTGGCAGGCGTTGAAGGGTGTTCCCATAGACCGTCGAACTTGGAGCAGTGTCTACACCTCGATCATGCACGTCGCCGACAACGCCAACGATGTGTAACAGTCGCAAGTCGCCGTCCATGTTTCCAAATTGGATTGTTTGGCCAATCGGTTCCTCATTCGGCCAATACTTGCGCGCCAGAGATTGACTAATGACCGCCGCGTTTGGCGCCTCACGTTTGTCAGTTTGATCGAATGTCCGGCCGCGCAGCACCGGGATCCCCATGGCGGCAAAGTAATCTGAGGTTGCCAAACGGTATTCGGCGCTACCTTCGCGCGCGGGATTGTTGTTTATGAAGAACCTTCCACTCGAGGCGCTTCCGGTCAGCGGCAACCGGTTAATGCTGCCGACCGCGACCACACCCGGCAGTGACCGCAGCCGCTCGAGCAGTTGTTCGTGAAAAATGGTTTGCCGATTCTCTTCGTCGGTGAATTTCGTTGTTGCAGTTGGAGCGATGCCCTGCTCCTTCAACCGCTTGAAAGAATCCATGAATTGACTGAAACGCTCGGCGTTGCCGCTCTGGCCCCGCAACGAGATCTCCATGGCCACTGCACTCTCGGTTTGGAAGCCGGGATCGATCATCAATAACCGGTAGAAGCTTTTGGCCAACAGACCGGCACCCACGAGAAGCATGACGGTCAAGGCCATCTGCCCGACGATCAATAGACTTCGTAAGCGCTTGCCGGAGTGTCCGGGCAGACCGCGTCCCGTTTCTCTAAGCGTTGTCTCCAGATTTTGACCTGAGAACCGAAACAACGGGACCAGCCCAAGCACTACCGCGACGAGCATCGCGAGGCCCACGGTGAAAGCTATCGCGCGGCCATCCACACCAATCTCTTTTATTCGCGGCAAGCTTTCTTCGTTGAGACCCAGCAGGAGATCGACCCCCCAATAAGAAAGCAAGACGCCTAATGCAGCTGCCGCGAGGGCCAACAACATGTTTTCGGTTACGAACTGCCGGGCCAATCGAAAGCGTGTGGCTCCCAATGCCGAGCGCACAGCAAACTCGCGCTGCCTGGCGGTCACCTGGGCCAGCAGCAAATTGGCGACGTTGGCGCACGCGATGGTCAACAACAATCCGACTGCGGCGAGGATGATTAATAATCCTTGTCTAACGTCCCCAACCAGATATTCCTGTTGCGGAATGACGGCGAAGTCGACAGCATCCGTGGCCTTGCCGTGCTCTTGTTTGAGTTGGTTGGCGATGCCGCTGAGTTCCGCGCGGACTTGTTCGAACGTGACACCGGGCCGGACGCTCGCAATCACCGCCCAGTTGTGGCCGGTGCGCGTTGCCCCCGACGGCGAGAGCTCACTCGGTAGCCACAATTCGGCGTCCTGCGGAAAAGAAACGCGCGCCGGCATGACCCCGATCACCGTATAGCTCACATCGCGCAATTGCACCGTAGCGGAAGATAGCTCCTGCCTGCCGCCAAACATGCGTTGCCAAAATCCCTGACTGACCACAACGGTCGGCGCGGCTCCAACCCTACTGTCTTCGCTGGTGAACGTTCGACCGATGGCGGGCTGCGTCCCCAGCACGCGGAAGAAATCAAGTGAAACAGCGAACGCCCTCGCGCGTGTCGGCTCGCTGCCACCTGTGACGGTGGTCAATCCGCCCGCGTACTGGGCCACGGCATCAAGCGTCTGGCTGCGCTCCTTCAGATCCTGGAAGTTGGGCCCGGCAAAAGCTATACGCGCGCCTTTTTCTGTGACCTCGCGCAACTGGACGAGCCGCTCGGCGTTGGGATAAGGCAGCGGACGCAACAAAACGCCATCAACGACACTGAAGATTGCAGTGCACGCTCCAATGCCCAGAGCGAGAGTTAAGACCGCAATCGCGGTGAAGCCCGGTCGTCTTAGTAAGCTTCGAACTCCGTGACGTATGTCTTTGATAAGTGTGTCCATCGCCCTACCCTCACACGGTCCGTTCTCAACCTCGATCCACGAGTTACTCGTTCCTTAGTGCTGCCAACGGGTCTACGCTTGCGGCACGCCACGCAGGGATGTACGACGCAATCAATGCAACTGCTCCGAAGAAAACTGCGATTGCGACATACGTGATGGGATCCGTTGCGCTTACTTCGAACAACATAGTGGTCATCAATCTCGTGAGCGCGACCGCAGCCAGCAGACCTACAACCATGCCAATGACAACCAGGACCATTGCCTGCCCGATAATCAGTTTCAACACGTCACGCTTCTGCGCACCTAACGCCATGCGCAAACCAATCTCATGGGTCCGTTGCGCAACGGACGTAGCCAACACGCCGTAGATCCCGATAGCCGCAAGGATCACTGCCAGCGCTGCGAACAAAGCAAACAGCAACAGTGAGAACCTTGATTCGGACGTAGAGCGTGCGAACCACTCGTCGATGGTCCTGATATTAGTGACTGCCTGATCGGGATCGAGTGCCTTCAATTCGTTCCGCAACGGTCCCGCCATCGCTTGCGGATTGGAAGTAGTCCTCACAGCGAGACTGAGGTTATTGCTCCATCCTTCGCGGCGATATTGAGTAAGCGGCGCATAGACACGCAACGAAGATGGTGAGACCAAACTGCGGCCTTTGACGTCTGATATGACGCCGACAATTAACCGGCGCGGAAAACGATCAACAGCCGCCACCCTGTCAGGAGGCAGCAACTGCTCCGGTGGTCCCATCCAGATCGTTTTACCGATCGGATCCTCGTTGGGAAAGAAGCGCTTGGCGATTGACTCGTTGATGATAGCTACGGGTTGAGAAGTTCCGGTGTCCTGATCGTTGAAGGCCCGACCGCGTTTGATATCGATGCCAAACGACTGCAGGTAGCCGGGACTAATCAGGGCAAAACTCACCAGTGGCACGTCATCAAGGGACGATGCCTCCCGTCCCTGAACAGTGAAGAACTTTCCCCAGTTGCCGCCGCCCAACGGTATTGATGTGGCGATGGTCGCCGATTCAACTCCTGGTAACGACTTGACCCGGTTAAGGAGTTGATCGCTAAAGCGAAGCCCGGCCGGTTCCGTTGGATCCTGTGCGCTTTGTGGTTCCGGATATGTTGTCTCGGGCAACGGTATGCGCATGGTGAGTACGTTCCGCGCAGTGAAACCGGTGTCCACTTTCTGCAGGTTAAGGAAGCTGCGCACCATCAAGCCTGAGCCGACAAGTAGCACCAACGCCAGAGCGACTTCGAAAACCACCAGCAGCCGCCGCATCCGCCCCTGTTTCCGCCCCCCAATTCCGCCGCGGCCTCCCTCGCTGAGCGAACTCCTCAGATCCAAACTTCCCGTCTGCAAGGCGGGCAATAACGCGAAAATTAGAATTGCAACGATAGAGAGCGCCGATGTGAAAATCAGGACGCGAGAGTTGACCGCGATTTGATTGCCTCTCGGAAGAGTGGCGGGCAACAGAGAGGAAAGAAGTTCAATTCCCCAGATTGCGAGGATCACTCCCAACGCAGACCCGATCACTCCGAGAGGTAACGATTCAACCAGCACCTGCCGCACGATACGCGCGCGGCTAGCACCGAGACTCGCGCGAACTGCCAATTCCCGTTCGCGGGCCGAGGCGCGGGCCAGCAACAAGTTCGCTACGTTTACACAGGCGACTAACAGAACAAACAAAACAGCGCCAAGCAGTATGAAGAGGACTGTTCTGGACTCTCCCGTTAGTTGTTCGTGCATCGCGACCACGCGTGCGCCGATGGCGCCTTCATCCATGCGCTCACCGATTGCGCTCACGTCTGCTTGAGCTTGTTGCAAAGTAACGCCCGGTTTCAGCCGGCCGATCAGAGTGATGAAGTGATTGTTTCGGGTGGCGCTGTTGTCCCCGGGAGCAAACGACATTGGTGTCCACAGGTCAGTCTCCGGCAAGTTATCGAAGAACGGCATTCCGGCCGGCATGACGCCGACTACCGTGTACTGTTCGCCGCCCACACTTATCGGCCTACCGACCACGTTTCGATCGGCAGAAAAACGTCGTTGCCACAAACCATGACTGAGCAATACAACGCGATGTTTTCCAAACTGGTCTTCGTCGTTAACGAACATCCGGCCTATTACGGGCTCAACTTGTAGAAGCGGAAACAGGTTTGGTGACACATAGCCACCCTGAATGAATTCCGGAGCCGTTCCGCTTGACGAAAGATTGAAGTCGCCGTAATAGAAGGCCGCGAGACCATCAAACGTTTGGTTCTGATCGCGCCAGGCGTGGTAATTCGGCAAGGCGGCGCCGGAGTTCTGGATTCCTTGCGACTCCATCGTTTCCCAGAGAAACACCAACCGGTCGGCATGCGCGTAGGGTAAAGGACGCAGCAGCACGGCATCGACTACGCTGAAGATCGCCGTATTCGCACCAATGCCCAGCGCCAGCGTCACGATTGCAACCAGCGCGAAGATCGGGTTCTTAACAAGCATGCGGAAACCAAAGCGCAGGTCCTGCCAGATTGAGTTCATTGCTACCTCCTATGCCAGCCGTGTTCCGAAACGGACAGTTACTCGTATCTCAGCGCAACCAGTGGATCGACTTTCGTAGCGCGCCGCGCCGGGACGAAGCAGGCAAACAGCGCGACGGCGATAAGCAGCATCGAGATCCCACCGAACGTTTGCGGGTCAGTCGCGCTTACCTCGTAAAGCAAGCGTGACATTAATCTTGTCGACATCCAGGCCGCCGCCAGGCCAAGCGCAACTCCCGTAAGCACCATTACCATTCCCTGTTTGAGCACCATTCGCATGATGTCCCCCGACTGAGCGCCCAACGCCATGCGAATGCCGATTTCCTGTGTTCGTTGATTGACGAGATAACTGACGACGCCGTACAGACCAATGATCGTCATTACCAGCGCGACGGTCGCGAAGATACCCATTAGTGCCATCAGGAATTTTCGATCGGCGACATTTCGATCAACGAGGAACTCGACGGTACGAATCTTCCACATCGGTTGATCCGGATCCACTTTCCAGACCGCCTGTTGCACCGATTGGGTAAGACTTAAAGGATCGACGGAGGTCCGTACCACTGCGGTGGCGAAAAGGCCCGGGACCTGGCTGTAGGCAAGGTAAAGTTGCGGAGCTTGTGCTTCGTCCAACCAATACTGTTTGACGTCGCCGACGACTCCGATGATCGTCGCCTGATCATCTTCGCCAACGAATTTGATCTGTTTTCCGAGTGGGTCCTGGCCGGGCCAATACCTTTCGGCCATCGTTTGGCTAATCAGAACGACTGCCTGCGTATTCGCATGGTCCTCGTTTCCAAATACGCGGCCTCGCAGCAATGGAATCCGCATAGTTTCAAAGTAATTGGGCATCGCTGTATTGATCATTACTTCCGGTTCGGATCCCGCCACCGGCGGTTCGCGATCAGGAAGTGTTACCCGTACAGTGCCGCCGTTACCGGACAGTGGAAGTCCACGAATGAGCGAAGCCGACTCGACACCTGGAATCTCGTTGAGCCGTTGCACAACCTGCTGGTGGAAGGCCCACTGGCGCTCCGCTTCTGTGTACTTATTGCGCGGCAACCGGTATTCGAAACTGAGCAGACGTTCTGATTGGAAACCGGCGTTAACGCGAAGCAGTTTGTCGAAACTTTTCAGCAATAGGCCGGCGCTTACGAGGAGCAGGAGTGATAACGCTACCTGCACCACCACAAAGCCACCTCTGACCCGGTTCCACTTCGAACCTTCGCCACTGCCGCGAGTGCCTTCACGGAGAAACGATTGTAATTGGGGGCGGGCTAGCTGGAG
>DATEPF010000154.1:0-2938 GCA_035273325.1 Pyrinomonadaceae bacterium | reverse complement strand
TCCGGGTGAGACGTTCGCACAAAAAGTCGCGCGTCTAGCGGCACTATCGGCAGCCGTCAAGCAACGCTCCGAAGGTGGTTAGTTATCCGCAGATTACACAGATTACACAGATTTCAGAACCAGGAAATGTTGCTCCCTCAGAAGCCGAACTCCAGCCCTGCAGAATGGGTATTTCGTGTTTGTTGTTTCGTGAATCGCTCTCTTGGTCGGACTAGAAAACAATCCACGAATTGCACGAAACGATCACGTTTTAAAATCTGCATGATCTGCGTAATCTGCGCAATCTGCGGATTAAATGCGTAGTGTGCGGCCACGTCTCGCTTCCCACAAAGTATGGACCACCACGGCCGCCACGATAATCGCGCCTCCAACTAAAGCCCACTTCGTCGGTTGTTCGCCGATCACCAGAAATACCCAGATCGGATTTAATACCGGTTCAATGTAACCAACGATCCCTGCATCAAGTGAACGTACGCCGCGGGCCATGGCAACAGTAAACAATGTGTAAGCCACACCGATCTGCACCACTCCCAGGTAAACGACGCTCAGCGCATCGTGACGCGTGATTCCGGACAGCGCTTTAATTCCCACCGGCGCCGTAACCAGTACTACCAGCAGGTTGCCGTAGATCACCGACGACGCGCGATTAACTGCACGCGCCGTTGAATGTCTCAGTAGCAGGAAATAACAGGCGAAACAAAAACCGGAGGCCAATGCCAGTAAATTTCCGGTCACGTCCTGTGGCCGCAGCTTGCCCACAAAAAACAAGGACATGCCGGCGACGCAGGCGATCACCACGATCAGATCGCGGCGGCGAAACTTCTCTTTGTAGATCAGCGGCTCAAGTATCAGCAGGTAAACCGGCGCCGTATACTGCAGAAAGATCGCGTTAGCGGCTGTGGTTTGCTTGGTAGCCAAGACAAACAACACCAGCAGGGCTGCATAAAGAACGGAGGCAATCGCGGTAACGCGGTTGAGTCCAAAACCTTCATGCCGGGTGAAAATGGCGACGGCCACAGCAGCCAGCAGCGAACGTCCGAACGACAACTCCAGCCCTGATAAACTGGTCCATTTAATGAAAAGGCCGCCGGTGCTCCAGAGCACAGCGGCGGCAACTACAAACAGGAGCGGCGGCAATTTGGAGGAGAGTTTCAAAACACGCCGTCAGCTCTTTTCTTCGCTGGCCCTCAGGGACTTGAGATGTTTACCGAATACGCCGTTCCACGGTGGGATCACGACGGAAACGGCGCCGAGTGCCTGCGCCTGACAAGCCAGACGAACCAGCGGTTTCGGTTCCGTGGTATCGATATAACCAAACTCCTTGATCTTCTTGCCTTCCCGCGCAGCAACGTCTGAGAGCTTCTCGGCCCCGCCGAGGACACCGACCCAGCACGTGCCACAGGAGGCAGAACGACACTCAACGGGAATTGGTCCTTCGACGCGTCGCGGATCGACTTCGCGCCAATTCCTTGTTTGGTCGTCGGCCGCACCCCAGGCAAGATCCTGTACGTGGTTCAGTTTGTACTTCGCGTTAGCGTCGTTCTCGTCGTAAGTAACTGTCCACTTCTTGTCTACAGTGCGAAGAAATCCCAGGAACCCCTGACTGTCGTCTTTGGCCCGTTCAGCAAGAATTTGTTCCGGCGATCGCTTTACGTGCTTTTTGTCGAGCAGTACTTCGCCCTTAGCACTTTTGAATGCATCAATACCAACCTGCTGCAAAGTCATAAAGGCTACTGCGGTGATACCGGCAGTTAACGACTTGTCTGTGCGGAGGGACTGCGCGACTTCACCGGCGACCCGGAGAATGTTGTCCGCCAACTTCGCTTCGGCAGAATTGAAGTTATCGTTAAATGCTTCGACAGCTTTTTTAACGTTCGGCCAATAGCGATGGCCGTACAGGAAACGGTGCGACGAATCGATTTGGTTTTTTAATTCGTAGTCGCCTTGCAGCAACAAATCGCGCGCCAGTTCATCCCGGTTCGGCGCGTCGCGCAAAACGCGGTGCAGTGAGAGCGGATAAAACGCGAACCAGATCTGGGTGGCGTTCTTATCAACTTCATGGATTGAACGAAGTAGCGTGGTGAGCGTTGCCGCCCAGGCTTCCTCGCCATGTTGGTGGAGATAGGTTTCGAATGCGTTGGCAGTAACTCTGCCGGTTACGGGTGTTGTCATAGAAAAGGGGGATTATAACGACGGAGACGCCTTGTAACCAGCGAGGTCGCGGCCTCGCGGCGTGGCCGCGTCCGGTGCGGTGAGGCTCCGCCTTAGCGTATGCCGCGGTCCGCGATCTGCGGCGAGGCTGAGCCTCGCCGCAATAAACCAGAAATGCCTAACGGAAAGGCGTAGCCTTTCCGCACCGGCTGGGGCAAAGCCCCACAAAACAAGTAACGGACAAATTATTGACAAGTCACCGCCGGCGGCGTAAAAAGTCAACCACTTAACCCAATTCCATCCCGAAACAGAGGTCGTGATCATGAGCGCAAACCAGCCGGCCAAGACGAAATCGAAGTCTTTCGACAGTGCATACGGGTTTTCTTTTGCTATTGCTATTGGATTGGTTCTGTTTATTGCGGGCCTGGTGATCAGCTTGACCCTGGGCGCGAACACCAGCACTGGTTTGATTTTTGGAATTCCGTTACTGGTAGCCGGATTAGCACTGCCGTTGATCATGATGCGCGGCCAATTCTCACGCACGGACGTACAAGGAAATTGTCCCTACTGCGATACACCAATCAAGACGACAGACGCGAGCATTCGCCTCGAATGCCCGGCGTGTCACCGGCTAATGATTGTGCGCGATTTGCAGTTGTATGCGATCGAAGAATAGCAGCAGCGAGGACTACCTGAGACCGGGCAGCCAACCCCTGGTCCAATAATCACTGAGCGTCAACGCGAACAGCAGCGCCAACCAAAAGAGCGCAGACGCAAACACCACCCA
>DATEPF010000153.1:0-31809 GCA_035273325.1 Pyrinomonadaceae bacterium | reverse complement strand
GGCCGGAGTGCGCAGGGCGTGCGCCTGATCAAGATTGAAGAAAGCGATAAAGTGACGAGCGCGTCGCTGGTGGAAGCGGCGGCAGAAGAAACGGAGGACGCGCCGGCTTAGCGGTTCTTTAAAATAGCAAATGGCAAATGTGAAATGACCAATGACAAATTTATCATTGGTCATTTCACATTTGTCATTTGCTATTGAGGAAAGAGCGGGATCAGCGTCTAGCCGCTTTCCCCTGAAACCCAGATTTCCCCGTCCTCGAAAACTTCTTTCTTCCAGATAGGCACTGTTCGTTTCAGCTCCCGGATGGCCCACTCACAAGCCTCGAAGGCGGCGCGTCGATGCATAGCGCCGGCTGAAATCACGACGCTCGTTTCTCCGATCTCCAGCCGTCCCGTGCGATGAACGACGCCAATGTACGCAATTTCAAAACGGTCGTGCGCTTGCTGTCCCAGCCGCTGCAGCTCCTGCAGGGCCATCGCTTCATAGGCTTCGTAAACCAGGTACTGCGTCCGTTTGCCGCCGGTCCATTCCCGTGCATAACCATCCAGAGTTACGGTAGCGCCACACTCCGGCAGCACCACGCGCCGGGCCACCTCGCCAACATCAATTGGATCTTTAGTTAACTCGAAGAAGTCTCTATTGGTGGTTGAACCGCCGCTGACAGGTGGGAACACTGCGAGTTCGTCGCCGTTCTTCAGGGGCGTACCGCCGCGTGCATATTCCTGATTCACAGCTACCAGCAATGAACGCCCGAAACGTGAGAGGTTGGGAAACTTTTCGATTAGCTGTGCGAGAGCTTCGGCCGATGTCGCCTCGTTGTCTAATGACAACTCCACTTCCGGGTGACCAACCGCATCGCGTGCGGCGCCGAAAAATAAAACCTTAACGCTGATGCTCATAATCAGCTTGAAAGTATTGCAGAACCGTTTGCAGTAGCAAACGGATGCGCCAGACTACCTGGAATAAATTGCGTTCTTTTGTTGAATGCTGGCATCCATTTGCTACCGCAAACGGTTCCGCAATTGTGGCCCTACTAGCAATGCCGCAAGGTCCGCTTAAAAAGCGATCCACGAATTACAAAAACACACGAAAAGGCCTGCTATTCCATTTCGATCTTGCGGCCGCTATGGCCGTTCCCTTTGGCCAGCTCGTGCACCCGCGCCCGTTCTTCGTAGTTCGACAACGCATTGCCAAGCATGTCGCGCAGTCGGGCCAATCGTTCTGAGGTTAAACGCAACTCGAGCAGTTCCTGCTTCACATTTGCATCCACTTCCATGGCGGCGGCAACGAGAAATGACAGCCGCTGCGGTTCCGTGTCAGAGATATCGGGCAGACTCGCGCGTTCGTCGTTAATGACACGCACCGCCCGCGCTATCCGCGAGAAATGCTCGGCTACTTCGTGCGAGGCTTCGTGCAGCGATTCCTCGTCTTCTTCTTCATCTTCAAAAAAACTTATCCGCGCCACCAAATATGGATCCCCGCGTTCGATGTAATTTTCCAGCCGGTACCTGATCAAGCCGATCGTCAGGATGTTGGACCGGCCGTCAGGCAGCGCTTGCGCTTCAGTCACCTCGGCCACGCAACCAATGCTGCCTACCGGTGGCATTTCATTGTCCGTCGCGGAAACGTCGAAGTATGAAAGCCCAAACAGATTGTTTCCGGCGCGTATGTCGCTGAGCATCCGGCGATACCGCGGCTCGAAGATATGCAGCGGCAAGGGGACACCGGGAAACAAAACTACCGCGAGCGGGAACACCGGCAGTTCGGAAATACCGCGGACCTTTTGATTGGCTTCGCTAATTTCTGACATCGCAGACTTGCGGGCAGCCGCGCCGGCGCGGCTCAGGAAACTTTAATTGTGGAGCTTTTGACGACCGTCATTATCGCAGACGGATCGATAGAAGTCAGTACCGGATCGGTTCGTTGTGAGAGCAGACTAGGTGAGGTCGACGGTGCGTGGGGCCAGTTTGCGCATAGTGCGAAGCAGTTGTTCAACGTCGAATGGCTTATCAAGAAACTCATCAGCGCCGACGGCGTAGCAAGTTCGGCGCAGGTCAATTCCGGTAGCGGCCGTGACTACCAGAACCTTGGAATTGGGAATGTGTGATTTGAGATATTCAAGAATTCTCAAGCCGATCACCGGCGAATCATTCGGAGGAAAGTTTAGATCGAGAATCGAGACGCTCGGGGCATAGACCGTTGCGCGGCGGATGGCCGTCTGCATGTCGTTAGCGGTGACGACATCGTAGTCCTCGCTCAGCGTCCAGAATAGTTGCTGGGTAATCGCCTCATCGTCATCAACAATTAAAACTCGGGGCTTCATCTGGGCTCTCCTTACTTCAAAACTGCTTCGGATTAAGGAGATATCGCTGCAAGGTGCATACCCAGGCGTGCAGCGCAAACATTTATTGGTGCTGACCAAGATTGAGCCGAAGCAAAGAATCTTTCATCTCAGATATGAAACTAATCGGATAGAGAGTGTCTACGGACGTAGACGGGAGGGCGCGCTATTCGTGTTATTTCGTGGATCGATGTTGGCCAGGGACTAAAACGATCCACGAACTACACAAAAAAGACCTACTTGCTCGGTTCCATCTTGAAGAAATCAATCCCCGCAGCCAGCGGTGGAACGTCCACACTGCCTGCGATCTTGCCCGTGGACAAATCGATGACCTCAACCGTGCCAGGCTCGGAGCCGATTCCTTCTACTGTCACAAACGCATAGCGGTCATCAGGTGAAACAACTACGCCATGCAAAACTTTTCGACGCGTCGGGATGCGCACCAGCTCGCGGCCAGTTCTCACGTCCAGTATTGAAACCGATTGGTCGCGCTTGTTCGTGGCGATGAGGCGCTTGCCATCCCGGGTTGTCGTCAAGTTGTAAACACCGGGACGCGCTGCCATCCGCCGGCTTACCTTCCAACTTACAGCGTCGACTTCAACAATTTCATCTGACTTGTTACAGGCGACAAAAATTGATGTTCCTGACACTGATGGCTGGGCCCACGTAGGCGAACAGAAAACATCGCCGGCTTTCGGTGGCTCCATTCCGTGTCCTCCGGCGTCGTGCTTCATTGGCCCATGCGTCGTCGCAGGTTTTTTCGCGGGTGGTCCCGTCATGCCTAATTCGCGACTTTTGGTCAGAACAAAATGACGGGATGCCTTGAGCGTGTTGGTATCAATCTCAACCAGCGTGTCGTCCATCATGCACGCGGAGTAGTGTTTGGTCCCGGCACTGTTCAGACGCGAACCATGGGGCATCGCGCAAGTAGTGATGCGAGCAACTTCGAGCATCCGTTCCGTTGCTACGACAGACACTGAAGACGGGACCATATCTCCATGCAAATTAAAGTTGACGACGTAGAGCAAACTTCCGTCGGCATTAAGGTCCATCGTGGCCGGAAAGTGTCCCAGCCTGACGCGCCCAACCACCCGATCATCTATAGTTGAATACTTCCAGACCGATCCGAATGGCCGGCCGTGCGCAAGTGAGACGTAATAGAACTGCTTATCTGGAGAGATCGAGACGCCGTGAGGTCCGTCGATGTCTGTGGGCATGTCGCCCGTCGGTATTTCACGTTCGACGCGCGCCCCGTTCGGTCCAAAGCGCACCAGCGCTATTCTGTCAGCGCCTTCAGACAGAACGTAGAGGAGGTAATCCTGCGAAGCATTGAACTCCCTGGCCGGCTGCGTTCTTACATCGGCGGCGTACAGGATCGGCACGGCCAGGGTAAAGATCAGAAGTCTAGACAACGACATAAGCCAGAAGTGTAACGATGAGTCCCGCCCTCCATAAAGTGGAGACAAATGCAGAACCGCAAGCGGTAGCGACCGGATGCTATTCTCAACTTTCCTGTCTATTAGAAGATAGAAGATTTTGAAACCACACTGAGAGCTAGCATCCGGTCGCTACCGCTCGCGGTTCTGCATTTGTCGACCCACATCGATGCCCCTGACAAACGTCCTAACCGTTCATGGCCACCCATTTCCTATGGTTTTTCTGGTGGAAAATCTTCTTCATCAATTTCATCAATTACCTTTAGCTCAGCGCCAAACTTCTGGTAATCACGGAAGCGAATCTCATTGCGGCTCTGCACCGTCACGCCCTTGTTCGCCTGCGTCATGCGAATTTCTGAATGCGTGGGCAACATATACTTTTGTTCACTGATGGTCACCCAATCATAGTCGATAATGCTGCTTGCAGCGGTGATCGGATAGTCGTAAGGCACCTCAGTAGCAATCTGTTCAAATCGCAACACCCGATTTGTTTCCCGATCCAGCCAGATGCGGCCCCGCGAGCCGACGGTTACCGGCGCAATGTCTCCGGCGCGCAGTGTTAATTGCGAGTTCGCCTTCTTTACTTCGTACTCAAAAACCAATGACCGGCGGCCACGCACGGTGTCAGTATCAACCAGGCTGAAGGTCGCCTGTGACTCAGGACTAAAAACGCCTGCCACTGCCGAGATGTATTCAACGCCACTTGAAGTGGCGCCGGCGTCGACGTCTTTACTGTAGTCGCGTGTTTGTCTGGCTTCCTGGCTAAGTGGAATGCCATTCACTGCCAGCACTTTGTACTCCTCACCTACGTTCGCGCGGTAACCGACGGCGATGGTCAGGTTGTCCTGCGGAATCCAATTGTTGGTACTCGCATACGCGCGTGAACGTCGAATCAATTGCTTGACGAGGAAGTCCGGCATCGCCTTGGCGGCCGCGAGTGTCGCAGTGCGTGTGCGTTCCAATAGATCATTTGCTTCACTTGCAGACGGCAATACGGAAGCTGTCGGGTTTGACCGCCGCCGTTCAGCTTCTTCCAGCGTGCGGCGCAGTAACGGATCATTACCGCTCTTGGTAGCAACGACGGAACGCAGTCCGTCGGTTAGTGGAAACCCGATCCCGCGTTTGCGTATCTCGCCAACGATCTCATCGCGCAAGTCAGGACGTCGCGGCAACTGGTAAACCAGAGACACGATCTCGCGGCTGGTAAGCGGTGTTTCGATTGAGTTCGCCGGCTGCGCCGCAACGGCAGTCGGAAGAACAAGGAGGGACAAAATCAAAAGACGTTTGATAAGTTCGTGCATATCTTTGTTCGTGAAATTTCGTGTAATTCGTGGAATCGCTTTTCTAGAGCGTAAAAAACGTTCCACGAATTACACGAAACACACGAAGATTCATATCACTTTAAACCACAGAGAGTTCCGATGGAACCGGCCACGCTCTAGTTGCCTAGGAGGATGGTGCGCAGAGACTTTCGATGGCCTTGGCGAGGATTTCGGAGCATTTTTGCAGTTCGTCGATTGGGACAAACTCTCCGGTGCGATGCGCAACTCGTATGTCTCCCGGGCCTAGAACGACTGACTCCGCGCCCAATTGAGTCAACTGTGCTGCTTCAGTGCCGAAAGCCACGGTACCCGACGCGAGTCCGGACACGTCTTCGAGAAGCTTAACGAGTCGCGAGTCTGACGCGGTTTCATAACCCTCATCGGTGCGCGATGCGTTTACGTAGAAGTCCAGATCCGGATGATTTTTTTTCTCTTCGGTGATTGCTGAAGAAAGTAAATCAAGCAACCGATCGGGGCCCTGACCCGGAATCGGCCGCCATTCAAGTGTGAAGCGACATTCACCGGGAATGACGTTTTTCGCAGTGCCACCTTGAATCAGTCCAACGTTAATAGTTGTTTGCGGCGGATCGAATAAGGGGTGAGTTTCCGAGCGCAGTTTGTCGGCGACGTCTTCAAGTCTGGTGACGAGTCGCGCCGCTCCCGCAATCGCCGAATGGCCCAGGGCCGGATAAGCGCTGTGTGCTTCGTGGCCCTTAACAGTGATTTCCGCAAGGCAATAGCCCTTGCCGCCGCGCATCGGTCGCAGCGAAGTTGGTTCACCAACGATCGCATAGTCAGCTTCGATTGCCTTCGCCGCGGCCAGATGCTTCGCGCCAATCAGTCCTATTTCTTCGTCGGCGGTGAAGATCAGGGCCAGCGGTCGTTTCAACGATGGCAGACCAACCGTCTCAACAGCTGACAAGGCGGCCGCGATAAAGGCCTTCGTATCGCACGCCCCACGTCCGAACAGTTTGCCGTCTTGTTCGGTGAGTTTGAGTGCGTCGGTCCAATGTAGATCAAAGGGAACGGTGTCTGTGTGGCCCACCAAAGCGAGCGTGACCTTAGGTTGTGTGTCGAACGATGTTCCCGCAACTGCGATCAGATTAACTTTTTCAACGCCTTTGTCATCGACATAAGGAAATCGTTTGACTTGGAAACCGAGCAGTTCGCACCCGCGTCGCAGATAATTGATAATCTCAACATTGGATCTTGTCGAAACTGAATTGATCGCAACCAGGTCAGCTAATGTTTTTTGAATGGTCATTATGTTATTTCGTGTCGTTCGTGGATCGCTTTTAAACAGAGGCTAAGAACGAGCCACGAATTACACGAAGTTTCACGAAACAAAAATCAACCCCACAGTTTCTTCTGCAGCTTCTTAAACTTTTCTACGATCTCTTCCTGCTTATTGTGCTTGCCCTCAGCTACGATTTGTTCGCCGCCCACAAACACGTCTTTGACCGCGGTTCTGGAAAGTGAGAACACAACACTCGTCAGCAGATCATCTGCGGTTGCGCCGGCAATTGAAGGGTCGTCTAAATCTACCGTGAAGAAATCTGCGACACCGCCTTCTTTCAAATCGCCACCGGGCGATCCAATACTTTCAGCGCCGCGCACCGTCGCACATTCAAACAGTCGCGCTGCCAGCGCCGAACGCCCGTCATCTTCACGCGACAAAACTGCGCGTTCCATGGATTGCAGACGCAAGTTGTATTCGAGCGCGCGCGCGTCTTCCAGTAGATCGATCTGCACGTGACTGTCCGTTCCCAACGCCACCCGAACTTCGTTTTGAAAATACTGATCGACGGGAACGATACCGTCCCCCAGGTTGCGCTCCGTTGTTGGACACGCGCAGACCATCGCTTGTGCGTCGGCCATCATGCGCACAGCTTTGGGTGACACGTGAATCGCGTGCACTGCGGTGAAGCGTTCATTTAGTAAACCCTCAGTAGCCAGCAAAGCGACCGGCGACCGGCCATATTCAGCAATGCACGCAGCAACTTCAGCCGGCTGTTCCGCAACGTGCATGTGGATACGCAACTTCTTGTTTTTGCCAAACTCGACGACAGCACGCAGGTAATCTAACGGCACAGCACGAACACTGTGCGGCGCGGCGCCGGCCCATGCAGTGCGAGACGCACCAAGGTCGGCAATCAACTGTCCCAGGTTCTTCAAATACGTTTCGGCATTCGCTTCAATGAAACGTTTTTGTCGTGGATTTGATTCGGTCTCAAAACCAGATCGCGCATACGCCACGCGAAGCAGCGCAATGCGCAACCCGACGTCCCCTGCAGCTCGTACAACTTCTTTAGCCAACCTATTTGGATCGTCGTAGGGCCGTCCATCGGCACCATGATGTAAGTAGTGAAACTCACCGACCGAAGTGATTCCGCTAAGCGCCATTTCCAGAAAGGCCATCCGCGACGCGTCATACACGTCCTCCGGCGCCAGTCGCTCGGCGGCGCTGTACATCATTTCGCGCCACGTCCAAAACGAGGCTTTATTTTCGCTCGTCCGGTATTCAGTGCGGCCGCGGATTACTCGCTGAAACGCGTGAGAATGTGCGTTGACCAGTCCGGGAAAAATGGCGCGATTTTTGAGTTGGGATGATTGACTAATTTTCGGCGAGCCTGACGCGATGTTTCCGGCATCGTCGCAGCCTAATGGACGACCGGTGTGAAATTTGCCGTCAGCATAAATTAAATCCGGCAACCATGATCGTTGTGCTCGCATTAGTGATGTCGTTTAGTGTGTTTCGTGTGATGCGGGTATGAGGTCAGTACCACCTGCGGTAGCGGGTGGGTCGAGTGGCTGTGGACCACCCACCCGCTACCGCAGGTGGTACTGACCTCACTTCCAAAGCGAATTACTTCTTACTCGCAATCCAGTCAACTACGAGGCGTTCAAGCACATCCAGCGGTACCGCGCCCGAGCCGAGCACCACGTCGTGAAACTCGCGCACTTCAAACTTTTCCCCCAACTCGCTCTTTGCTCGCGCGCGCAGTTCTTTAATTTTGAGCTCGCCGGTTTTGTAAGCGAGTGCCTGGCCCGGCCACGCAATGTAACGATCTACTTCATTGATAATGTCCAACTCGGCCTTCGGCGCATTCTCCATGAAGTAGTCGATTGCCTGTTTGCGGGTCCATTTCATCTGATGCATTCCAGTGTCGACTACCAAACGCACTGCGCGCCACATCTCGTAAGTCAGTTGACCAAACTTCGCGTAGGGATCGTCGTACAACCCCATGTCTTCGCCTAACGATTCCGCGTACAAACCCCAACCTTCAACAAACGCCGTGTAGCCGCCGAAGCGTCGAAAGTTTGGGATGTCGCCTAACTCCTGGGCCAAAGCAATTTGTAGATGATGACCCGGCACCGCTTCGTGAAGCGACAACGCCATCATCTCCCACTTCGGACGCGACTCCGGCTTATACAGGTTGACGAAATAGGTTCCGGCGCGCGACCCATCAGCCGCGGGCTGCCTGTAATAGGCTGTCGTAGTATCTGGAGCCGAAGCAGCGGGAATGACTTCAACGCCATAAGGCATGCGGGGCAGGGTCTTGAAAACCTTCACCAGGTGCGGATCGATCCGCTTCGACATTGCCTCATAAGCTGCCAATAAATCTTCAGGCTTGTCGTAATAGAACTGTTTGTCGGTCCTTAGAAAATTGAAGAATTCGGGAAGCGTTCCTTTGAAGCCGACCTTGTTCATCACCTCGTGCATGGCAGCACGGATACGTTTGACCTCACTCAACCCTCGCTCATGAACCTCACGGGGTGTGGTGTTAGTGGTAGTAAATCTGCGCGTGAGGAACTCATACATTGCTTCGCCCTGCGGCATCTGCCACGCACCCACTTCATCGAACGTCGCCGGCAGATACTCGTCTACAAAAAATTTATGAAAGCGCCGGTATGAAGGAATGATTTGCGCTGAGATGGCCGTTGCAGCAGCGCGTGACAGACGCTGCTGGTCAGCGGAAGAAATAGTTGCCGGGTAACGTTTGAACGGTTTGTAGAACGGACTGTCTTCCGGCTTCGTCACTAGTTGCTTTTCAATCTGAGCGGGCACGCGCTGCATGATTACTTTCGGCAGCACCATGCGCGCTTTCGAGCCTTCACGCATCAGCGCAATCGTCTGGTCCATATACGCCGGAAATGAATTCAGCCGCGCAATCCAGTCTTCATAATCTTTTACGGTCACAAAGCGCAGGGAGTCGGCAAGCTCATTCTGCGTTTGGATACCGCCACGTTGATTAAGCGGCACGAGGTACCAGCGATACTGGTGCGCCTCGATGTCCATCTCATAATCTTTTTTGAATAAATCGTAGTTCAGCTGATCGGCGGCGGATAGTTTGCTGCGATCGATCTGGGCGAGCTCCTTCAGGATTTGAACCTGGTGCTCGTGGCTGCGTTGGATCGCGGCGAGGGTGCGATCAGGCCAAAGATCATTCCAGCGCCGGTCGCCGAGTTGCGAAGCGCGCGTGGGATTCTGTTCCAGATCATATTGCCACTCGCGATCAAACAGTGCGTGCAGCGCTTTGGTGGTGTTTGTGTCCTGGGCAAAGGAAACCGAGCTTACGACCGTTAAGAATGTCAATGCGCATAAAGTTGCTCGGATGAAAGTTGATGACATGGCGACTCCTAAAGTATTTCATGTTGTACGTGTTGTTCGTGGATCGCTTTTTCGTCGTTATAAAGCGATCCACGAAATACACGAAACTACAGGTCCTAGATCTTCCAGGCGAGTACTTCCTTCGCTGCAGTCCGATCTCCTGTGCAACTGATCCGTCGCGGCGCCTTAAGATATCGCACTTGGAAACCAAGTTTTTTATACAACCTGACAATTCGTTTGGTCGCCTGGTTTGACAGCAACACCGGGCCTTTGTGTTTTGCCAACCACTCCGCAGTACGGACCTGGTCTTCCCAGGTGAATCCGCCGGGGCTGTAGGTAGTGAACTCTACATCGTAAGGCGGATCAGCATAGACGAAATCATCAGGCTCGATCGGTAGTGACATGATGTCACAACTCGAGAATTTCCACTGTTTGAAAACGTTCTTAAGCGCCGAAAAGTCCCGGTCGTATACGATCGAGTTGTGTCTGCCAAACGGAACATTAAATTCGCCGCTTTGGTTAAAGCGACACAGACCATTGAAGCAGGTGCGATTCAGATAATAGAACAACTGGGCGCCCTCGGATGTTTTCCATTCGCCCTCGTCGATTAATTGATTGAAGCGCGTTCGATATTGATAGAAGAGTTTTCGATCGTTGCGCATCTCGAAGGTCAAAGGTAGACCGCGCTTTAGGTGTGAATAGAAATTGATAAGGTGCGGATTGATATCGTTCAAGAGTGCCCGCTCCGGGCGCAGAGCAAGTGGGACCGATAGACCACCGCAGAAGGGTTCAACGAACCGGCGGCCGCGGTGCTTCTCCCAGATTGGAACCAGGTAGGGAACCAGCCAACGTTTTCCTCCAGCCCATTTCAGCGGCGGTCGTAATTTCGTGTCTTCGTTGAAAGACTCCTTGCTACGGTTGCGTGACAACATTGTTGATCAGTTGATCTATTAAAGATTTTCGCGGTGGCGCAAGATAGCAATCTACGATTCGAACGGTCAACGTTGTTTAATGGACCAGGGGACGAGTGGTCCACCACATAAGAAGGAACCAGTATTCTATTGACACTTTACTCAATGCTGGTAAACTTTCCGCCAAACCAGCACCTGAGCCACGAAAGACTCGAGCCGCTTTGCCCGCGCTTTTGTTGATCTGACTCCTTTATTCCGAAACTCTCCGAGGCAAATACGAACGATGTTCACCCTCTTGCGAGACAGGAATCTTTAGTCGTCGGTTGAGTTCGACCGAATTATCATTTTGGTTTTATGCAAACCGAACGTATGAAACGCATTAACTCGAACACGACACTCACAAATGCTCCCCGCATCCGGCGCGCGTTAGCGTAAGTCGTTGCGTAAGTTTAATTTGTTGGAGGCCCCGATCATGAAAGTATTGCCCCTCGCCCGAAAGGCGTCTTTAGTCGTCAAGGAAGTCGACGATGAGACTTTAATTTACGATCTCGAAACTGATGAAGCCCATTGCTTGAATCAGACCGCCGCACAAGTGTGGAAACACTGCGATGGCCGGACGAGTGTTCAGGAAATTGCTCAGCGGTTGGGAAAATCGGCGAATACACCTGTTGATGACAAGGTGGTTTGGCTCGCGCTTGAACAACTTGAAAAGTTCAAGCTGTTAGATACAAAAGTTCATTCTGCCTTATTGGATGGCGGAATATCGCGACGCCATGCTGTCCGAGTTTTAGGTTCGATCGCAATTGCGTTACCGCTCATCACCACCATCGTCGCGCCCACTGCGCATGCGGCCGGCTCGCTGATATCGCTGGGCGAGTGCTGCAACAATCCAAACGAATGTGGATCCGGTTGTTGTGAGGAAGATTCAACCGATCCGTGCGTGGGACCACCACCAAACAAAGTTTGTAAGCCGCTCGGGTTCGAAGCGGGTAATCCGGTATGTAAACCGACTTAAGGTACGCTTACGAATTCGCGAGCAGCGAGCCTAGCACCGGCGAACGGCGCAAGGCCGCGAGTAAGTTAGTGATCTCCTGTCTACTGATGTCAGCCTCGCCAGGATATGTTTTCATCCTGGCGAAGGCTGCCTCTTCATCCAATCCTTCCAGCGCAAATTCAAGTACCGACAGGTGTTTCTCATTGAAGCCCTCCAAGCCGAGCACATTCGATTCTTTCGAACCGAGCACCTTCGTTTGAGAGAGTTCTTCCACCCAATCCAGCACCTTCTCGACCGGATTCACGCTCGGAAATCGTTGTTTTACTAGTTCCAGAATCTTGTCGCCGGTCGGAACGTTCAAGAGCAGCGCCAGGAAAAAACGATGTTCCTCGCCGGTAATGCTTTGGCGGCGGTGGACAATCTGTTGTAAACGTTTTTGTTCTTCAAAAACCGCCAGCGTCAGGTCTACCAAATCGCCGTGCACGCTCCTGGCTTTCTCAACTAACCTCGCAAACCGATCTTCGCCCGTCGACAGGCCAAACAGTTCATCCATCTGACTGTTTGTCCAATAAGCTGAAACGCGCGCTAAGACAGCATAAGCAGTTTGGAAATCCGATGAGGTGACGAGATCGCCGATAATCTCATCGGCTTGTTTATGTTTCATGCCCAGCAGCAAGCTCACCGTTTGGAGTTTCTTAATAGTGTGCACATTTCGGTAAAAGGGGTCCTCGGCAAAGTAGGGCTTTGCATAATTGAATTGGGGCGAAGCCGACGGGGTATGGTCCGTCCTCACGGTGATCGTCACGGACGGGCGGTCAAGGTGAAACAATGAGTGAATATACTGTCTTCCCGAATTGATCTGTCTCACGTCTTTAACCTGCAATAGATGGACTTCCTCCAGTTGTATTTGTCCAACCGAAAAATGTTCGCTGAGAATTCTGTCTTCCCGAAAACTGTAGCGACTGTGAATGCTCGATCCGAGGAGCACCTGGAAGGCGCCAGTAAAGGCGTGTTGGTGAATACTGGTGGTTCCGTCTAACCAGAAATACACGTCGATATAAAACCGTGGACCGGAAAAAACTGTTATAGGGGGATCGCCAAATCTGCCGTCCACATCCTTCTGGTCCGGCAATGAGATAGCCGTGTTAACCCATCGAATGATGTCCCACGGATCGACGTGTGACGGGAGGTCTGCTTCCGTGAGCGCGTCTGCTGCAACCTGAGGAAACTGCCGCTCGTCGTAGTTCTGCCGCCGCCACCGTTTTTCGATTAGCTCGCCGAGTTCGTAAAACTGTTGCATGGGGGATTTGTTCTCCTTGTCATTCGCTACCACTCGCGGTGTGCGGTGAAGAATATGTAGCCAAAAGTCATTAAGCAAGTGGACATCGCGCGCTTATGGTGTTGCAGCCTTCGGATTTTCTTGTGTCACTTTGCAACTAATCCGCCGGCAGTTTATTGAGCACTCTGATAACTTCGTATGTAGAAACGGAGGGCCTGCTTCGGTTCAAAATTTTGATACTGATCCATGAGTTCTGGAAGTAATTGATTTTTTAAGGAGACTGCTGTAACTTCAGGGCTTCGTATCGACTGACTCTTTACCAATCTGCAGCTCGCAGAGGAGGCACTAAGCTTCATGACTAAGGCTCGCACCACCACGTTACCTAAGGCCCGCACAGAAAAACTAATCGTCAAAGAGCTTCCGGATGAGACGCTTGTTTACGATTTGGAAAACGATCAGGCCCATTGTCTGAACAGTACGTCGGCATTTGTCTGGAAGAATTGTGATGGACAAACGACCGTCACTGATGTTGCAAAATTGCTTGGGCGGCAAGAGCATACTAGCGTGGATGAGAGTCTGGTGTGGTTGGCCCTCGATCAATTGGAAAGCTTCCATTTGCTTGAACATCCAGTCGTGAAGCCCGCGCAGTTCATCGGTATGAGCCGGCGCCAGTTGGTCAGAAAGGTCGGTTTCGCCGCGTTGGCGCTGCCGGTAATTGTTTCGATTGCAGCGCCCACCGCGCTCGCACAAGGATCTTGCCCTCCACCCTGTGCCACGCCAGGTTGTATTCCCAGCGGCTGCCCGTGTTCACCTAATGGCCGGAATGTCTTGTGCGCCGGCACCAGCAACTGCACTGCCGGGGGCACGTGCCAGTAAAGGGTCGAGCGCCTACACCATCAGCTAAAGATGGCTCGCGTCGAGTTTAGCGCCAGGCACCCGCCTGCCTTTCGATACTAGTGTTCCGTCTCCGGCTGCCATTCCTGACCGATCCGCGTAAAGAAATCCAGCTCACTGCATTGTCCCAAACCGCTGACACGGTCCGCTGACGTTGGCCATGTTTCGTGCTTGTAGGTCTCAATACTCCAATGAAAAATGATCCACAAACTGTAAGCGCGACCGAAGATAGCCAGAAGAACGATGAAAGCTTAAGAATGTTACATCACATTCGCCGGACGTTGGCGTATCACGAGGGGCTGCTGGACGACGCGGTACGAAACAGGACTTTTTACAAAGCGTTAAAGAGACATGTGCGAAAAAACTCGAGTGTAATGGATATCGGTTCCGGCACTGGTCTATGGGCCATTGCCGCGGCCAGGCTCGGGGCTTTGCGAGTTGTGGCGATTGAACAGGACGAAATGCTGAGACCCATTATTCGAAAGTTGGCCGCCAGGAATGGAGTCAGTGATCGAATAGAGATCGTGACAGGAGATTCCCGGCAGGTAAAAGTCTCCGGAAAGTTTGATGTAATCATTACGGAAACCGTCGGCAATGAAGCGTTCGACGAAGGGATAGTGCCGATCATAATCGACGCCAGGAAGCGGTTTCTCAAAAAGACCGGGGTGGTAATTCCACAGGCGATTGCGGCAGTCGCCGCTCCCGCGCACTTAACAAAAGCTGACGAATCTTTTCCGGCGGGGCTGAAATTGGATTACCGGTATCTGGAATTACTGAATCTTGATATTCCCAAGAACATTAATGATTCGACCAGGGTGGAACTGCTGGGAAAGCCAGCGACGCTTACCCACGTTGATTTGCAAACCGTCCGGGAGCTTCCGGCACTTTCCCAGATGACTTGTAGTTGGAAACTTAAAGACGCAAGCCTTTTGAATTGCCTGGTCCTGTGGGCCGAGGTTCTGTTAACCAAGGGAGTATCGCTGCGCACATTCCCTGATACGCGGAGCTGGACGCCGATTTGTTTACCGCTTCAGCCGCTGGAAGAGGGGCCTGCCGTAATCGACTGCTCAGTCACGATGTCTAATCGTCACTACTATTGGACTGTTACTCACCACAAAAACGGCAAGCAGCAGGTTCAGTCGCACTCACCAATGTTTCCTTACACCGCCATTCAAACTCAGCGACTACAAAATCAATAACTTTAGTCAGGGGTCGTTCGCATCAGACGAACCTCTTTAGGGACGCACAAGACTTTGGAGTGCGGCGTCGAGCCGCTGCACTCCGAAGTCTTGCGCGTGTTTGAGGAAGTTCGTCTGATGGAAAAACGATGGCCGGAAAACTAACACATCTCAGCGGTAGCGTTTCGTACTCCAACCAGCCTTACAACATTTTCAGCATCAACTGAAAACCGCCCTCCCTCCACTGACCCTTGACCGATTTTTGTCGCTCAGATTAAGTAAGTCCTGATCCAGCCATCTTTAAGTAGATTCAAAATGTCTTAACAAACAGGAGTCTGCATGAAAACCAATACGACCCGATTCCTCCCTGAAGCTCGCCGGGACGGAATCATCGTTAGAGACGTTGAAGGCGAGGTGCTGGTATACGATCTCGAACGCGACAAAGCACACTGTCTCAACTCCCTGGCCGCCAATATTTGGAGATACTGCGACGGCCGCACCACCATCAGCGAAATTGCGGCTTCGCTCCCGCATCAAGAAGGCACTACGGTTGACGATCAGGTGGTCCTACTCGGCCTCGAGGAACTCCGTCGCTCACATCTATTGGTAGAACCGAATGCGCCGGCGGAATGGTTTCCGAAGACCGGCATGTCACGTCGTGAAGCAGTAAGGCGCATCGGACTCGGGGCGGCCATCGCATTGCCGCTGATTGCATCGATGACTGTGCCGACGGCAGTGGAAGCTGCTGTGTCGTGCGGCGCAAGATGCAAACCTTGTAATACGGCGTCCGAGTGTTGCAATGGCGTTTGCACGTCGGGCTTAAGCGGATGCCCGCCTGGTGGTAACCGTTGCGCCTAGACCAGCACCAGCTGACAGTTTGTTCAACCTTCGCTCATGGAAGCGCTGCCCACGATGAGGACAACTCAGTGAACTCACAAACAACAAACTCCCATCACCTGCACACATCAACGCGGTCCGACGTTGGACCAATCCGCAAAGTACGAGCGAGGTTTGTCGCCAACGTTGTGGTTTATGCGACCGTCTCAATGCTGTTCGTTTTGGTGAGTGCTTCAGTGTCGATGGCGGTGACGGTGACGTCGGCGGGTAGCGGAAACTGGAGTTCAACGACGCCGAACGCACCCTGGCCCGGCGGCTTCATTCCTACAGCGGGCGATGATGTGATCATCGCACCAGGACACAACATCACGGTTACAACAGACACAGTAATAAACTCTATTACTTTCAGTGCTGGCGCAACCAGGACGTTGACCGTTAACGCTGGTGTCACTTTGCTTGTGACGAGTGCAATCACACTGGAGAATTCTGGCTCGGTTAGTTCGTCTGCAAGTGTTGCGGGTACCGGCACGATAAACTGTGATTCTGTAACCGTGGGTGGAAATGTGACGGCAATTACCGTCGACAACATACTCGTCACTTTCACCTCGACGATATCGAATTTCACCGTTTCCGATAACGTCTTCATTAATGCGGAAGATACGGTGAATAACGAAAATCATGCGCTCTTCCTTATCGAAATAGGCACGGTAAGTATTGCAGGCACGGCGACGTTGGATAGCGACATTGATGATAACGATGCGGATGCCACCTTGAGTCTCGATACGGGACTAGAAACAGGAACACTCAATCTAGCGGGTAGTACACCCATCAGTCTTAACGGCTTGGGAAGCGAAATCCTTGATTTTGACGGCGCCGGTGCGACTGTAATTTATTCAGGTGGAACGCAGACTGTTCAAAATACCACTTACACCAATCTGACTATCGCCGGTACCAATTCAAAGACGCCTGCGGGTACCACGGGCTTCATAGTCACTGACAATTTGAATATCAATACGGGTGCCTTCTTAGATGTCTCTTCTTTCGTAATCACACTGATGAGTGCTGTAGTTACGGTTAACGGAACGCTGGATTTCAGCAACGACTCAGGTCAGTTAGATAACTCCACTGGTACCAGTACGATAACAATGGGTGCCAATGGTTTGATCCGAACTGTTGATTCGCTCGGTATTGGGCCAGTTAATAATTCCTCTTTGGAAAACAATGGAACGGCAATCACCACGGTTAGTGTCGATACAACTGGAAGTGTTGAGTACTATCGCGCTACCGCACAAGCAGTTTTTGATCGCAACTACAACAACCTCATCATCACCAATGCAGGAACGAAGACTTTTACCAAGTCAGCTACGCGTACGCTTGATGGCCATCTCACTATCAACGCAGGAGCGACTCTTGCGTTGGCCGGTCTAAACGCATTGGCTGTTGGAGGCAATTGGACCAACAACGGCACCTTCACACACTCAGCAGGTAGTGTTGCCTTTAACGGCACGACCAATCAAAGCATTGGGGGCGCGTCAGCAAACACATTTCTTGCCCTTACGATTGCCAATGCCGGCATCGGTAGTGACGTGGTCTCATTAACTTCCTCCGCACTGACGACCGTGACGTCAGCTCTTAATATCAATCAGGGAGTTTTTGATCAGGGAGCGTCCTCAAATCTTCAATCCAATACAGTTACGATCGGCGGCGGTGGTACCTTCAGAAACTTCGGCACCGGAGATTTGACGCTTGCCGGCAATGTATCCAACGCTGGGACGATCCTGTTTAGCGCTCTCGGCTCGCCGTGCGGTGACGCTGACGATATTTTGATTAGTTCGAATGTTGCCGGGCAACGGACCTGGACCAATACAGGAACGCTTGTCTTGAGCGATGTCACGGTAGAAGACATGGCAGGAACCGTTGTCGTCCAAAGTGGAACAAACAACGGCAACAACGCGGTTACATGGACGTTTATCGCGTGCACGAGCGCCGTCTACACCTGGAACGGCGGAGTGTTAGGGAGCTGGATCGTCGCGGCAAATTGGACGCCGGCACGCACAACTTCAAACGTCGCCGACGTCCTCATCATTGACGGAACGAGTACACCCGCCCCGACAATCACCAACGTTCCCACGCAGGAAATCGCCGCACTACGCCTGATCAACGGTGCGGATCTGAATTTACAAGCAGGCGCTGCGAATAACGTGTTAACCATATCCGGCACGACCGGAACCGATTTGTCAGTGCCAAGCGGAAGTGTGCTGACGCTTTCAACCGCTAATGCTCTGATACTGAACATCGCCTCTGGATCCACGGCCGGCATCAACGGACAGATCATTTTCCAGGACGGAGCTCACCGTCTGCGAGGCAACGCGGCCAGCGCCGCGTTGTTCCACAGCGGTGCAATCTTTATGACGACCACCGGATTTACCGGTAATCCGTTTGGCCCGGGTGGCGGCGGAACGAATGGCACCACCAGCTCAATCCAGTTTGAAAGCGGCTCCGCTTACTTCCACAACGCGGGAGACAGTCCGTTTGGCTCCGCCGCGAATCCGGCAGTGACAGTGTTTCAAACCGGCAGCGAAGCTGACTGGCTGACTAGTACCGGCTTCCAAGCCAGCGGTCGCACTTACGCCAATTTAGTCATCGGTAACTCGAGCACTGCAGTCGACGTCTCCGACAGCGGCACCGGGAATTTTACGTTCAACACTTTAGTCATCAACAGTAGCGGCTCGGATGATTCGTCCTTGACGTTCACCGGGTCCGGCGCCAGCGCGGTCAATGTCCTTGGCAACATTACGAGCGCCAACACGGGGCTTGGTGGAACGTTGGCCGATGTCAGCCTGACAGCGGGAACGGGCGGGATTCAAATCAACAGCGGTGGCACTCAAACATTCGGCAACATTGCGAATAGCCGCAGCATTTTCTTCGGCAGCAACGCTACAGTTGGCGCGGGTACTACTTTAAATCTCAGCCGCCTGGTCCAAATGGGACTAAGCGCTGATGGCCTGGTCACAGACAATGGCACGATCGTGCCAAACTTCTCGTCGGTCCCTGGCTACATCATCGGCGCCATCCGTAGACCGACAGTTCCTGCAGGTACTTACGTTTTTGCTCTCGGCAAGGTCACGGGTTACACGCCGGTCGAGTTTAATAATGCGACGGGCACAGCCGACGTCACTATTACGGCCGTCAACGGTACTGTCACGCCTGTGACGGACGCTACTTCGCTCGACGAGTATTGGACCATCACGCTCAACCGCGGCAGTCTCACTACGGATATTGAATTTACTTACCTCGACGCAGACGTCGATGGCAGCGAAGCGTTTTATAAAGTGATTCGTGTCGAGTACGGGGCAGCTGCTTACTTCGCCGCGACAACCGTGGATACCGGACTAAACACGGCCACAGTAACCGGCGTCGATCATTTCTCCGACTGGACGCTGGGAGAGACGGTGGGCGCCTCTGCCGTGAAGCTCACGCGGTTTAATGCTGTGCGCTTCGAGGATGGTGTCGAACTCACGTGGGAGAGTGGTTACGAAGTAGATAATCTTGGCTATCACATCTATCGCGAGCAGAACGGTAAACGCACCCTCGTGACACCGGGCATCGTGGCTGGCTCAGCACTCAAGGTTGGACCAGGAAACCGGATGACCGCTGGTTATTCGTATAGCTGGTTTGATCGTAATGATTCGCCAGATGCGACGTATCACCTCGAGGCTGTTGACCTGAGTGGCGCCACCGACTTAGTAGGACCAGTTTACCCGTCGCACGGAATTGGTCACCGGCGACGTGCGCGAGCGCCACGGGCCAGGATGCTGCACGAATTAGCATCGGGAAACTCTTCAGACGAAAGGCTTTCGACGTGGCCCACGGAAACGGGTGGCGGCACCGGCGAAAGTCACGTGGTCCCGGCCACCGCCGCACTTCTGACGCAACAGGCAATTGCCGCCGGCAACGCAGTAAAGATTCAGGTGCGCAATCGCGGCTGGTGTCGAATCACACAGGCTGAGTTAGTTGGCGCCGGATTCGACCCATCCACCGACGCGCGCATGTGGCAGTTGTACGTTGACGGTGTTGAGGTCCCGATTAGTCTCAGCAGCGAAGGCGCGCGGTTGAATAACAACGATACGCTGGAGTTTTATGGAGTGCCGTTGGATACGCCGACGACCGAGACGCGCACCTATTGGCTGGTCAAGGGCGGTACTTTCGGTAAGCGCATGATTGCCCGTCGTGGCAAACTCAAAACCACCAACGGGGAAACCGATTCCGCGTTGCGCAGTTTCAAACTTACGGTTGAGCGTCGCGAGAAGATAATTTACTTCTCCAGCCTCTTGAATGGCGACGCTGAGAACATCTTCGGCCCGCTGGTAGACAGCTTTGCCACAGTCGAACAGATATTGCCGGTGAATAATCTCGACAGTGTGCCAACGTCACATCCCGAACTCGAAATTGCTTTGCAGGGATTGACGAAGAGTAATCACTCCGTAACCGTCAAGATCAATGGAACAACTGTCGGTACAGTTAGCTTTAACGGGCGGCAACATCCGATTCGCAAGTTCCCCGTACCCCTCGCTTTGCTGCAAAACGGGAATAACGTCGTTTCACTTCAAAGTAGTAACGGTCCGGCTGATATCAGTTTGATTGACTGGGTAAGATTGAGTTATCCGCACCGTTATCGGGCCGATGCCAACTCGCTTAGGTTTACCGCCCCGGGTGGACAGGCCGTCAGCGTGGGCGGGTTTAGTACGCCGAACGTCAGAGTTATCGACGTGACCAATCCCGATTCGCCGACGCAACATTCTGCTTTGTCGTCGTTACGAGATGGAGCTTATACGGCGATTATTCAGGTACCCGGCAACGGCTTCAGGGAATTAATTGCCTTCACGGATGATCTAAGTGGACACCCGGCATCGATCACGACGAATAGACCATCAACATTCAGCGACGCTGCCAATGGCGCCGACATGTTGATCATTACCCACAAGGAATTCAAACAAGCGATAGAACCTCTGGCAGCACTCAGACGCAGCCAGGGACTGGTTGTTTCAGTCGTAGATGTTGAAGACGTTTACGATGAGTTTAGCTTTGGCGCCCATACGCCCGATGCGATCAAGAGTTTCCTCGCAGTAGCGCACACTGCTTGGCAACGAAAGCCGCGGTTTGTGCTGTTGGTGGGCGACAGCAGTTGGGATCCGCGTGATCACCTGCAACAGGGACCAAACGATTTCGTACCGACGAAATTGATTGACACGGTTGACCAGGAGACCAGCTCGGACGATTGGTTTGCTGACTTCGCCGGGTTTGGTCTGCCGAGCATGGCTATCGGCCGTCTGCCTGGCCGCTCCGTCCCGCAAATTGATCTCATGGTCTCGAAAATCGTGGCGTACGAGCAGGAAAGAGAATTGAACCGTCCTTTGCGTGGTGCGCTATTGGTCGCGGATAACGGCTTCGAGTCGAAGAACGCGCAAACGAAAGCATTGCTGCCGCGCACTTTGGTCGTGCAGTCGATCAATCGGGCACAGGTTGGTAATGATGATGTGATGCGTGGGCAAGTAATAGACGCGTTGAACGCCGGACCAACGCTGGTCAACTATTACGGTCACGGGTCTGTAGGTGTTTGGACTGGCGAAGCATTATTGGACAACGATTTGGCGACCAGTCTGACAAACACCAACCGTTTGTCGTTGTACCTGATGATGACCTGTCTCAATGGATATGCAAGTGATGCCTATGTTGACAGTCTGGCTGAGTCGGCGTTGAAGGCGCCGAACGGTGGTGCGGTGGCCGTCTGGGCGTCTTCAGGCTTCACCGTTCCCGATCCGCAGTTTGCATTAAGCTCCGAGTTTTATCGCTTACTGTTCAGTGGCCAACCTGTTCGACTTGGTGAGGCCACCAGAGGAGCGAAGGCCGCAACCACCGACCTGGACGTGCGGCGCACATGGATACTGCTCGGGGATCCCGCGATGAGAATAAGGTAAGGGGATAAAGCAGTGATGCGTAATGAGTGCGGAGTGATGAGTTACGCTTATCACTCAATACGCAGTACGCATTACTCAGCACTTCTTGCTCAGCACTTATAATTCAGCACCCCGAAATTAAGTTTTTATGAAAGAACCAACGGATCTATCAAAAGCTCTCGAAGTGATTCTCAAGAGCACCGCCGTCGAACCAAACAATCACGCACGGAATAGTTACGACCCCCCGCCTATCGTTGCCTATGGTGAAGAAGCTGCCCCCGAAGGTGAAATGCACTTGCGCGACTACTGGGGCACCATTCGTAAGCGTTTGTGGTTGATCATCGGTCTGGCCTTGATCGTGTCAGCAATCGCCGCCCTTCGCCAGGCACGACAGCCAGACATCTATCAAGCGACTTCGCGCGTACAAGTCGACTCGGAGAGTCATAGTCCGGCCATGGGTGCGTCGAAAGGCGGATCATATTTCGTCGACAACTACATGGATCCCGAGTATTTCAATACTCAGGTGCAAATACTTTCCAGTCCCACCCTGCTACGCCGTGTAGCCAGAACTCTGGATTTGGAACACAACCAAACCTTTTTCGATTCACGCGTTCCGAACCGTTCCACATGGCAGAACCTGAAACGAATGGCAGGTCTTGCAGCCCCCGACCTTCAACCCGAAAAAACCGCGAAGGTAGCCTCTGAAAATACCCCGCTGGTGGTTGCCAATTCCGACTTCAATACCGATAGCGCGGAAGACATCGAGCGGCTGGCCCCGCACGTCGGCATGCTGCAGGGAATGTCGGAGATCCTTCAAGTAAAGAAAACCAGGCTCATCGATATTAGCGCTACGCATACCGATCCGGCCGTCGCCGCCAAAGTCGTCAATGCTACTGCCGACGCGTTTGCACTTTGGAACCTCGAGGTAAAGACCAAGACTAACTCGATCGCCGGTACATACTTGCAGAAGCGCATAGCCGAACTGCAGGCGCAGATTCGTAACGGTGAAGAACAACTGGTCAACTACGCTCAGGGACATCAAATACTTTCGCTCGATGCCAGCCAGAACACAGTGGTCGAGCGTCTCGCCGGTTTGAATAGAGAGTTGTTGGTCGCTGAGAACCAGCGCGGGTTGGCCGAAGCGACTTACCGCGCGAGCCTGATGCCGGGCGTCGCCGAAGCTACCGCAGAAACGAATGACAAGCATATCGCTGACTCCAAAGGACGTCTTGCCGAGTTGAAACAAAAGCGCGCGCAGCTGCTTTTGACTGACACCGAAGAATCACCCGAAGTAAAAGAGGTGAGCCAGCAGATTGCCGTGATCGAGAAGCAGTTGGAAGAGTCACGCGCCGGCGCCAAGCAGATCATCTCGGTGACGTTGCAAAGCGATTACCGCAAGGCCCTCGACCGTGAGAAGACTTTGCGTGAGTCCTTTAATAAACAGCGGGCGGAAACTGTTGCCCAAAACCAGGCAGCCATCAACTACAACATCCTCAAGCAGGAAATTGAAACGAACAAAGGACTGCTCGAAGGGTTGATGCAGCGCTCCAAAGAAAACGACGTGAGTATGGCGGGTACGCCAAACAACATCCACGTGGTGGACTATGCGGCTATACCCAAGGGCGCGATTGGGCCGCGCCGCACGCAAACAGTGTTTCTGGCGGTAATGCTTTCGTTGGCCGCGGGCGTCGGTTTGGCGTTGTTTCTGGAATACCTCGACGACACGGTGAAAACCGCTGGCGACATCGAAAGCGGACTGCGCTTGCCGTCGTTGGCCATCATTCCAATCGTAGGCAGAACCGCGCAACGGTTGTTGCCAATTACCAGGGCGCTGCAAAAGTCGAATGGCAATGGCAGTGGACCTGAATTGTTGATTAATGCGAGCGGACCCAGCCTGCAGGCTGAGGTGTATAAACATTTGCGCACGTCCATTCTGCTTTCGACGCCCGGTCGTTCGCCGAAGTTTCTACTGGTTACATCGAGTGTTCCGTCCGAGGGTAAAACGACCACAGTGGTTAACACTGCGACTGTTTTGGCGCAGACCGGTGCGAGTGTGCTTGTGATTGACGCCGATATGCGCCGCCCACGTTTGCATGATGTGTTTGGTGTGCCGAACACTGTCGGCCTCAGCGCGATCCTCTCAAGCGATGTGGCCGAAGCCGATATCTTCTCGATGATCAGGCAATATGAAGACTCTAACGTTTACCTGTTGAGTTCCGGAATAATTCCACCCAATCCGGCAGAACTGCTGGGTTCGGGACAGATGCGCCGCTTATTGGACATCGTGGGTAAACGGTTCACGTACGTAGTGGTAGATTCGCCACCTATCTCATCGTTTACCGATGGGGTGTTGATCTCATTACTGGTGGACGGAGTGATTTTGGTGGTCCATGGAGGCCGGACTTCGCGGCAAGTAGTGCGACGTACGCGGCAGATGTTGCACGAAGTAGGATCGAAGATTATCGGCGTGGTATTGAACAAAGCCGACGTTCGGTCCAGCGACTATTACTACTACCACTACAACTACAAGAACAATTACTACCCCGAAGGTAACGGGCATTCTGTCGCGGAGGTGAATCCCGTTTCCATTGCCCCACGTTAGGCAATTCAATTAAGATTTTTCGTGTTGGTTCGTGTAATTCGTGGATCGCTTTCCTCGCGAACGAACAGTCGCTTCACGAAATCGCACGAAATAAATCTCTTCACTGCACGGTCCTGGGGTGCGTTTGCCTAGCGAACCGTTCTGCCTTTATTATTTCTCTCCCGAATGCCGGAGTGGCGAAATTGGTATACGCACCAGACTCAAAATCTGGCGAGGTCACACTCATGTCGGTTCGAGTCCGACCTCCGGCACCAAAACCTCATTGTTCGAGCGTGCTCTGCATTTCGTAAAGAAATTTCCTTTTTAAGCCAACCTTCTTGACGCTTTCGCCGTCCAACTTCGATTTTCGGGCGTGGCCTTCAAAGATCAGCGTGCGGTAACCTTTTGTTTCGGGTTTCGGACGCTGGTTAGCCTCCAAGCCCATCACTGGCTGGTAGCCAAACCTGCGAAACCTCGCAAAACTTCTACCATTGCCCAAATTTAAACACCGCGCGGGCGTCTCGTGGCGGCCGTGCTTTACGAACAAGGAGTAGTATCGAAATGAAACGGCGTTTGTTTGCGGCTGTGTTTTCGGCCGCGATTGTTTTCACGCTCACCAGCTCAGCAATGGCTCAGACGACGCGCACTTTTTCGCTGAGCGCGGGTGACACCATGACCCCAGCTTCACCAGGCTTCGATCCCGCTGGCGGAACCATGTATTACGGAGGCCTCGTCGCGGGCCAGGCCACCGGCACGGCCGGCGGTATCTTTACTCTTTCACTAACTTTCCGGAGCATTGGCGTCGTAGACGCGGCGAACGGAATCTACGGCGGACTCATTGTTTCGCCATACAGTAGTTTTGTTGTAAACCAGCCCTCCGGACGTAAAACCGTCTCCACGTCTGGTTCCATCAACACCGGTACGGTCACGTACCGCCTGACCCCAGAAGGCCGCGCCGATATCATCAGTGTTTCCTCAACCAGTCTGACTGTTTGGGAAGGCAAAAATAAGAGCCGCAGGGCGGTGGGCACGGGCACGCTGGACTACGGTACGACCATGATCGGTTCCGGTAAGCTGACGCTCACATTCTAACGGGACCAGAGATTACGATCGTTAGGAGGGGCGAGTCTCATCGTAAGACTCGCCCTCTTTTTTGCCGAACCGGTGGCGCGTGGTGCTGCCATTACATTTTGGAATTCAAAAACGACACTCTCCGCTCGGTATTAGGAACTACTTTTCAACGCGCGTATTTCGTCTGACAAATGCTGGAAATGCGCGTTCTTTTGCATGCCAATCCCTCGCATCAACTTCTTCTGCGTCAGTGACTTAACCCCGTGTAAAAACATGTTTGCCACAATTCTTGAAAGTATGTAGAATCTAGCCCGTTCCACGAGGGCGTACCCTCAACAATCCCTTCCCGGTTCCACGGTCAAACACATCCCCAGGAGCTACCAACACGATGTTAACTAGCGCGCGACCACGCATTCTTGTCGTCGACGATGAGCCGGAGATAACGGCCATCCTGACAGACCTTTTTTCAGGTGATTACGAATGCCAGGCGGCGGGATCAGCTGAACTGGCGATCGAGACACTGAAGAGTCGCGAGTTTGAGCTCGTTATCAGCGACATAACCATGCCCGGTATGAGCGGACTGGACATGATTCCGTACGTTAAGCGTTTGTCACCAAATACGGTGGTCGTGATGATCAGTGGTATGCAAACAGTCGAGAGCGCCATCGGGGCGCTGCGACTGGGAGCATTTGACTACGTGATGAAGCCGTTCGATCTGCGCCAGGTTGAAGCCGTGGTGACACGGGCGCTTGAACACCAGGATCTTATTGTTGCCAAGCAGCGTTATGAAAACCATCTGGAGGAACTGGTCGAGCAACGAACTGCCGAGCTGGATCAGACGCTCAACTCGCTGGAAGATGCTTATCGCTCAACGTTGAAGGCGTTGACTGCCGCACTTGAAACCAGGGACCTCGAGACACATGGTCACTCGGAAAGGGTCGTCAGCTATAGCCTGCGGCTTGGCCGCGAGTATGGCTTGGATGCCGCGCGTATGAAATCGCTCGAGTTTGGATCGTTGCTGCACGACATCGGAAAGATCGGTGTGCCGGATTTGATTCTCCGTAAACCTGCCAAGTTAACGGAAGAGGAATGGGTGCTGATGCGTGAACATCCGACCCACGGTCAGCAGATTTTGAAAGGCATCGAATTTCTGTCGGGAGCCGCGCGGGTCGTGGCCCAGCATCACGAGAAGTGGGACGGCTCGGGTTATCCGCTTGGTCTCAAGGATGAAGAGATCGACTTATGCGCCCGCATCTTTTCGGTGGCCGACGCCTTCGACGCGATGACAAGTGACCGCGTGTATCGCAAAGGTAAACCGTATGCTGATGCCGCGAAGGAGCTCGATGCATGGGCCGGTAAACAGTTTGATCCTAAAGTCGTAGAAGCTTTTCATCGTGTCCCGCAGTCGGATTGGGAAGAATTGCACGCTCGTTCATTGATGCCCAAAGATGATGAACTGGAAGTGCGCCGCATGGTGGAAATGTTGGAATCGCAGCTTGAGGTAGCAGCGCCTTAGGACGCTGGTGCGACATGCTTCAGATGTCGCGGTCTCTAAAAGGGCACTCGGTGCGGACTCACCCGGCAAGCTGACGCATGTCGGACATTAATCGGGAGCGCTAGCGATAGCTGGCGCTCCTTTTAGTTTTGAGAGGACGGTTCCGGGACGACGTACCCGCGGCGTGAACGAAGCGTCAAGCCGGTTCGCCTGGGCGCCACTTCAATGTTTCGGTATTCGCCCTGCTTAGCATTCGCCAACGGCCTTTTCGGGCGGTAGGTCACGACGTACTCTGAACCAATTTCCTTTGCCGCATCTCGCGCCTGGGCCACCATCTGGGCGTCGGTTATCGGGAGGTAAATTCGCCCACCGGTTTCGTCGGCCAGTTCAGTCAAGATTCGTTGGCTGTTTTTTAGTTGAGCCTCATACGCTTTGCGTTGACGCCTCATAGGCGGATCGAATCGCACACCGACACCGAACGACGGACTGCGCGTAGTGCCCGGGGGTTGCGTTGGATCCATGGTCCGGATTGGATCGGATTGATTCGGCATCTGTCTCGTATTGAGCTTGCGGTTTTCCTCTTTCACTTGCCTGACAAATTCCGTGTAGCTAATGATGTGGACCGTGGCCCGCGACGATGCCAACTTCTTAAACGCCTGAGAGCGATCAATTTTGCCGCCTGGAGTATCCACGCCGTCGGTGATGAAAACTACGTGACGCGTTCCTTCCGGTCGTTCCTTCAGCACCTCGGCCGCGCGGGCCACTGCTTCGGAGAAACGAGCGCGCTTTCCTGAAGACAGCCGCTTCCTCAGTGTGTGCAGGATGGCCGCACGGTCAGTGGTCCATGGCTGCAGCACTTCCACCGAGTTATTAAACTGAAGAACCGCAACCGAAGTGTCTTTCGAGAGCTGACTTAACAGCGCTACCGCAGTGTCACGTGTCAGGTTGGTGCGTTTTGTTTGTCCGCCTAATCCACTCAGCTCACCACCGGTATCCAGCACCAGAACTACATTCGCGGGGATGTGTCTCACGCTTCTGACCTGCTGGGCCACCCCGTCTTCAAGAATCAGAACATCGTCGGGGCCCAGCGTGGGATCGTAATGCCCGTATTGATCGACGGCCATTACCGGCAGACGTACTTCTTCAGTGAAGACTCTTACCGGATCTTCCTGCTCCGCAGCGCGATTTGGTGTGGGACTGGAAGTTGGACCGGGACTGGGCCGTGATTGCTGCGCAAAGGCAGCGTTAGTCACCAGCAAAAGTGCGAACAACAATAGAGCTTTCGACAACTGGGGACCTTTCCAAACTGAAATGCGTTGGAGTTGGATGCGGTGCCCGCCCCTATTGCGTTGCCTCAAGGCTAAATTAAAACGTCCTAGGCGGGAGTGTTTCGTGCCTGCGATTGGACGGCAGTTATTGCCACAGCGTCGACAATGTCCTCGGCTTTGCATCCCCGCGACAAATCGTTTGCAGGTTTATCGAGTCCCTGCAGAATCGGCCCGATAGCGGTGGCCCCGGCGAGCCTCTCAGTCAGCTTATAAGCGATATTGCCGGATTGCAGGTCCGGAAAAATTAATACATTTGCTTGTCCGCCAATCGGCGAGCCCGGTGCTTTCGATTGTGCGACCGATGGAATTAATGCGGCGTCGGCCTGTAGCTCGCCGTCGATTTCGAGATCGGGAGCGCGCGCCTTGACTGTGCGTGTTGCTTCCACGACCTTATCGACGAGTCGATGTTTAGCGCTGCCCTTGGTTGAAAACGACAACATTGCAACGCGCGGCGTCGTGCCCAACAAGGCGCGACATGAGTCCGCGGAAGCGATCGCAATCTCGGCCAACTCGGCAGCCGAAGGTTCAATCACTACGCCGCAATCCGCAAAAATCATCGCGCCATTACTGCCGTAGCTACTGTCCTTCATTGCCATCAGGAAGAAACTTGACACTAGTTTGAAGCCCGGCCGCACACCGATACAGTGAAGTGCCGCACGCACTGTGTGCGACGTTGTGTTGGTGGCGCCGGCAACCGAGCCGTCAGCTTTTCCCAACCGGACCATCAGATTGCCGTAGTAGAGCGGGTCGGAAATCAATGTGCGTGCTTCATCAGCCATCAGGCCTTTGGCCCGGCGCAACTCGTGAAAAATTGACACCATCTTTTCGAACTCACCGGAGCGACGGTGGTCCAACACGTCAACACCGGCCAGGTCCACCCCGTGTTGCTGCGCAGACTGTTTAATGGTCGACTCATCACCCAACACAGTTATCCGGGCCAGCCGGTTTCGGGCGCAGATGCTGGCGGCAACGACAGTTCGAGGATCGTTTCCTTCAGGCAAAACAATGTGCTGTGGTCTTGACGCGGCGCGTTGGCGTATACGTTCGAGTATGTCCATAGACGGTTCGAAATTCGCTAGTGTTTGTGTGGCAGGTGAGTCTAGCGAACCCTGACTGTTAGAACAAGCTGCACGTGTGACGTCCGCACGTGACCGGGTTACAAGCACTTAGCAATCATGTTAATTTAGCCGCGTACCCAAACCTTTAAGCGGTTGAGTTCAGGAGTAACTGATGGCTGCATTGCTGGCAAAGCGACGTTTGAAGAATGTGCTGTTGTTTATCCCAAATTTACTGGCGCTGTGTTTGCGTTTGCTGACGGACAAGCGAGTGCCGCTGGCAGAGCGGGCTTTGGTGGCCGGGGCAGTGGTTTACGCCCTCGTTCCCCTTGACCTCATTCCGGACATGATTCCATTCGTGGGACAGATTGACGACGTCTATTTGATCGCTTTGACGTTGTTACGCTTATTGGAGCGAACTGATCCGAAGATTGTGCGCGAACACTGGAAGGGCGGCGGTGACGTAGTTGAGTTTGTTGGTTCGGCGGCGCTGCTGGCCGCGAAGTTTTTACCGAAAGCGATTCGGCGGGTGTTGACTGAACGCGTGGAAGTTGCGCCAGGGAAGTTAGATAACTTGAAAGAGATACCCAAGCCGTTGTTGGTGGCGCGACCTGTTCCGGAAGTAGAGTCCCGAAGCGAGTAGGCGGAAGGCAAAAGGCAGAAAGCAGAAGGCAGAAAGCAGAAGGCAGAAGGCAGAAGGCAGTGGAAAACTCGTGACCAATGCTTTTGGCTTTCTGCCTTCTGCCTTCTGCCTTTTGCTTTCTGCCTTCGCCTTCTGCTTACTGCCTTCTGCTTTCGGCGATTCGGGACAGCAGCGTATCGTGAATCTGATCAAAACCGCCATTCGACATGATTGCCACCACATCGCCTTTCTGCAGCTTCGGCATCAGATGATCGATGATTGCTGCGGCATCGGGAAACGCAAAGGCCGGCTTCCCCTGGTTCGCAATATCATCAATTAACTGTCGCGTATCCAGCGTCTTTCCTTTTTCCAAAGCCTTCTGACTGTCAAATACACTCGCAATCACCACGTAATCAGCGGCCGTAAACGCATTGGCATACTCATCCTGAAAAACTGCCAAGCGCGAAGACCAGGAGCGCGGTTCGAACACTGCAACCAGTCGCCGCCCTCGATATCTGTCACGTAATCCAAGCAAAGTTTCGCGCACAGCAGTCGGGTGATGTGCAAAATCGTCGATCACTGTAATCCCACGCTCTTCGCCCTTCACTTCGCAGCGCCTCCGCACATTCTTAAACGTGCGCAACGCCTGACTGATAACCTCAGGTTCAATGCCCCACGCGTCCGCCGCGATGATCACGGCCAGGCAGTTGAGCAAATTGAACTGGCCCACCAACGGTGTTTCGAATCGACCCCAAGCGACTCCTTCGCGCGTCACTGTAAAAGTGGTGAGTTCGCCTGAGAAATCCGGTTCAACGATGCGCCATCTTGCATCTTCAATGACGCCGAATGTTTCAACTTGTGTGAACAGTTTGGCGCCCATCGCCTTCACTACATCGCGCACGTTCGCGTTGTCCCATCCAACAATTAACCGGCCATTCGCAGGAACCAGATTCATGAAACGCCGGAAAGCGAGTTTCACTGCCTCAAGATCCGGATAAATATCAGCGTGGTCGAATTCGATGTTATTAACGATGCCAATCTCCGGGAGGTAATGCATGAACTTCGGGCCTTTGTCGAAGTAGGCAGTGTCGTATTCGTCGCCTTCGATGATGAAGAAGTCACTGTCCGTCACACGAAAACTCACCCCGAAGTTTTGTGCCACCCCGCCGATCAGGAAAGTTGGATTGAGCGCGCCCTGGTCCATCACCCACGAGGCGATACTCGTTGTCGTTGTCTTTCCGTGAGTACCCGCGACCACGAGCGAACGTCTCCCCCGAATAAATTCCTCCTTCACCACCTCTGCTTGCGAACGGTACAGCAACTTACGACTGAGTGCTGCCTCCAACTCAGGATTACCGCGAGGAATGGCGTTGCCGACAATCACACAATCCGGCGCCTGCAGGTGTTCAGGTTTGTATCCCTGATTTACTGGAATGCCGAGCCCAGCGAGCATCGTTGACATCGGCGGATAAACGTTCTCGTCCGAACCCGTGACGCTATGTCCGCGCGCCTGCAGCATGCCGGCGAGGGCAGCCATGGCAGTACCGCAAATTCCAATCAGGTGATAATGCATTAGTGGTGAAACTTAAGAGATTGCCCGCGGGGAAAAGGGACGACTTACTTCAAATCGCTGCACCGCGGCGCTCGCTGACGGCAGCTGCCTGCGATGCCTGCCGCAGATCCGAGTCGACCATTTCACTGATCAAATCATCGAACGAATACTTCGGTTTCCATCCGAGCTTTTCGCGGGCCTTAGTAGCGTCGCCGACTAACAGGTCAACTTCTGCAGGTCGAAACAGTCTGTCGTCCTGGACCACGTAGTCTCTCCAATTCAGGCCGGCCCTGGAAAACGCTCTTTCGCAGAACTCAGCGACAGAATGTGTTTCGCCGGTCGCC
>DATEPF010000152.1:0-5418 GCA_035273325.1 Pyrinomonadaceae bacterium | reverse complement strand
AAAAATTAGCCTGATAAGTAGAACTACAGGAATGATTCATCTTATTTTTTCGTGTTACTTCGTGTATTTCGTGCAATTCGTGGATCGTCCTTCTGGTACGTAAAAAACGATCCACGAAACACACGAAGTAACACGAAACGTGTTGAATTTGACTTTTGAGGCCAGGCCAATATCTTTAGCTAATTTGCAAACGAGCAATGGGAGGGAATATGCAATCATTTGGGAAGCGAACGTACCTGGCAGCTATAGCGTTAACGCTCGTCAGTTTGTTGTTGGCGCAATTCACGGCAGGCGGACAACAAACCCGATTCTCATCAACACTAGGGCTTAGCTCCCCCTCTCCGCAGAATCCTTTAAGCATTGACGTTAGCCTGGACCAGGCCGGGTCAGCGACAGAGACCATAACTACTCGAGGCGGCGAGGTCACGGCCACGGGGACGGATGGTACGCGTTTCATTCTCACCATGCCGAGGGGTGCGTTGGCCCAAACCGCAGAAATCACGATGACGCCGGTGGCTGGGATTAACAACTTGCCACTCAGCGGCGGGCTTGTCGCGGCGGTGCAAATCACGCCGGAGGACCTGGTGTTGTTAAAAACCCCGACCCTGGTAGTGCGGCCGCGGACGCCGATTTCGACAGTGGAACAAATGGACTTCGCGTCGTTCGCTTATCGCGGTAACGGCCGCGAGTTTCACCTCTACCCGATGGAGACAGATCCTAAACGGATCGCGTTTCAGTTAATTCGCTTCGGCAGTTTCGGAGTTGGCCGCGGCACAGAGGGAGAGCAGGAAAAGATCCGCGCGCGCCTGCCCAGTGATTCGTCCGATCGGTTGATGATGCAGATGCAGAAGTTGAAAAGCGTTCTGCGCAAGCGGTTATTGGCCAAACCTGCTGCGCGACTTTCACCCGACAAAAGTGAATGGCGCATTGTTAGGGCTTCATTCACTGCGACTGATCCACAGGATGGACAGATGCCGGCGCAAATGAGGAGAGACATTATCAATCGTTTACGCGAGATGTATCAGGAGATATTGCCGAAACTCAAGGCTGTGAAACTGGAGTGCAAGGAGGACATGGCAGAGAGGCTGCGCGAAGCGATCGAGCCCGCGCAGGGTTGGCTGCGAGCGGTGCAGCTGTTGGGATTCATCAATCGCCTTACGCAGGACGATTTAACTTCCGAAGAAATCGAAACGTTAATTACTGACCGCGTCAATTCCGAGGGACTCATCGGCAGGGACTATCAGAACAGAATTCGAAATTTCAACCGCGCCGGCATGGTGGTAACAGAGAGGGAGCTTCGCAGGGTAGAAGGAGATCGCTTGCGGCGTGAAGGTTATAACGATCAAGAGATAGAAGATATCTTGAGAGAGACTGAATCGATTCGCGCCGAGTTCGAAAAAATGTCCGCGGAGCTCAACCGGTTGAGCTGGGAACTGATGAAGCAGGCCTACGACACGGCATACAAATGCTGTTTGAAGGAAGCGAAACTCTATTACCTCAACATGATGGACTCGATCGGACACGAGCTAAGTATTAACAATCGAGCCGAGGGCGTCTCAATGGAGAAACGCGGCGAGTGTTTGTGCGCCATCGAGAGCCTCAGGGTGGGACAGAGCGGAGCATGGTCCGGCGAGATAACACATACAGAGAATTTTGTTGACGAGCGGACCGAGACGCTCGGAAACAGGCAGAACAAGTACTACAAGAAACATGATTATCGAGCAGTCATCAATCTGGTCTATCACTTTCGCTCGGTGGTTGCCGGGCCACAGGGCAGTCACATCCCGGCGCAAGTGTCCGTGACGGGAAGCGTCGATTCATCAACCGCGATCGAAAATAGGTGGACCAGTGCAAGTATGGACAAGCGCCAGGGTAGTGAATCGAAAGAGAACTACAGCGGTAACCTCAGTGGCGAGGACTCAAATGTCACTGTCAATATCAGGCCGGACGGTACTTACAACGTGCAATACGCTGCGCCCTGTGCGGACGCTTCCGGGCGGACTGTCACGCGAAGTTATACCGAGGGCACCGGCTTTCCTGAGTTTCAGAAGCGAGACGACACTCGCAGCCGGCTAATCAACCGTGATGTGTGTCCGACGCAGCCGGGGGTGTTACTGAGAGACGGACAACATGTGGGAATTACAGGGCGACTCGATTCGAAAGATCCGAAGACAATTTCAGGAACGAAAACTTTTGAAGTGCCTTTGGACGGAAAGTCCACGGCGAATAAAACGATTACGATCACGTGGAAATTGAAGCGATGTAAGTGATGAGCAGTGGTCAGTGGTCGGGGTGGATTGAGCCGAAACGCGCCGGGCGTGGCAGCGTAAAGCCGGGCGGACAAAGGGCGTAGCCCATCCCAATGAGGATGCACACGGAAGGGCGGAGCCCTTCCGCACATCAGGCGGCATAGCCGCGCAACGCCGCGGCTTTTCGGGGCCGCTGTGTAATAAGGTCAGCGTGTAATAAAATAAAAACATTCGATGATTAAATCTGTCTCCGCGATGGACCGCTTTCATCCTTGCATAAGGGTTGCGCTTTCTTATTGCGTGGCGTGTGCAGTCGCATGTGTGCTTTCTCTCGCTGTGTTGGCACAGCAGAATAAGACTCCGGTCGTCGTGCAGCCGGGTGCGCCGGGGCAGCCCACTAAAACGCTGCTATCATCCACGCGCCCCACGTTGCCTTCTGCCACGCCGGCTGATGTGCAGTTCATGCAGCACATGATCATGCATCATGCCCAGGCAGTGGAGATGACCGCGCTTATCGAATCGCACACTGACAACAAGGAAATTCAAACGCTTGGCGATCGAATCAGCCGGTCGCAATCAGACGAAATAAAATTTATGACCAGATGGCTGAGGGTCAGGGGCCACGGGTCAGGGGCAGGAGGCAGGAGCAGGAGGCAGGAGACGCACACGCATGGGGCGCATGACTCTGGAAACTCTCTGATGCCGGGAATGCTTTCAGTTGAGCAGATGGACGCGTTGAGAAATGCGAAGGGCAAAGAGTTTGACCGTCTGTTTCTGTCAGGAATGATTCAACACCACAACGGCGCGCTGGTCATGGTGAAGGAATTATTTGATACTGCGGGCGCGGGTCAGGATGCTGAACTGTTTAACTTTGCTTCTGACGTAGATAGTGGACAGCGGGCAGAGATTAGAAGAATGGAACAATTGCTTGCAAGGCAATAGACCATTTGTCATTGGTCATTTCACATTTGTCATTTGCTATTGGTAGATTCAACTTGGAAGTGACGGAAAAAACTGTTGGTCGACAAAAGCAGAATCCCGACGGGTCGGGACCGCGACCGGGTCGCGCGGAATGGAGTCAACGGTTTATTGGTCGGGCGGTCTCGTCGTCGCAGGTCAATATAGGTGCTGAGACCCTTTTTGAGTCTATCTAGTCACGAAACCGGTCGCTGCGCTCACGCGCTTGTAGACAATAGACCATTTGTCATTGGTCATTTCACATTCGTCATTTGCTATTGAAAGCAAAAACGATCACGAATTACACGAAGCGACACGAAAAATATTTAGAGGACAATATGAATCGAATACCTGAAATGGTTTCCCGTTTATTAATAGCTTGCTTTGTCTTGTGTTGTTGTTTAGTCATTACGACGGTGGCACAAACACCGTCGCCATCGCCCGAGGCTGCTAAATCGCCCGAGAATCCATTTGCTCCTGAGAAAGCCGAACCGTTGCCCGCGGGAATGACAGGTTCAGACGTGAATGACCCGCGTGCGAAATTGACGCCGGGTGTCTTCGACGCGGGTGAAGCTGCAATGGGTATCAAGCATGTCCTGTTAGTCAAGAAGCCCGATGCCTTTCAACTGCCCTCCAATGATCCGGATAGTCCTGAAGTTAAGAAAACCCTGGGCCTGCTCGGCATTGACACAACCAAGATGGAAAAGTCGGCACTGTTGCCGACCGCCCAACTCGCGTTTGCAAATTCAGATCTGGCGTTCCAGGGTAATCGTTTGTTCATGGGAAATTTCTATGGCCTGACCATCTACGACATCTCGACTCCCGCTAAAGCCCGCTTATTGACTTCGATGATCTGCCCGGGCGGACAAAACGACGTTTCGGTTTACAAGAACCTGCTCTTCCTGTCCGTCGAAATGCCGAACGGGCGATTGGACTGCGGCACGCAGGGATTTCCGCCGCCGCCTCCGGTTCCCGTTGGACAAGAGAAGAACCCGCCTCCGCCGCCCGCGCAAAAAGATCGTTTTCGCGGCGTGAGAATCTTTGACATCACCGATATCAGTAAGCCGAAGCAGGTGGCGGCGGTGCAAACCTGCCGAGGCTCGCACACGCATACGTTGGTTGTTGATCCGAAAGACAAGAACAACGTCTACATCTACGTCTCAGGAACTTCTTTCGTGCGGCAGGCCGAAGAATTGGCAGGGTGCTCAGGCGAGCAGCCGGACAAAGATCCAAACACTGCTTTGTTTCGGATTGAAGTAATCAAAGTGCCGCTGGCCAAACCGCAGGACGCGGCAGTCGTCGCAAGTCCGCGCCTGTTTATGGACTCACGCACTGGCGTTTTGAACGCTCTAAGTAGCGGTGGCACTCACGGCAAAGAGCCGGAACCGAAAGACACCAATCAGTGTCACGACATTACTGTTTACCCGCAGCTTGGTCTCGCAGCCGGCGCCTGCTCCGGAAATGGGATTCTGCTCGACATTAAAGATCCCGTGAATCCGAAGCGCATCGATGCGGTCAACGATCCAAACTACGCGTATTGGCACTCGGCCGCGTTTTCGAACGACGGTAAAAAAGTCGTCTTCACTGATGAGTGGGGCGGCGGATTAGCTGCACGTTGTCGAGCTACCGATCCAAACAAGTGGGGCGCCAATTCCATTTTCCATTTACAGGATAACAAGCTGAGGTTTGCCAGTTACTACAAGCTGCCCGCGGCGCAGGGTGACACTGAGAACTGCGTGGCACACAACGGCTCGCTTGTTCCGGTTCCCGGCCGCGACATCAAAGTGCAAGCCTGGTATCAGGGTGGCATCTCAATTATGGATTTCACTGATGCGGAGCATCCGGTTGAAATCGGATACTTCGATCGTGGACCATTTGATCCAAACGTACTCGTGTTGGGTGGTCCATGGTCTGCTTACTGGTACAACGGCTACGTCTACGCTTCAGAAATCGCGCGCGGCCTTGACGTCTTTGAACTGACTCCGACGAAGTTTTTGACGCAGAACGAGATCGACGCGGCGAAAACGGTGCGGTTTACAGAGTTGAATGTGCAAAACCAGCAGAAGATCGAATGGCCGCGAAAGCTGATAGTAGCGAAGGCTTATATCGATCAGCTGGAACGGTCGCAAGCGTTGCCGGCAGATCAAATCACAGCCTTGCGGCAAGGGATTGAAAGTGCCGAGAGTTCCCGTCTGAATAAAAGCTCGACTGC
>DATEPF010000151.1:0-14471 GCA_035273325.1 Pyrinomonadaceae bacterium | reverse complement strand
GATGATTTTGGACGACATTAGAAGAAGTAGACAGTAGTCAGTAGACGGTAGTCAGCATAAATAATCCAAGACGGAAGTAGCTCTACACTGAAGGGAGACAGTAATCGAGAAAATAAGCACTCGGCCGGACGCCTACTGACTACTGTCTGCTGACTACTTCTTTACGCCGTCGCCGCACCGGCGACGTGTTTATCAATCATTCGTGAGATGGCTTCTTTGGAAGTCGCGCCGACTACGCGTTCTTCTTCCTTGCCGCCTTTGAAGAGGATTAATGTGGGTATGCCTTTGATTCCATAGCGCTGCGAAATCGCCGGATTGTCGTCGACGTTAAGTTTCACAACGCGGGCGTTGGACGAATATTTTTCTGCGACTGCGTCGACCGTCGGCGCCAGCATGCGGCACGGGGCGCACCAGGCGGCCCAAAAATCAACGAGCACCGGTTTGTCGCTTCCCAATACTTCGTTTTCCCAACTGCTATCGCTGACTTCAGTTACTAGGTCACTCATTGATTTGCTCCTTTAAATCCGATTCGTATTATTTCGTGTTTCGTGGTTCCCTGAGGCACGAGGTCAGTACCACCTGCGGTAGCGGGTGGGTATCGTGGGAACCCACCCGCTACCGCAGGTGGTACTGACCTCAGATCGCGATCCACGAAACACACGAACACTATCGTTCTTCCGCACCGATCGACTGATAAAGCTGCACGTATTTCTGAGCCGCGGCGTGCCATGAGTTATCCACGGTCATGCCGTTCAATTGAATCTGTTTCCACGTTTCCGGCTTGCTATAAAAGTAAAGGGCTTCCCGGATTTTTTCAAGCAGCGCACCGGCGTTGTATTGGTGAAACTTAAAGCCATTGCCGGTGCCTGTCGCCGGATTAAATTGTTCAACCGTGTCGTCTAGTCCACCTGTCGCGCGCACGATAGGTACGGTGCCGTAACGCATGCTGTACATCTGATTCAATCCGCATGGTTCATAGTGCGACGGCATCAGAAACATATCTGCGCCGGCTTCGATCTGATGCGCCAGTGGTTCACCCGCATAGCCTTTGTAAATGCCAACTTGACGTGGCGCGCGGTCATGCCAGCTTTGTAGAAAATCTTCATACTCTTTCGCACCAGCGCCGAGCGCGATGAAGTAAGCACCGGTACCGGTGATGGCGCCGGCGAGTTCGCGAATCAGGTCGTAGCCTTTTTGCGAAACCAGACGTGAGATGATGGCGATAATCGGCCGGTCTGGGTTTTCGTCAAGCTCGAATCGATGAAGCAAGTCACGTTTGCACTCACGTTTTCCTGACAAGTCCTGCGCGCTGTAATTTGCGGCGATGTGCGGATCGGTTTCAGGGTTCCATAAGTCGTAGTCGACCCCGTTGGTTATTCCAGTAAGTCGATCGCGGCGTGCCCTCAATAACCAATCCAAGCCGGCCCCCTGTTCCCGCGTCTGAATTTCTTCAGCGTAGCGGCGGCTGACGGTGGACAGCCCATCGGCGGCGATTAAGCCCGCTTTCAGCGAAGACGCCATGTCTTGCAACAGAAAGTCGTCTTTGAGCGGCGATTCGCCGTACCCCAACCACCAAAGATCCTTGGGATCAAAAACGCCCTGATACGCAAGGTTGTGAATAGAAAACAGGGTCTTAGTTTTCCGGAACAATTGGTCATACTCGCGCACAGTTCGCGCGTCCGCCATGGCAAAACCGCATGGCCAATCGTTGCCGTGCAGGACATCCGGCGCCCACTTCAACGTGAGGAAGAGTGTAAACGCAGCGCGGGAAAAGAACGTGTATCGTTCGTGATCGTTGGAATGTCCGTAAATGCTGCCCTGACTGAAGTACTCCTGCGACTCTATAAGATAAGCGGGCGCGCCCGCGGCGTCACTGTAGTAAACGTTGGTCGGTCGATGTCCGCCGCGCCATGGGACTTCTAAACGAATCACAGAGTCCTTTAATAAACTGCGATCTATTTGCGCATGTAACGGCAGGACGATGCGCGCATCGACATCTTGCTTCACCAATGCTTTCGGCAGCGCGCCGGCGACGTCGGCCAGCCCGCCGGTCTTGGCAAAAGGCACAACTTCAGATGAGAGGAGAGCGACGCGCATTTAATTTAAGGATGAAGGAGGAAGGATGAAGGATGAAGCGCAAGAGATCAAGTCAGCAGACATTCCGAGCGAGACTGATGGTTTCAGGCACAAAAAGGCGGAAGAATTCCGGTTTCATCCTTCGTCCTTCCGCCTTCATCCTTGCTCTTAAGTTTGCATTGAAGCGAGGAACTCGGCGTTGGATTTCGCTTTCTCCAAACGTTCGAGCACAACCTCCATTTGTTCAACCGGAGACAACGGATTCAGCACGCGCCGCATTACCCAGATGCGGTTCAGATCTTCCTTGCTCAATAGCAGCTCTTCCTTGCGCGTACCGGAACGCTGTAGATCAATCGCCGGGAACAGTCGCTTGTCGCTCAGCCGGCGATCGAGATGAATTTCGGAGTTACCCGTACCCTTAAACTCTTCAAAAATCACGTCGTCCATTCTGGAACCGGTATCGATCAAAGCCGTGGCGATGATCGTCAGCGAACCGCCTTCTTCAATGTTACGGGCGGCGCCAAAAAACCTCTTGGGACGCTGCAAGGCGTTTGAATCGATACCACCGGAAAGAATCTTGCCCGAGGGAGGCACTACCGCGTTATGCGCACGTGCCAGCCGAGTAATCGAGTCGAGCAAAATCACCACGTCGCGTTTGTGCTCGACGAGGCGCTTCGCCTTTTCAATAACCATGTCCGCGACCTGGACGTGGCGAGTAGGCGGCTCGTCGAACGTGGACGAGATAACTTCGCCGTTGACCGACCGTTGCATGTCTGTAACTTCTTCCGGTCGTTCATCGATCAGCAGGACTATCAAGGTAGTTTCCGGATGGTTGTTGGTAATCGAGTTGGCGATGGTCTGAAGCAGCATCGTCTTACCGGTGCGTGGCGGCGCAACAATCAGTCCTCGTTGACCTTTACCAAGCGGCGTCACTAAGTCGATTACGCGTGCGGAAAGATTTTCCTGCGTCGTTTCCATCTTCAACTGTTCTTCCGGATAAAGCGGCGTCAGGTTGTCGAAGAAAACTTTTTCGCGTGCCTGATCGGGCGATTCAAAGTTGATGGCTTCAACCTTGATTAGCGCGAAATAACGTTCGCCTTCTTTTGGCGGCCTAATCTGTCCGCTGACCGTGTCACCCGTTCGCAAATCGAATTTCCGGATCTGGGACGGGGAGACGTAGATGTCGTCCGGACCGGGAAGATAGTTGTACTCGGGCGCGCGCAGGAAGCCGAAACCGTCCGGCAAAGTCTCCAACACACCTTCGGAAAAGATCAGACCGCTTTTTTCTGTTTGAGCGGCGAGTACCTTGAAGATCAACTCCTGCTTGCGCATTCCGGTGGCGCCGGGCACATCCATGCCCTTGGCGATACTCGTCAGCTTGGAGATGGACATCTCCTTCAGGTCGGCCAGGTTTAAAAAGCCTTCCTCGTTGCGGTCGCGGCCATCACGACTGTCTCTCTCCGGCGCTTCTGCGGTTGCGACGGTGCCGCTGTCGTCGTCGCTACTCGCGCTGGATGCGCGTGAACGTGTTCTCTGTGCCATATCAATTCATTCCTAACTAAGATTATTTACTGGAGCAAGCCGCGCGCATCACGCGGCGACGTTTGGTTTGGGTTCTTGAGGTTCAGACACTGGACAAATGCGGATCGAGCCTGCGAATTGAATGTGCCGGCCATGCCGATACTGGAGCCCGTAGAACTATTCTCTCCCACTAAGTTAAAGCTTCACCTTGATGTCGAATGGATCAATGCTTGGATGCCTTGTTTACGGCCATTCGTGGTCTGGGAAACGAAAGATTAACAAAAGGGGCTTGAGAATTTGTGAGCCGTACGTTGCAGACTCGTTGTCGTAACCTAACAAACCTAACGCTGGTGAAACTGAGCAACCGCGGTTTCTATTTCCTGCCAAACTTCATTTCGACCGCGTCCAGTTTTGGCAGAATAAGCTATTACACGCTCCGTTGGGAAAACACGCTCGACGCGTCCCAATGTTTGTTTCAACTCGTTGTTAGATAGCTTATCGGATTTAGTAGCAACTATTAAACGTGGCTTAGCACTATGCTCCAGCCATTCTCGAAGCTGCAAATCCAACTTTGTGGGTTCGTGGCGCGAATCTACGATGTGAACTGATAGCACAAGCTGTTGCCGCTTGGCAAGGTAGCTCGATACCATCTCTCCCCAACTGGATTTGAGTGCTTTCGGGACGCGAGCATAACCGAATCCGGGCAAATCAACAAAACAAAAACGGTCGTTCAGAAGAAAATAATTTAGCGATTGAGTTCTGCCGGGAGTAGACGATGTGCGTGCTAATCCACGTACGCCGAGAAGGGAATTAATCAAACTTGATTTGCCTACATTCGACCGTCCCATGAAAGCGATTTCGGGAAGGTGCGCGGTTGGCCAGTCGTTCTCGGTGAAAGCGCTCTTGAGAAATTCAGCGCTTGTAATTTTCATGTTGTTTTCGTGTGTTTCGTGGATCGTACTTTAGGCGGGGTCAAAAAAGCGATCCACGAATTACACGAAACCAGGTTTATGCACCAGCAGCTGCCTGAAGCGCAGCAGTTCGCTCGGCACGCATCTCTGCAAATTTCTTCATTCGAACCTTCATAGCCGCAATCTTGTCTTCGTGATCGGGAATCCGTTTGATCAGCGTTTCCAGATTTGCAAGAAAGTCAGGACTGCCAAACATCGTTCTAATTTCAGGAAGCAAATCTACGATCTTGGAGTAGACGAATATTTGTTCGCCATTGCACTCGTTAAACAATTTCTCGTCGATCGCCCCCTCATTGACCATCGCGGCCGCCATTTCCCAGTACGAAATGACCATACGGTAATGACCGCTGTGATCGCTCAACAGCACCTCCATGATGTCCTGAAGGGAAGTGGGGTTGAAACTCCAAAACCAGTTGCGTGCTTCGCGCATGGTCGCCTCGCGCCGGAGGTCGTAGAGCTTAAGGATTAATTCGGCATCGTGATGTTTACTCATATTGTTCTCCTGGGGGTTTAAATGGGGTTATTTCGTGCTTCGTGTATTTCGTGGATCGTTTTTCTCGCGGCCAAAAACGAACCACGAAATACACGAAGCACACGAATCACACGAACACGCTGAATTCGAATCCGCTTGAACTGTCTCAGAAATTTCTAGACTAGCTGGTTTGAATCCCTTGTGAAGGTTGCTCGGTTGTCCAGATGGGCGGCGCCTCAGCCGCGTCTGTCGGACAAGCTTCCTCCAACGCAAGCGCCAGCACTTCATCAATCGTTTCTACCAGATTGATGCAGAGCGCGTTGCGAACCTCTTCGGGAACTTCGGGCAAGTCTTTCTCATTGTCCTTGGGCAGAATAATGGTCTCAATGCCAAAGCGATGCGCTGCCAGCAGTTTCTCTTTCACGCCGCCGATCGGCAAGACCTTGCCGCGCAGCGTAATTTCGCCGGTCATGGCCACATTTCGTTTGACCGGAGCATGCGTCAGGGCAGAAGCCATCGCGGTGGCCATCGTGATACCGGCGGACGGGCCGTCCTTGGGGATGGCACCTTCGGGAATGTGAATATGCAGATCGCGCTTTCTAATAAAGTCGAGGTTCAGGGCGAGCCGTTCGGCACGTGCTTTAATACACGTCAACGCTGCTTGTGCGGATTCCTGCATCACGTCGCCGAGTTTGCCGGTTAGTGTCACACCGCCGCGGCCCTTTGTTAATGTCGCTTCAATTTGCAGCACCTCGCCACCGATTTCTGTCCACGCCAAACCGGTGGCCAGACCAACCTCGCTTTCTGCGGCAATCATCTGCTGGCGGAATTTGATTGGTCCAAGCATTTCGCGCACACGTGCGGCATCTATCGTGTCCTTGAAACCGTCGGCTACGCTTTCCGACACAAAACGCCGCGCCAGTTTCCGGCAACACGATCCAACCTCGCGTTCTAAATTGCGAACGCCTGCTTCGCGCGTGTAGTGCCGAATAATTTCAAGCAGCCCTTCGTCGGTAAAATCAAACTGTTCCAGCTTCAATCCGTTTGATTCCGCTTGCTTCGGAACCAAATGCCGTTTGGCAATCTCGAGCTTCTCCCGTTCGGTGTAACCGGAGAGTCGCAGAATTTCCAAACGATCCTGAAGCGCAGGGGGAATGGTGTGCAGCACGTTTGACGTGGCGATGAAGAATACTTTTGACAAGTCGTACTCGACGTCGAGGTAGTGGTCCTGGAAAGTGTGGTTCTGCTCAGGATCGAGCACTTCGAGCAAGGCCGAGCTCGGGTCTCCGCGGAAGTCCGCACCGAGTTTATCGACTTCGTCGAGCAGCAACACCGGATTAACCGTGCCGGCCTTCTTCATCATCTGAATGATCTGACCGGGCAAGGCACCGATGTACGTGCGACGGTGACCACGAATTTCGGCTTCGTCACGCACGCCGCCCAGCGACAAGCGAACAAACTTGCGACCTGTGGCACGCGCAATTGATTTGCCGAGGCTTGTCTTACCTACTCCCGGCGGTCCCACGAAACAGAGAATCGAACCTTTGGGATTTTTCACCAACTGCCGGACGGCAAGATATTCAAGAATGCGCTCCTTGATCTTCTCGAGGCCGAAGTGATCTTCGTTCAAAACCTCTTCCGCTTTGGCCAGGTCTTTGATCTCTTTGGACTTCTGCTTCCAGGGAACGTTAACCAGCCAGTCAATATAAGTACGTGAAACGGTGCCTTCCGCAGACATCGGTGGCATTGCTTCCAGCCGGTGCAATTCCTGGAGGGCCTTCTGCTTAGCCTCTTCAGTCATGCCGACTTCTTCAATCTTCTTCTTTAGTTCCTCGAGCTCAGCCTTCTCATCTTTTCTGCCGAGTTCCTTGTGAATCGCCTTGATCTGTTCGTTGAGGTAGTACTCTTTTTGAGCCTTCTCCATCTGACGCTTAACGCGCGTTTGGATTGAACGATCAAGCTGTCGTTTCTCGATCTCAAGTTCAAGCAGCTCAATCAATCTTTGTAGTCGTGCCTGTGACGAAAACAGTTCCAGCAGCCCCTGCTTGTCTTCGACGGAGATACGAAGCTGAGATGCTAAGGCGTCAGCGAGATGTGATGGGTTCTGATTGCGCAACGCTGTTTGCAGTGCGTCGGTTTGACTTTCCGGCGCCAGGCGCAGGTGCTGTTCTACAAGTTGTCCAATCTTCTGAACCAGCGCATCGAGCCGAGGACCTTCTTCGTTAACTACCGGCGCGCGCTTGATCAAAGCCGTGAACGCACCGTCGGTGTTTTCCACGCGGACGGTGGTGGCGCGTTCGCGCCCTTCCACGACAACTTTGATCTGACCATTCTCCTGTTTCTGCGACTGCAGAATCCGGCCCAACGTTCCGACACCGTAAATCTGATCGGGATTTGGTTCATCGACCGTCGCATCGTGCTGGGTGGCGAGGAAAATTGTCCGGTCGGCGGCGAGCGCTTGTTCGAGCGCGCGCACGGAGCCCTGCCTGCCTATCTTGAATGCAACTTTGGTGAAGGGGAAAATTACAACGTCGCGAATCGGCACCATCGGGTACCAGGCGACGTCGGCAGGAGCATGATCTGAGTATTCTTCCATAATTTACGCTAACTTTTGTCTAACTGTTTTGCTAATAAGGGCGAGCCGCTGAAACTGCCGTCTCGCCCTATAAAAGACGGCCAATTGTAATTCATTTCCCCTTAGTCCGCTACTAAGTGATTTTCACAATTACTTGGCCAACAGCAGAACCGGTGAGCGCAGCGACCGGGTCGCGTTGAATACCACAAAACGTCTAGGTAGCTCGAATCCGTGTCATTCGACGGCGACCCGGTCGCTGCGCTCACCGGTTCTGCTGTGGTGGACGTGTTCACGTTCACGAATCGAGACCTTTGGAAACGAAAATGGAGGAAGCTTTTTGCAGCTTCCCCCATCTTCGGTTGCTTGTCGATGTAACTAAGCGGCAGCGCCGTCGATACCGGCCAATCCCTCTCCTGGAATCGCTCGACGTCGTTCCACCATCTCGCTGGTAATGACAAATTCCTTTACGCGCTTTTGCGACGGCAACGTGTACATTGCGTCCAGCAGCAATTCTTCCAGAATCATCATTAACCCGCGTGCGCCCACTTTGCGTTCAACTGCCTGGCGAGCAACTGACTTCAGCGAGTCTTCGGTGAACTTGAGTTTGACGTTGTCGAAATCAAACTTCTTTTGATACTGCTTCACGAGCGCGTTCTTCGGCTCAGTGAGTATCTTAATAAGCGCGCCTTCATCGAGTTCGTGCAGGACGCCGCAGACCGGAAGACGGCCGACAAATTCCGGAATCAATCCGAATCGGATTAAATCTTCGGGTTGAACGGCGGCCAGCGCTTCAGCATGTCGGTGCATGCCTGTTTTTACTTCGGCGTGGAAACCAAGCGACTTGTTACGCAAACGCCGCTCGATCACTTTTTCCAAACCTACAAATGCACCACCGCAAATGAACAGGATGTTTGACGTGTCAATCGGGAAAAACTCCTGGTGCGGATGTTTTCGACCGCCTTGCGGGGGAACATTAGCAACCGTGCCTTCGAGAATTTTTAACAGCGCCTGTTGCACACCCTCGCCCGAGACGTCGCGAGTGATGGATGGGTTTTCATCCTTACGACAAATCTTGTCGACTTCGTCAATATAGATGATGCCCTGCTGAGCGCGTTCGACATCGCCGTTTGCGGCCTGTAGCAACTTCAGAATGATGTTCTCAACGTCTTCACCGACGTAGCCCGCTTCCGTGAGCGTGGTAGCGTCAACAATAGTGAAGGGAACGCTCAGCATGCGCGCCAGCGTTTGCGCCAGCAATGTCTTGCCGGTGCCGGTTGGTCCGATCAGAAGGATGTTGGCCTTTTGGATCTCAACATCAGAACGACGGCGGCCCAACTCAATGCGTTTATAGTGTTGATAAACGGCGACGGCCAGACGTTTCTTCGTTTCGTCCTGGCCGATCACGTATTCATCCAGAAAGTTTTTGATTTCGCCCGGTTTGGGAAGGGGCGGGCGAGTAGCCACGGATTCCGCCTGCTGATCATCTGTGATGATCTCGTTGCAGATGTCGATGCACTCATTGCAGATGTAAACGGTCGGACCTGCAATCAGTTTCTTAACTTCGTTTTGCGACTTCCCGCAGAAGGAGCAGCGTAGCGTGTCGTCGGTTCGTCTAACCATATGTGTAGGGGGTCTCCTTGCGTTTCGATCGAACCAAAATCACTGTGAGATAACAACGGAGGTGCCGGCGACGTCGGAGCCGGTGACCATTTGACGATAGCGTTCAACGCATTCGTTACAAATAAAAGCGCTTTTGCCAATCATCTGTTTGGGAACTCCGGGGCCGCGCTGCGGGGTGCCCGAAATGATGTTTGCAACCTCGCCCTTTGAGCGTCCGCAAAATGAACAGCTAAATCTCCGAGCTTTCATTTTTGCGATCATCAGTATCTCCAGCCCGTCGGGTTACTCGCGGTGAGCGATTACTTCGTCTATTAAACCATAATCCTTTGCCTGGGCGGCAGACATAATCTTATCGCGCTCGACGTCACGCTCCACCGTTTCATACGACTGGCCGGTGTGCTTGGCGATGATCTGTGAGGTCAACTCGCGCATGCGAAGAATCTCTTCCGCCTGAATGCGGATATCAGTGGCCTGTCCCTGCGAACCGCCCGTCGGCTGATGAATAAGAATGCGGGAGTTCGGCAAAGCGAACCGTTTGCCTTTGGCGCCGGCCGTCAACAGCAGTGCTCCCATCGATGCACACTGGCCCACGCAGATAGTCGTGACGTCAGGCCGGATGAATTGCATGGTGTCGTAGATCGCCATTCCGGCAGTGATCGAACCGCCGGGCGAATTGATGTAGATGTTGATGTCTTTTTCGGGATCTTCAGCTTCGAGAAAGAGTAGCTGGGCCACAATTAAGTTAGCGATTTGATCGTCAATCGGCGTGCCGAGAAAGATGATGTTGTCTTTCAGAAGTCGCGAGTAGATATCAAACGCGCGTTCGCCGCGCGAGGTCTGCTCAACGACCATTGGGACCAGGGCCATTTTTGCTAGTAAACCTTTCTTAGCCGGAAATAAAAAAAGAAAGAATGAAGGATGAAGGCTGAAGGATGAAAAGTTAAGTACAACAAGTCTTATTCATCCTTCAGCCTTCCGTCTTCATCCTTTCCGTCGTCTTGCCATTCTTCATCGGTGATCGCCGCGTTGGCGACTAGAAAATCAAGCGCTTTGCGATTGCGCAATCGGTTCGCGATGCTACGTTCGCCCCCCTCCTTTGTCAAGACGGTGCGCACTTGTTCTACAGGCTGCTTTGAGCTAACTGCGATCTCTTCGATCTCTGCATCGATCTCTTCTTTTGATACGTCGATCTTTTCTTGGTCAGCAATTTGTTCGAGCAACATCTGACTGCGCACATCGGCCTGAGCCTGCCCCTTCAACTCTTCACGCGCGCCTTCCCAGTTGATCTCCTGACTGCGTGGATCAAGACCGCGACCGATCATGTTTCTAACAACACTTTCGAGACGAAAACTCGTTTGATGTTCGACCAGACTTTCCGGTACTTCAAACTGGTGTCCTGCGAGCAGCTTTTCCATCAGCTGCGAACGCACACGATGATCGGCTTCCTGCGAAGCTCGCGTTTCCAGATCCTCTAGCATCTTTGTGCGCAACGTTTCCACTGAATCGAATTCATCGCCCAGGCTGCGGGCCCATTCGTCGTCGGCTGGCGGCAGTTCCTTCACCCGCACCGCCGTCACTTTGGTGGCGTATTCGACGCGTTTGCCGGCCAGGCCTTTTGAGCTGAAATCCTCAGGATATTCGACGATAAATGTCTTTTCATCGTCCACTTTGACGCCCGTCAGGTTGTCGGTAAATTCCTGTTGGACACCCTTGGCACCGAGGGTCACTTCGACTTCGTCTGACTTGATGTTTTCCTCTTCCGGGTGGTCGAGAAACTTGCCGTCAACGGATACGGTCACCGTGTCTCCCGGTTGGGAGGCGCGATCTTCCACCGGTAGCAAGGTGGCTGACGTTTCACGCAACGCATTAATCATCTCCTCCACATCTGCGTCGGTGATGGGACGAGTCTGACGTGACACTTCCAGGCCTTTGTAATCTTTCAGCTCGACTTCCGGAAGCACTTCGACATTGACGCGGACTGACAGCGGTTCTTCGCCAAACTTTTCGAGCGCTTCATTGGTGTCGAGTTGCACATTCGGCTGACCAATCGCGCTGGGTGTGTGTTCACTGATGGCGGCGTTCACTGCATCAGGCACAAGTTCCTGTAGAGCATCTGCTCTGATCTCGCTCTTGAATCGCGTGCGAACCACAGAACGCGGCGCGTGTCCAGGTCGGAACCCGGGCACCTTTGCCTTTTTCGCATACTCATCACTGATGCGATCGTAAGCTTCACGCACTACGGCCGGTTCGATTGTAATTTTGATCTCTTTACGTGTTGGAGAGACGTCTATTAGTTCGGTTTTCATAAAAAGTAGTTAGTAGTCAGTAGCCAGTAGAAAGTAGAAAGTAAAAGTAGAAGGTAGCGGAATCGCATTCTACTGACTACTGTCTACTGACTACTTCCTTTGGTGCGAAAGGGGGGACTCGAACCCCCACACCTTTCGGTACCAGATCCTAAGTCTGGCGCGTCTGCCAATTCCGCCACTTTCGCATCAATTCAAATCGGAAAAAAAGAATATCACGTGGTAGAGCGGAAAGCAGAAGGCAGAAGGCAAAAGGCAGAAGGCGGAAGGCGGAAGGCGGAAAGCAGAAGGAGCTACCGCGCCTACTGCCTACTAACTCACGCTACGCGATAGGTGACCTTCTGGTGCCCCAGGAAGTCTTTCCCTGTTTCCTTCTTGATTAGGCCGGAGTGTTCGAGTTCGAAATAGGCGCGTTGGATCTCGCCTTTATCGACGGAGAGTTTTTGGGCGAGAGCGCCCGGAGAGGGTAACGTTTCACCTACCGACACCGCTTGCTCTTTGATTTGTTTCTCCACCTGCTCGCGAACCTGCTGGTACACCGGCCCTGCTGAGAGTTCTTTGAGTTCAATATTCATGCTTCGTATTGGTGTTGATTCGTGTATTTCGTGGATCGCTCTACGGACCGGAAATCGATCCACGAAGTACACGAATCACCAGAAAAAGTTTGCTTTATAAGGTCCTCGTCACTTTTGACAATGACCTCGGCTGGTCAGCGTCGAGTCCTTTGGCGTCCGCCAGTAGTGCTGCGAATATTTGCGCGGGGATTATATAAGGTATTGGCGCCAGACACTCATCTATCTGCTTTGGCATAACCACGGCCCGCGTGCAGTTGGCCGCTGCTTCCAAATCGCTGGTAATGGCCAGCGTCTCCGCATGAAGTTCTCGCAGCCGCAAGATTAAGTCCTTCACGCCCGCCAGCATCACACCGGGAGGAGCAAACAGGAAAACCGGAAAATGCCGCTCCACCATTGCGACTGGTCCATGAAGAAAATCTGCTGACGAAAAACGTTCGGCCACCACGTAACACGTTTCCATCAATTTCAAGGCCATCTCATAGGCGTTCGCGTAAGCGAGTCCACGTCCAACGACGACGCAGTTTTCCATGAACACATAGCGTTGGACCAGTTCCAGAATGGCCGGCCGCTGCTCCAGGGCGGTTGCGGCAAAGTCTGGAATCGGTTCGTACGACCAGTCCGGCCGGCGATCTGACAGCGCCGCCGCCAGCATGTAAAAAAGCATCATCTGGCCGGTAAACGTTTTCGTGGCCGCCACCGAACGCTCCTTACCGCCATGCATCAGCAGCGTCTCGTGCACGAAGCCGGCCATTGACGACGATGGCTCGTTAGTAATGCCGACCGTGTATGCGCCGCAATCGCGCGCATTGTTGAGTACCTGATTGATGTCCTCACCTTCACCCGACTGCGACACGCCAATCACGAGGGCGCGATTCAATTTCAACTTCGCACCGTAAAGCGTGTGCACGGATGGAGCTGACAGTGAAACAGGTATACCGGTGGTGATCTCGAGGAGGTATCTACCGAACAGTGCCGCATTGTCTGAGCTGCCACGGGCAACGATGACTATCAAGTCGATTTCACGTGATTTGAGAAACGCTGCCAGCTTCGAAATCTTTTGTCGTTCTGCCTGAATAGTGCGTGCCAGTGCCGCAGGCTGCTCGGCGATCTCCTCCAGCATTAGTGACAACGTTGTTCCTCCGGAACTTAGTTTAGAGTTTCTAGTTCAGAGTTCAGAGTTCAGAGTTTAGAGTTCAGAGTTACGAGTTAGAGTTATTCAACCGATTGCCGCTGAGCTTCAAAATTACAAGGCCAACGCGTAAACTCCGTACGCTTTGCCTAACCCTGAATTCCGAACTCGAAACTAGAAACTAGAGACTCGAATGCGACCCACTCTATCACGAAGTGTCATCCTGATTCTCTTTTCGCTGTTGCTCTGGTCCACCGTCTCAGCGCAGCCGCCTGACGCACTGTTACAAGTTATTCCGCGTCCCAGAACGATGACTCCGACAAGCAGCAGATTTGCACTGACCAGAGAAGTGAGGGTCGTCTTAGCAGAGCCACGTTCTGCCGATAACAAGTTTGCGGTGGAAGACTTTCTTTCCGACGCGCGCGAAACTGCAAACCTGACACTGCGAATTGGCAATGCGCGCCGCCACATACTAGTTGGTGAATTAGATCGTCCGCGAATTGCAGCAGCACTGAAGAAGGCGAGCGTCAACATTCCCGGCGGCCTCAACGGCGAGGGCTATGTGCTGAGCGTTAGTGCCGACCAGATCGTCGTGGGCGGCCAAGGGGAAGCCGGCACGTTCTATGGACTGCAAACTTTGAAACAACTCGTTCGCGGCGATGGCGCCAATGCGTTTGTTCCGGGTGTTCAAATTGTTGACTGGCCGGCGATGCGCTGGCGCGCGGTCTCCGACGACATCAGCCGAGGGCCAGTACCCACCGTCGAATACATTAAGAGGCAACTGCGGACGTTCGCCGCCTACAAGCTGAACATGCATTCGTTCTACATGGAACACACGTTCCAGAGTCGTACCCATCCGCTGATTGGCCCAGAAGGCGGGTCTCTGACGCAGGACGAGATTCGCGAGTTGGTGGTTTACGCCCAGCGATATCACATTGAGCTGGTGCCCGAGCAACAAACATTTGGTCACCTGCATAAGGCTTTGAAGTTGGAGAGGTACAACGAACTCGCCGAAGTCCCTTACGGTGACGTCTTGTCTCCGCAGCAGGCAGGTTCGTACAGACTGGTGGCCGACTGGTACCGGGAACTGGACGAACTATTTCCGGGGAAGTTTTTTCACATCGGGGCCGACGAAACATTTGAATTGGGCGAAGGACAGAGCCGCGAGCAGGCACGTGAACACGGGGTTGGCGCCGTCTACTTTCAACACCTGAACCGCGTACGCGAAA
>DATEPF010000150.1:0-25697 GCA_035273325.1 Pyrinomonadaceae bacterium | reverse complement strand
ATCGATATTGAACCCTGCGGATGCTGTTGTTGCTTCTAATCTTCGTGAGCTCACAGACGAGGTTCTCGCAACCCTAACTCCGCGTGAGGAAAAGGTCATTAAGATGCGATTTGGTCTCGGTGTTACCGGGTCTGAACATACGTTGGAGGAAGTTGGCCAACACTTCGCGGTGACACGTGAACGTATTCGTCAGATCGAAGCTAAGGCGCTCAGAAAACTGCGACATCCTTCACGGTCGCGTAAGTTGAAAGCCTTTCTCGACAACAGCCAGCACTAGTTGCATTTCAAAAAAAAACAAAAGGCGCGACATTTGAGCCGCGCCTGAAGTTCAATTCTTAAACGAACGTTACTTGGTCAGAAACTCCGTGCTGTGTGCGGTGTGGTCGAAAACGTATTCATAAACGTAGCCAGGAAATTCGATCGGCTTCGTGTATCGTACCTGCACCTCAACTCGCCCATCCTTCAAGGCCGGAACGATTTCCGCATCCTGAGGAATCTCATACTCCGGTGCGCTCCTAACCAGTTGTTCCTGTACCCAGTTGGCCGGATGTCCGAGGGCGGCAGCGGTATTAACCTTCTGCTGCATTAAGTCCTTGAATAGATACGCGTTGTACGAGACGGGAATATAGAGGTATCCGGCATAAGCCACGATTGCAATGACAATGATGAACACGAGTAATTTCAATTGAGCGCTGCCGCGTTCACTTTGACGATTCCGAATGTCCATTAGGCTTACCTCATCCGCGCAATGCTGTGACTGCTTCCTTAAATGATTTCTTGACGAGTCCTGCACTTATGTCTTTGGCGCTGACAATTCGGGGCCGGCCGATGCCCTCCAACAACACCCACTGATTCTGACCCGTGAGCCGTTTCTTGTCCTGTCGTATCGCTTCGACAATAGAATTGGCATCCAAATTATTGATCGCCGGCAGTGGACCACACATCCGAATTGCTTCGTGCAACAATTCTAACTCCGATTGTTTCAGTAACCCCAGATTTTTTGATATCGCGGCGGCGGCCGCTACGCCGAAGCCCACCGCTTCTCCGTGCCGAAAATAACGATATTGAGTGACTGTTTCGAGTGCGTGCCCGACGGTGTGTCCAAAGTTAAGGATGCGGCGCGAACGACGATCGATTCTGGTAACGTCCTCACGCTCATCCTGGCCCACGATCGAGGCCTTGAACGAACAATGTGCGAATACCAGTTTCTCAAGGTCACCCGATATTCGAATTGCGTTTGAGTTCGTTGACTGCAAGAAGCTAACCGTCTGGGAAAACAGTTTCTTGCTGGCGACCGCACCCTGTTTCACCATCTCGCAGCAACCCGCCACCACCTCGCGCAGGCACAGCGTTTCCAACGTATTTACGTCAACCACGACAGCACTTGGTTGATAAAACGAGCCTGCCAGATTTTTACCAGCGAGCAGATTTACTCCGGTCTTACCTCCGATGCAGGCGTCGATTTGCGCGAGCAAGGTGGTGGGGATCTGTATGAAAGGTACACCACGCAAATAAATTGAAGCCGCGAATCCCGCCAAGTCGCCTACCACCCCGCCACCTAAAGCTATGACGGCATCGGTTCGCTCCATTTGGGCCGCCGAAAGGAATTGTAGGATCTTATCGGCAGTTGCGAGGGACTTATACCTTTCGCCATCTCCAACCATAACGTGCGAAACGGTAAAGCCCTGGTTCTGGAAACTGTTCATCGCTGTAGGTCCATACAGCGAAAAGACTCTGGCATTCGACACAATGACGACTGCGCGCGTGGCTGGGCCAAAGCTAGTCCGTGCAACACGTCCGGCGTTACTCAGCACACCGCGACCGATCGAAACCTCATGCTCGTGGGCTCTGCCTGGCGTACGGATCCGCAGTGTCGGCAACAAACACACTCCTTCATACATTGGACTACCGCTGAGAACAGAAGGCCCATCTTACCACGCAGTATTTAGTGCTTTTTGAGGATAGAAAAGAGAGCGGAACGGGGAAAATTATGCGAAAAGATGCTCAGATAAAGCGAATGGGCGCGACAAACGTGGGAGTACGTCGCGCCCATTCATATTTGTGGTCACTGTCCTCACCCCAGCAACCACTGAGACGGAGGATTCACCAACCGTCTCTCTTGCCCCACAATATAACTCGCAAAACGTATGCCCCGCAAGACTCGTATTTTTACGGATTTAGGGTCGCGAATTGCTGAATTTTTCAGAATAGAGTCCACGTGAGAGGAAGCAATCCAGGGACAAGCGAATGTAAAACTTGCAACTACCGTAGTAAATATTTCGCGAAATTCTTCGGAATCAAGCGAGGTGTTTCCTGATTACTTCGGCCAACTCGTTCGCCATTTTTTCGATTTGTTCCTGTTGTTCGCCTTCAATCATTATTCGCGCCAATAGTTCCGTGCCGGAGTAGCGCAGCAGCAAACGACCGCGTGACCCCAAACCGCTTTCTGCCTTTTTTACCGCCTCGCGAATTTCATTATTTTCATCGAAGGGACGTTTCTCCTTCACAGGAACGTTAACGAGTATTTGAGGGAATATCTGCAATCCCGTCGCTAAGTCCGCCAGTGATTTGCCTTCATCGACCATGACGCGCAAGACATAAAGCGTGGTAATCAATCCGTCTCCGGCCAAACTTAACTTTGGAAAAATTATGTGGCCGGATTGTTCGCCCCCCAGCGAACCGCCGCAACGCAACAGCTCATCAAGCACAAACTTATCCCCAACGTCTGTTCGTACCAGCCCAATGCCTTTTGATTTTAGTGCCAGTTCCAAACCGATGTTGCTCATTACGGTGGCGACGACAATTGCTTTTTCCAGTTGATTTCTCGCCTGCATGTAGTTCGCTAACACCCATAGCGCGGTATCGCCGTTGGCGAGTCGTCCCCTGTCATCGATGAACAACGACCTGTCGGCGTCGCCATCTACTGCCACACCGATGTGGGCCTTTTGCTGCAACACTACTCCCTGCAGCGTATCTGTATGCAGGGAACCGCTGGCGAGATTTATGTTTCGTCCATCAGGTTCTGCATTTATCACAGTAACTGTTGCGCCCAGCCGTTCAAATAAAAGCGGTGCGATGCCAGAGGCGGCGCCATTTGCACAGTCAACGACGATCCGTATTCCTTTGAGAGACAATCCACGCCCAACATCATTCTGTAAATATTCGAGATAACGATCCTTTAAGAGCGTGCCTTCCTCTGCGGTCGTTTGGGTGTCGTCTGCCAGGTGATTCGAATCGGGGTTTTCGCCGGCAGCTGCTATATCGGCTTCGATTCGTCGTTCTGTCGCTTCGTCAAGCTTACGACCTGATGGCGAAAAGACTTTGATACCGTTATCGCGATACGGATTGTGGGACGCACTGATGACAATGCCCGCGTCTGCGGGCAATGTTCGAGCGAGGTAGGCTACGCCGGGTGTGGTAATTACTCCGGCCGATTGCGACCGCCCCCCTGCTTTTGAGATACCTTTACGGAGCGCCGTCTCGAGCCATTCGCCCGATTCGCGCGTATCACGGCCCAATACAACGAGCGGCGGCCGATTAAGTTGCTCGTTCAGGTGGGTAACGAGTGACACTCCGATTGTCTCGACCGTGGCCGCGTCCAGAGGAAACTTTCCTGCCTCGCCGCGTATACCGTCCGTGCCGAACAGTTTGGTCATTTCAGGTTGGAGTTCCCGACGAAACGGATGTGGGGCATAGAGAGGGCAATTAGCGAGTTGGCCACGCGCTGAGACAATGGATCTCCCGCTTTCTTCTGGGCAATCTCGACGTGTATGGCGACAGTTGTATCAACAGCTTCAACCCTGGGGTCTTCGACAATGACTGCGACGTTAGGCATATCAAAACTCGCTCTCCGCTCGTCAAGCGAGACGGATTCGGTTACTACTTTCTGCACTGGCGTAACTCGATCAGATGGTCCACGCAGCTTGACGCGATAAGGTGTAACGCTAACGCTTTTTACTTCGTAACCTTCCGGCAGCTTCCCGTCAAACTTCACTTCGACATCCGCAGTAGTTTCCACGATCGGTTCAAGTTTCAGCGCCAATGTGGCGGGCCTGAACCCTTCGATTGAGACGTCCGGCGGCAATTGCAACTGAGCTTTCTCTTGCAGCCGTACGACGCGTTCTCCGGATTTCTGGTTCGTAAGATCAATAGTGGCGACCAGCGTGGGAGCAACCGTGCTTAAACGAGACTGACTACCTTGCAACACAACTTCAACAGTACTCGGAACATCATTGCTGATCTCTATCCCATCCGGCCTGATGAAATGAAGTTGCACGGTAGTTCGTTGTCTCACTGGCTGGTTCTGACCAGTGACGGCCATCCACAAAGCGACTGTCACTGCCGCGGCCAGTAGTTTCAGTCCCCAGTCTTCCAGCAGTATTTTTCGCGTCCAACGTTCAAACGACGACGGGTTACGCGCAACGGGTGCGGAGGCTTCGTCGTCATCTATGTCCTGATAGGGCATAAACGAAGTTCCATCCTAAACTGAAGCGACTTCTTCTGTTTCCGCTTCGGGCTCAGTTTGTTTCTCCACCTTCTGCTTCGGCCTTCTGGTAGAGACGTCGAGAGCTTCTGAAATGATTGCGCGTAATTTAGTTGCGTCTAATCCACGTTTAATGTCGCCACCCTGGACCACGGAAATGAGCCCTGACTCCTCGGAGATCACGACAGCAAGTGCGTCTGTATCTTCGGTTACTCCGAGCGCCGCACGATGGCGAGTGCCAAGGTCGCGCGACAACCTGGGATTTAAGGTTAGCGGCAGGAAACAGGACGCCGCCGCAATCCGATGACGTCTTATCACAACGGCGCCGTCGTGCAATGGTGATTCAGTATTGAAGATACTCACTAAGAGGTCGTAACTGAGCTCGGCATCGAGCTTTACGCCTCCGTCGATAATGTTTTTCAAGCCCACGTTTCGCTCAATCACGATTAACGCGCCGGTTTTGGTTGATGCGAGCGTGGTTGCTGCCAGAATGACTTCGTCGTAAACGCCCTCGCCAAACTGGCCCAGGTGTCTTCTGACAAACGGCATTCGAAAACGATTGCCGAAGGTAATCAGGGCCTGCCGGATTTCACTTTGAAAAAGGACAATGATGGCGACGCCGATGTAGAGCAGTGCACCCCGCAAGATGAATTCGAGTGTGGCCAGGTTTTGTCTGACGGCGATCCAGTAAAGGAGGGCAAAAGCACCGATAGCGGCTGCCATGGGTGCGGCGCGGGTTCCACGAACAAGTTTCAAAACTGCATACACGAGCAAGAAGACCAGAACCAGGTCCGCGATGTTACGCGGCTCACTGAGTCTTCCGAGATACTCCGTGTATGGCAGTAGTAACAGCATCTAACTCAAAACGTCGGACTTGAAATTTGCGCTTCAAAGGCTGCAATTTAGTTTCACCAAACCGTATTCGAAAAACCTTCAGTGTCCCGGGAACCTGTAAATAGGACAGCACGTCCGAAATCTTGCGATTCGGGGATAGACGCGAGGCCAAAATATGACTGAAAGCTCCGCTGGGATTATCGCGGAAAAGCACAGCGCTGGCAATGGCGATTACGTTGACATTTAATGCCAAATTGATGCCGATGAAACTGAACTGCAGGTTGTTAATTGGAAACTGGTTTACGCACGCGCTTTATTCGCCCGCTTTGCAGAAAACCAACCAGTACGCCGTCATTGTCAATCACCGCAACTGAACCGAGCCCGTTTTGCTTCATCAGAACATTTGCAGACTCGAGTGTAGTTGAGGAACTAACAAAGAAGCTCGAGTTAACCGGACGCATAACTGACCTAATAGCAGTTTTTGACCACTGTTCTCGCGGGAGTTCTTTAAGCTCGGCGAGGGTAAGGATGCCGTGAAGTTTGCCATTGACCGCAACTGGAAAGGTGGTGTGCCGATGCATTGGTAACACATCGTCAACAAGCTTGGAGACCATTAGATTGGGATCGAGGGCGAACGGCGGAGACATTACGTCGCTGACAGACACCAACCTGGCCTGTTGCGCAGATTTCACAACCTTCCATGCCGCGTCGAGCAGAAACAATCCGACAACTATGGACCAGCCGCCCATGAAATAAGGTTGAGTCGGTCGCCAATTCGGGGCGACCATAATGTAAACGCCAAAAAGAATCAGCATACCGCCAATCAGAATTCCGCAAATCCCCGCCATCCGTGTCGCATCTTTAATATTGCCGCTGCGGCGCCAGAGGATAGCGCGCAACACGCGGCCGCCATCCAGGGGGTAACCGGGAAACAAATTGAACAACGCCAACAGGAGATTGCCGGCAGCTATCAAAAAGAACACGACTACGGTCCCCACATAGTTTCCTGAAGCCGCAACGCGCGCGCCCCCAAATGCCAGTAAGGCAAACAGAAAACTAGCGGCAGGTCCGGCCATCGCGATCCGTAACTCTGCACGCGGATTCTGTGGTTCCATTCGCAGCCGTGCCAGTCCACCGAATGGGTGTAAGACGATTTCTTCGATCTCGATTCCTTCCGAACGCGCCATCAGCGCATGGGCGAGCTCATGACCGAAAACTGACAGGAACAGGCCAAGAGTGGTGATAAGTCCCAACATCCACGCCGTCGCCACGGGTAACGGCGGCAGGTGAACGTTGCCTAGCTGCAGGTCGTGACTTTGGAGGTTACTGGCGATGAGCCAGACACTGAGGGCGACTACTGCAAACCACCGGTAGTCAATGCGGATGGGGATACCGTATACGCGCGCGATTGTGATCTGACGACTAAAGAGTTGTGTAAAACCCATAACCCCTATTTACCGCCGGGGTCGAACTCAAAAGGAAACTAAAAGGCGCCGCTCGCGCGCTGCCAATCAACTTCCCATAGAACGACTGGCTGCTCACGATTCTTGACTGTGATGGGATCCCGCACCTTCAACTTGTAACGGCTACGAGCGGCTTTTGCTGTGGCATCACTGACCAGGATTTCGCCGCCGCGCGCATTTGATTCCAAGCGTGAGGCCGTGTTTACGGTGTCACCGATAGCGGTGTACTCAGACCTGCGTTCCGAACCAATGTAACCAACGGTAGCTTCTCCAGTGTGCAGGCCAATACCGACACCAATTTCGTTAAGCCCTTCCTGATGCAACTCAACGTTGATTCCCATTACGCGACGCTGCATCGCGACCGCTGCGTTTAGTGCGTTCGACGCATCCTGCGGCGTGGCTGAGGGTGCACCGAACAATGCCATCAGGCCGTCACCCAGGTACTTATCCAACGTGCCGCCGTGCGCGAAGATGATGTCCGTCATGGCGGAGAAGTATCTATTTAGCAGACCGACGATCTTTTCGGGTTGGGCATGTTCGGAAATTCGAGTGAAGCCCCGGATGTCAGCGAACAAGACCGTGATGGTTTGGTTTACGCCGCCGAGCTTGAACGATTCTGGATTCTCGAGCATCTGCTTAACCACATACTCCGGTAGAAACCGGCTGTAGTTTGCCCGGGCCACTTCTTCGCGCGCGAGGCGTTCATGGGCGCGTGCATTTTCAACGGCGATCGCAGTTTGTGCCGCGACGGCGCTAATCAATTCCAGATCATCAGGCTTAAAAGCTGCAAAAGGATCGAGTCGGTCCGCGTAAATCGCACCATGCACACGCGACTCGCCGACGAGTGGCGCGCAGATGGTAGACCGCACACCCTGGGAGACAATCGAATCGACACCGGCGAATTGCTCATCAGATGCAGCGTCTTGCGACAGCAGCGCCACACGATCTTTCATCACTTTCCTGGTGATGGTCCGCCCGATGGTCAGTTTTCGAGCATGGTTGTTCAGACTTTCGTCTCGCGCGCGAGTAGCAATAGGATTCAAAACAACGTCCTCGGGGTTCTCGTTCCCATCGCCTTCCGCGAGTAATGCGACCACCCGGTCAGCCGGTGTCGATCTAAAGATGATGTCGGTCGCTTTCGCAAAAATTGCGTCAAGATCAAACACGGAGCCGAGCGTCTTACTCATTTCATAAAGCGCCGTAAGAATATTGGCTTTTTTTTGAAGCGCTTCCAGCACTTTATCTCTGGCGGCTGGTGTCACGACAGGTTCGCCAGCTTTACCCTGAAGCACTGACTGCATCACGTCGTTTGCAGAGATCAACAACTGCGTATGACCAAGAGGCTTATCGTCATAACGGACGTCGGTGGTGCGCTCTTCGCGCGGCTGGTCAAAACGAATTGTGCTGGCACCGATGGTGATTCGGTCGCCGTTCTTTAATTGGTATTCGAGCTGCGCGCCACCGTTTACAAACACTTTATTAGCGCTGCGACGTAGTTGGCCGTTGATGACGGCCCCATCCACTAATGCGAATGAGGCGTTATCTGAAGCTTTAATATGAGCGTGGTAACGCGAGGCGCGCGGATCGTCGAGGACGATCGTGTTGTCGGGAGCGCGCCCAATTGAAACTGTGGTCCCTGATTCAAGGTTGTGCTGCCACTGACGGCCACTTGCGTCGGTGATCTTCAGAAGCGCCATAGGGAGGTGTGTATCGTAGTTCTAGGTGTCGGCGGACACCGACAAGCGGAGTCGGCGAACGCAATAAGATGCTGAATTCTATCGAGGTGATCCTAACAGTATGATTTACTTGTGACAACCAGACACATGGTTTGTGTTTATTGGACATCCAATTGTCCGTCTGCAATTTCAATGTCGCTGGTTAATTACAACGGCGACGCATTATCTTTTTGACGGACACCCATTCCCAGCCCGAAACCTTGACGCTCGTGTGAGCGCTTGTTAGACTTCAAACACTTACCTTATAGACCCCGACGCGATTGCTGCGTCGCTCGGTTTTCCCCCAGACCCGCGCGTGCGGCGCAGTCTGATTTTTCCAATCGATGGAGGTGGTACGGTGGGCTTTAAAGTCGGCCAAAAAGTGGTTTACCCCAATCACGGTATCGGGACCATCGAGCAAATCGAACAAAAGCAGATAGGCGCGAACTCACTCCCTTTCTATAACCTGCGTCTGGCTGCTAACAACTCCCTGGTACTCGTCCCGGTCTCTAATGCAAGCGAAGTTGGTCTCCGTTCTCCGATTTCCTCAGGCGAATGCGACATACTCTTCAAGGTCCTGGCTGAAGACTTCTCGTTCCCGGCTAACGACTGGAAAGACCGTTTCAAGGACTTTTCCGAGAAGATGCGTACCGGAAACATCTTTGAAGCTGCTGATGTTCTGAAGCATCTGACTTATCTGAGTCATCTGAAGCCTCTATCATTTCGCGAACAACGCATGCTCGAGCGCGCAAGGTATTTGGTGATTTCAGAACTGGCCGCTGTTTGCCGGCAGCCAGAATGCAACATCGAACCCCGCGTCGAGGAAGCTCTTACTCGTGCGTGCGCGAAACATGATCGCAAACCCGCGAAGGTGCGAGCAGTTGCCGCCGCTGCAGGACACTGATACCGGACAAATAATTTTCAATTACCCCGCGCGCGAGTCGATCGGATTCGCGTGTTATAATCCTCCCATGCCTTAACCTGCAGTTTGTTTTTGAGCCGCAGGCGTTCCTCCCGCCAATTATGGACGACATACCAGGTTACCTGTCGCTAGTACTGTTTCTCGACACCGAAGCTGTAAGTTCAGCCGGCTGGGCCATGACCGCGCTGAAGTTGCTGGTCGTTTTGGTATTGGTGTTGGTCAACGGTTTTTTCGTGGCGGCAGAGTTTGCGCTGGTTGGAGTGCGCCGTTCGCGAATCGAAACCATGGCAGCATCCGGAAACGGCGCGGCGAAGCGGTTGTTATCTCTCCTCAACAATCTCAATGCTTATCTCTCCGCCTCGCAACTGGGAATAACTCTGGCGTCGTTGGCACTCGGCTGGGTCGGTGAACCGACTGTGGCCAGTCTTCTCGAAAGTCCACTCGCGGGATTGTCTGATGCTTGGCGCCATGGAATCGCATTCGTCATTGCTTTCTCGATTATCACCTCGCTGCACATTGTGATTGGTGAACAAGCCCCAAAACTCCTCGGTCTGGAACGCTCGGAAAAAATCGCATTGGCCGTGGCCATACCGATGAAAGCGTTTTACTGGGTATTTCATTGGCCAATCCGGGCTCTTGATTGGGCCAGTGTGCGCATAGTGCAGTTGTTTGGGTTGAAGGCGTCTTTGGAACACGCATCAAGTTATACGGAAGCCGAGATTCGGCAACTGGTCGATACGTCCCGGGAAAGCGGGCACCTGCGAGCAGAGGAACGGAAGTTAATCCACAGAGTATTTGAATTCTCGGATACGTTGGTGCGTGAGGCGATGGTACCGCGGACAGAGATGGCGGCAATCCCCGGGAGTTTCTCGCTCGCGGAAATCACTAAAGCTTTTGAGAAGCATCGCTATTCGCGTCTGCCTGTTTATCGCGAATCGCTCGATGACGTTATCGGTTTTATTCACAGCAAAGATGTAATGCCCTATCTGCTCCAGCCCGATAAATTCAGTTTGGAAGACGTGTTACAGCCGCCGCTTTATGTTGTCGATACCGCCCGTCTCGAAGACGTGTTGCGGCAGATGCAGAAAGCAAAGGCACACTTTGGTTTTGTAGTTGATGAACATGGAGGTTTGGAGGGAGTCATCACGCTTGAAGATCTGTTGGAGGAGATCGTGGGCGACATTTCGGACGAACACGATGAGGAAGTCAACGAGCAGATTACAAAGTTGAACGAGCGGGAATATGTTCTGGCCGGAGGGCTAGCGGTGCGAGACCTAAACCGCCGGCTGAGGCTGAACCTTCCAGAGTCAGAAGCCTACACAACAATTGCGGGGTTTTTGATGACTCAAGCCGGCCACGTACTGAGTCCGACTGAAGTCGTTGAATATAACGGCTTGTCTTTCGAGGTTGATCGAGTCGAGCGCCGGCGCGTGATCAGTGTGCGTCTAAAACTACCCGAAGCATCAATAGGACAGGAGACATTGGAAACAGTAGAGGGGGCTCGAGCCGGCGGATAGAGGTCAATTCCCACCTTTCAGATTCCAACAACGTAGATGATAAAGTGTGCTCTCCGGAAAAGAGCATGCTTGTCACATTCCCAGCAGGAGCGAACGCACATGAGTTGGATTGAGGACGTACGCGCGCGGGAAATTTTGGATTCGCGCGGGAACCCCACAGTTGAGGCCGAAGTGACTCTGGAGAGCGGTGAGGTGGGGCGGGCTGCTGTGCCTTCAGGCGCGTCCACCGGAGAACATGAAGCCGTAGAGCTTCGAGACGTTAATGACAAGCGCTATTTGGGAAAAGGCGTTAGACAGGCCGTAAGGAACGTCACAGAAACGATCGCTGCCGAGATCGTAGGAATCGACTCTTTGGACCAGGCAGAAGTAGACGCAGTCATGATCGCGCTGGACGGAACGCCGAATAAATCAAAGCTGGGAGCTAACGCGATTCTCGCAGTTTCACTTGCCAACGCTCGCGCGGCAGCGGCGCATCTTGAAATCCCGCTGTATCAATATCTGGGTGGTCCCAACGCGCGCACGTTGCCTGTTCCGATGATGAACATCGTTAATGGCGGAGCGCACGCTGACAACAATGTGGATTTTCAGGAGTTCATGATAGTGCCCGTCGGCGCGGCCAGTTTTAGTGAAAGTTTACAGATCGGAGCTGAGGTCTTTCACACGTTGAAAGCCGTTCTCAAGAAAAAAGGCTACGCAACCAGCGTGGGTGATGAAGGGGGGTTCGCGCCCAACCTGCGCTCAAACGAAGAAGCTATTGACACAATCCTTGAGGCCATCACCCAGGCAGGGTATGCGGCCGGAACCGATTGCTTGTTGGCACTAGATCCCGCGGCCAGCGAGTTTTACGACGGTTCACACTACGTCTTCAAAAAGAGCGACGGCCGAAAATTAACCAGTGATGAAATGGTCCAATTTTGGAATTCCTGGAGTGAACAGTATCCGATTGTCTCGATTGAAGACGGTATGGCAGAGAACGATTGGGATGGGTGGAAAGCCTTGACAGACGTCATGGGCCATCGCGTTCAACTTGTGGGCGATGACTTGTTCGTAACCAACACTGAATTTTTGCGAAAGGGAATTGAGCTCGGCGTTGCTAACTCAATTCTGATTAAGGTTAATCAAATCGGCACGTTGACAGAAACACTTGACTGCATTGAACTGGCGAAAACAAACAAGCGTACGGCGGTAATCTCTCATCGTTCCGGCGAAACCGAAGATCCCTTCATAGCAGATCTCGCGGTGGCCACCAACGCGGGACAAATTAAAACAGGATCCCTGTCGCGGACGGATCGCACGGCCAAGTACAACCAACTACTGCGAATTGAAGATGATCTGCGCGAGGCAGCGCGGTATCCCGGTCGCAGTGCGTTTTACCAGTTGACCGGTTCATCTGTTGGAGAGGTCCGTGCCGCAGGAAAGTAGGACCAGCGCACGCATGATCGAAGTGACGGATGAGACCTGGCAAAATGGTGACTACCTAATCAGCACCGATCCAGCCCGGCTTAACGTTCCATTAATTCACGATTTTATTTCCAATCATTCCTATTGGGGCCAGGGCCGGAAAATAGAAACGGTCCAGCGCGCTCTAAATAATTCATTAAATTTCGGCCTTTATAAAAACGACGAGCAGATCGGGTTCGCTCGAGTTGTCACCGATTATTGCACCTTTGCCTGGTTGGCCGATGTCTTCGTAGTTGAGGATTATAGAGGAACAGGTCTCTCCAAATGGCTGATGGAAGTTATTATTAGTCATCCCCAGTTGGTAAATATGCGAAGGTGGGTGCTGGCAACCAAAGACGCGCATGGTCTATACGCGCACTTCGGTTTTGAGCCGTTGTCACAGCCGGAAAGATGGATGGAATGGTTCAAGGAAGAAGTTTAAACCTGGAGACTTCTAGTGGCGTCTAAGCGGCCGCTGGCCCTGATTATCATCGACGGCTGGGGCTACTCGCCTCGCACGGAAGGCAATGCGATTGCGCTGGCCGCCACACCCTGTTACGACGAGTTGTGCGAGAAATATCCGCAAACATTGCTGGTCGCTTCAGGAGAAAGGGTGGGATTACCGGCGGGCGTGATGGGCAATTCCGAGGTGGGCCATCTGAACATTGGCGCGGGCAGAGTGATCCGGATGGATGTTTCCCGTGTGGATTACGACATTGCAACCGGTGGTTTTTTTCGCAACGAGGTATTAACAACTGCCGTGGACTCCGTGAAGCAGGGCAGCTCGCTGCACTTAATGGGTTTGTTGTCCGATGGTAAGGTCCATTCATCAATTGAGCACCTGTACGCATTGCTAAAGATGGCTCGGGATAGAGGTGTGGCAGACGTTTTTATTCATTGCTTTCTCGACGGACGCGACACACCGCCAAGCTCGGGCCTTTATTACCTTAGGGCTCTGCAGGACAAAATCAACGAGATTGGAATTGGTCTGATTGCCTCTGTTATCGGTCGTTATTTCTCTATGGATCGTGACAAGCGTTGGGAAAGAACGCAACGTGGCTATGAATTGTTGGTCGACGGTCACGGAGAACCAGCTACAGATCCAGTCGCGGCTGTCCAGAGATCTTACGAGCGCGGAGTGACCGATGAATTTGTCGAACCAATCAGTATTGTCAACAAGGACGGGAGCCCGGTGGGAATGTTAAAGGATGGCGACTCCGTTATTTTCTTCAACTTCCGGCCGGACCGCGCGCGTCAGTTGACCCGATCAATCGCGGTCCCCGGGTTTGCTGAGTTTGATGTAGCTGCACGGCCTTCCGTAGCGTTAGTGTGTTTTACAGTGTATGACCGCACGTTCCCATTGCCAGTCGCCTTCCCGCCTTACGACCATAAAAACGTATTGGCCGAAGTTTGGGACACGGCCCGAGTGCGAAATTATCGGTTAGCAGAAACCGAAAAGTACGCCCATGTAACCTACTTCTTTAACGGTGGTGTGGAACGTGAACACGAGTGCGAACGGCGATTGTTGGTTCCATCTCCCAAGATTGCCACCTATGACCTGCAACCCAAGATGTCCGCTTTTAAGGTTGTCGAGAAAGTGTTGGGAGCAATCGAAGAAGGCGAAACGGATATTTTTATCGTGAACTTTGCTAACCCGGACATGGTGGGTCACACAGGCAAACTCGATAAGACAATTGAGGCATGCCAGTATGTCGACACATGTCTCGAGCGGATCACCAAAGGTATCCGACAGGCGCGCGGCATTACGTTAATCACGGCAGATCATGGGAACGCGGAGCAGATGATCGATCCCCAGTCCGGAGGTCCTCACACTGCGCACACGACCAACCCAGTTCCGTTTCACTTAATAGATGAAGACTCAAAGGGCATTGAGTTGCGGGCCGGCGGTGCTTTGGAAGATGTCGGGCCGACGATTCTTGGTTTAATGGGAACGCCGCAACCCTCCGAAATGACCGGTCGCGATCTGCGGACTCTTGACTAATGAAGTACGCAACGGATGTTTGATCCTGGAAATATTTTAGTAATTGATTTTGGCCAGTTAGGTGATGTTGTGCTTAGTGTGCCGGCGCTTCGCGCGATCCGAGAGAAATTTCGACACGCACGCATTACGGTCGCAGTGGGAAAACCCGGTGCTGACGTGGTTGCACTTTCGGGCTATGCGAATTCAATGATTGTTGTGGATCGCGTGGGACTTCGGGACGGACCAAAGCTGATCTCGATCGCAAAGATCCTTAAGCTTGTAAAGGACGTCAGGCGCCAGCAGTTTGACTTCGTCATTGACCTGCACAGTTTATCGGAGACCAACCTCCTGGGTTTCTTCTCAGGAGCCGCCCACCGGTTGTATTCACGACGTCCGGGTCGTTCACTAAATTTTTTGTCGAATTTCCGCCCTAACCCTCCCATAGAAGACAACTCAAAACACTTCGCCGAGCGATACCTGGACGTGTTGCGGCCTCTGGATATCAAAGACGTTTCATCCATTCCAATTCTGCGAACCCGTTCGGCGGATGATGTGGCTGTCGAGAAAATGTTACGCAAGGAAAAAGGGAATCCTGAGGCACCCCTTGTTGGCCTCTTTCCGGGAGCTGGCCACCCTGGTCGCAGGTGGCCGTTGGAACGCTTTGCGACACTGGCGGACCATTTGATTCGCAACGAACGTGTTCGTGTCATAGTGTTCGCTGGTCCTGAGGAAAAACAACTCATTCAGGAGATAAGAAAGCAGTTTCCACCTGCTGCTATTTTGTTTGACCGGTTAACCATCCCACAGCTTGCTTCGGCACAGGCTAAGTTGTCGGTCTTTGTCTCAAACGATACCGGTCCGTTGCACCTTGCCGCCGCAGTCGGCACTTCGGTAGTGATGCTCATGGATAGACCCACCCCTAATAGCTTCGTGCCCCAGGAACAACATCACCGCACTGTTTATGGCAAAAAGGTGGAAGAAGTTGAAGTGTCAGAAGTTTATAAAGTCACTTGTGAGTTATTGGCTGGTAGACGTACGGCCGCGCTTTTCACGCGTTAAATCATGAAACAATATTTCCGATCCGGGGTGGGTGTAATTGGCGTTGTTTTACTTTTAGTCGGCGCTTCACGAATCAAGGAATACCCTTCACCCAACGCACAGGCGGGGCAGCCACTAATTGCGCAAGCAATCGCGCAAAGGCCGGCTACCCAAACAATCTCCAATACCGAATTTGCGCATCATCTCGATCAACTCATCGATCAAAGTCCCTTCGCGCGGGCGCGGTGGGGAGTGAAGGTCGTGTCGGTGTCTAATGGCGCGACGATTTACGAGAGGAACGCGCGACAGCAATTTATTCCGGCTTCCAACATGAAGATTTATACCACCGCGACGGCACTCGAACTCCTCGGAGCCGATTTCCGGTGGCGAACATCGGTGTATGTGGTTGCCCAGCCTGACGCTAATGGAACAGTTGACGGCGACCTGATTTTGTATGGACGGGGCGCACCGGATCTCGTTGGGGAGGCAGCCGAAAATTCGTTGGAGAAGCTGGCGGAAGCAGTTCATGCACGGGGCATACGGCGGGTGAAGGGAGCTGTTATTGGAGACGAGAGTTACTTCCGTGGAAGTTCGTTAGGCGACGGATGGCAATGGAACGATATGCAGTGGTACTTCGGCGCTGAAGCCAGCGCCCTTTCTGTGAATGGCAACGAAATTGATTTGAATTTGTTGCCTGCGGCAAAAGCCGACGCGACGCCTGAAGTTCGCGTCGCCGAACGATTAGGGCACGTGCAAATTGAGAACCGAATGGCGCCAGGCAATCGAGCACAGCGTTCAACGATTGGTGTATCACGTGGCCTCAGCGATAACCGAGTTGAAGTTTGGGGTGAATTGGCCCCCGGCGCAAACGGCTTCGGTGTCAGGCTCTCAGTTCACAACCCTGCGCTATGGGCCGCCAAGATTTTCGCAGCAGCGCTCAAGGCAAGGAATATATCGGTCGATGGCGAAACCTTTTCGCGCAGTTTCCGCACGGCCCCAAGCCAGCGATTTGACCCATCCAAGGCAACAGAGATTGCGGCGGTCACCAGTTCTCCTTTAAGCACCATAGCCACAATCACAAATAAAGAAAGTAACAATCTGTATGCGGAGCTGATACTCAGGACTCTCGGCAGGGAGCGGCGCTCGATGCTTTCCACTGCCGAACCGCCGGGGCGTGAGTTGGGGGACGACGAGGCTGGAACTGAACTGATCAAACTATGGCTGGGGCGAAACGGGGTTGCCAGTGCGGACACCGCTTTGCACGACGGATCGGGTTTGTCTCGCTTGAACCTGGTGACCCCAGACAGCGCAACTCAATTGTTGACTGCCGTGGCTCGATCCGGTAACCGGCCATTCAGGGAGTCACTTCCCGTCGCCGGCCAGGATGGAACCCTGCGTGGCCGTCTAAAAACGATTGCCGGCCGGGCTTACGCAAAGACTGGCTCCCTCATCTACGTTAATTCTCTATCGGGCTATGTCATTACGACGAACGGTGAAACTCTGGCATTTTCGATTTTTTGTAACGACTACACCGGTCGAGGCAATAGCGCCCGCCTGATCGATGAGATTGTGATTGGCCTCTCCGGGTATCCGAAGACCGTCCGCTAAACCCTCCAAAAGCCAATAATTACGCAATAAATCCGGGCGATGTTGTCTCTGGACAAACACCGTTAAACTGGATATTATGGCGGCTGCCGAAATGGGGAATGGGCGGCAAGCCATTCCAGGTCGGCGCCTCCACTCGATTCGAATTCTGTCCCACCCAAAAAGTCCGGGAGTACAAATCATGCAAACACTGATTGCGAAGCTTTCTTTGATGGCCCTAGTGACCTTTTCGCTGACCGTAACCGCGCTCGGTCAGTCGACACTGACGGCCAAAGTCAACACTACCGAACCACCACGCGGAGCCGCACCGATTTCGGAAACTGATCGCCTTCGGGATGGTCTGGTTGGACCCGTCAGGCGAGTCCGCACCGCGGTTTCAAAGCTGTTTGTCGAGAACGGTAAAGCAGTGGAAGGCAAACAATCGGTGATCGAGATAGTCGCCTACGATGTCAAGGGAACGAAGGTCGAGAACCAGTATTTCCCGATCGCAGGTTCAACGTTAACTGGCAAAGAGGTTTATAAGTACGATGACAAAGGCAACATCAGTGAGATGACGCTTCTCAACGCCGATGGCTCATTGCTGGGTAAAGAGATCTATAAGTACGAATTCGACTTCGTCGGTAACTGGAACAAAATGACGACGTCGGTAGCAGTAATCGAAGCTGGAAAAATGTCGTTTGAGCCAACGGAAGTGACTCACCGATCCATCATGTATTACCTGGACGAAAACATGATGAAGATGGCGCAACCGGTGGCCGCACCATCCTCCGTTGCGAATACGATTGCATCCCCGGTCAAGCCGTCTGGTATGACCGACGCGAAGTCCAAGGCCCTTCCTACGGTCGCTCGTAAGACAGTATCGGTGGACGCTAACGCTGCTTCCCAACTTGTTACGTCAAACCTCAACACAGCAGGTTCGCCAGCAGTGCGCTTGGATTCGGAACCACCAGTGGCACCGACACCGCGGCCGATTCTGAAACCAATTTCCGGCGGCGTGCTAAACGGAACTGCCCTGAGTCTGCCGTCGCCTTACTATCCGGAGAATGCAAGGCGATTGCGCATGACCGGTGTGGTAGTTGTTCAAGTGGTCGTAGACGAAACCGGAAAAGTGATCTCAGCAGAAGCTATTAGCGGTCCTTCTACTTTTAAGGACGTAGCTCTGCAAGCCGCATTGAAAGCGCGGTTCTCGCCGACGAAGCTATCAGGACAACCTGTCAAGGTGTCTGGCGTAATTAATTACAAATTTGCCTTGCAATGATCGGCAACCCTGCAGCGCATTCGGGTCAATTGGCAATAACAGGAGCGGAATTCACATGGCGTTAACTGGACACCTCAGCGATCTATCACTTTCCGAACTAATCGAGTTCTTTTGTAATCAGCGTAAAACCGGACAACTAAAGGTGCTCTATCCTGAGGGTCATGGTTGCTTTTACTTGCAGGCCGGCTCGGTCATTGACGCGCGAATTGGAGTATTGCGCGGAATAGACGCGGTTTACTATGCGTTAACTTTACCGAATGCGAAGTTTGAGTTTGGACCCGCGTCTGAGGCGCTCGAGCGAACAATCAATCAACCGTGGACGCAAGTTGTTTTGGAAGGGTTGCGGCGACTGGATGAAGGTGTGATACCGGCACCTGCTTTTCCGCCCGACTACAAAGCAGCGGAGATGCAGCAGCAAGCGGAAGTTTCAGCTGAAGCGTCCGATTTGGAAAATCTGCGAGTGCCAGGTTTTCTTTCGTTCATCAGCAAAGAATCGGTAAGTAGACGAAAGTACATCGCCGGAGCCGTTGCCGTGGTTGTCGTGATGGCGGTTGCAGCGATTGGTGTTCCTGCAGGTTGGTATGGGCCAAAGGTTAACCCGGTAGCTAATCAACCAGCTCCAGCCGAAGCTCCGGCAGCACCGGCGCCCGTTGCCGAAGTTGCAACAGTACCCCAGTCTGAACAACCGGCACCCGTGGATGTCGACGCTGCTGCCGAAGCTCGGCGTCAAAGGGAACGCGATCGGCTCAAAGCACGCGAAGAGCGCGAAGATAAAGTTAGCAATACAGTGCCGGCTGTCACAAATCCAGCCGGTTCACCTGTAAGCGTTGTTGAGCCACCTAAAGCTGGCCCAAAGAAAGTCGTCGTTACTGTTACCTACGATGAGTCGGGTCGAGTGACACAGGCTTCAGGCGGTGATGCGACTGCCGTTCGCATTGCACGTCAAAAGCGGTTTCCTGCAGGCAAAGCGGGTTCGGCAACTGTGACGATCCCGATCAATTAGCAAACAGGTATTCCTAAACACTACAGCGCAAAGGAGCAATTCTCCTTTGCGCTTTTTGTTTGGATACTAGTTCTCGACGACCCCAACGATAGATAGCGCAAGTAACAGCCCTCGCTTCAATCCAAACTCACGGCCGCGCGGATCGTACCACTCGTCCAGGGTGTGCGAATTGCCGGAAGTGCCTCCGGCACCAATGGTGATGGCTGGAATGCCCAGCGAGATCGGCAGGTTCGAGTCAGTCGACGCTTGATTGAGACGCGCCTGAGTACCGACCGCTTCTGTTGCCTCGATGGCTAACTGAACTAATGTCGAATCCGCAGACGTCTGACCGCTCGGTCGTTCGCCAATTAGCTGAACGGTCAACTGAAGAGGGCGCTCGCCCGCACGGCGGGCAGCGTTTTCATCTTCTGTAGCTTCTCTGACTGCTCTGCGAAAGAAGGCATCAAGCTTGAGTAGTTCTTCGGCACTTTCGGAACGAAGATCAACCTCCATTGATGCGTCTTGAGGGATTGAATTGACACTGCTGCCACCTTCGACGCGGCCCACGTTGAATGTCGTTCGCGGTTCCAGCGGCAACGGATACGATGCAAGCTTTGTAATTGCTCTGCCGGCTGCGTGCACTGGATTAGCAACGCCGAAGTCACCCCATGAGTGGCCTCCTTCACCACGAAACCCTACACGGTACCGTCTGGAGCCAAGTGCCTGATTTGTGATGCGATCGATTTCAGCACCATCAAAACTGATAAAAGCCTCTATTCGGTTAGCCCAACTCGATGTCGTCATCAAGTGGCGAACGCCTCGTAAGTTTCCTTCACCTTCTTCGCCGACCGTAGCCACGAACAGCACTGAACCTTCGGTCTGAATATCCGCTGCCTGAAGTGCGTCGCCGATAGCAACCAGCGCAACTAAGCCACAGCAGTCATCGGAAATACCCGGGGCCAGCAACTTTTGTCCGGAACGCGACACTGTTACGTCCGTTCCTTCGCGGAAAACAGTGTCGAGATGAGCACTGATCACGAGTAGAGGCGACTCGCGTTCGCCTTGTCTGAGGCCGACACAATTGCCTTCCTGATCGATGTGAACGTCCCTGAGTCCCAGATCGCTGAAACGACCTTGAAAATACGCGGCTCGTTTCTGTTCAGCGAACGGTGGCGCCGCTATCTGACAAATCCTGATCTGCTCGTCGGTGATTTTCTTGAGATGAGACTCAATAAACTTAAACGCTTCCTGAACTTCGGATCGCTTGAGCAGTGTCTGAACGTCCTTAACTGTTTTGCTTAACTGCGCGGTACTCACGATGTTAATCCTGCTAACTTTTAATCGCCTTGATTAGACTAGCTGCATTATCTCGTCGTCTTCGAGCACTGCCGAGGCTTGCTTGGCACGGTCGTAGATCCGGCCTACGCGCTCTTCGTTGGCGTCGATACCGCGGCGTTCCAGCCAGTAAATCACATTAGATTTACCGCTCATGGGACCAATCTCGACAACTTGCTCCAAGCCAAATTCACCGGCGGGCACTCCTGAATAGACGAGGTCAGCAAGTTTGCGATCACCTTTCTTATAACTCTTGATTACTGCCGCGGCGTGAACACCCGTGGCCGTGCGAAACGCGTCGCGGCCAAACACCGGGTAATTATGTGGGATGGGCCAACCACAAGCATCCGATGCAAGTGTGCAATATTCGCCCAAACGAGAAAGGTCGTTATCGATCCATCCCATCAATTTCAAGTTCACCAGCAACTGGTCCATTGGCGTGTTACCGACGCGTTCACCCATTCCCAGCGCCGACCCATGGACCTGATCGGCCCCGCCCTGTATCGCGGCTATCGAGTTGATGACACCCAAACCTCTGTCCTGGTGGCCGTGCCAGTCAAGACGAATGCCGCCGCCCTGTTCTTCAATGATGCTTTTTACAAACTTAACGACAGAGCGAGCCCCGTCAGGCGTGGAATGACCCACGGTATCGCAAACGCAAACGGCTTTAGCACCGGCCTGGATTGCTGTCGTATAAAGCGCGTGAATCGTTTCGGGGTTGGCGCGAGTTGTGTCCTCCGTAACATACATCACCGGGATGCCCTCACTCACAGCCAAAGACACAGCTTCTTCCGTAAGCTTCAGTAGTTTGTCCAGCGTCCAGTCTTCCGCGAAGAAACGGATCGCCGAAGAACCAATGAAGGTGCACGCCTCAATGGGAATCCCTGCGCGTTGAGAGATTTCAACGATCGGCATGATGTCGTTTCGATGGGTTCGCGCAGCGCAGTTGGGGCGAATTCTTAATTTCTTATCTGCAATTTCCCGCGCCAGCCGTTCCACACCTGCGGCGTGAGTACCGCCGGCTCCGGGTAGACCAATGTCTGCGGTATCGATGCCGAGAGCATCCATCAGGTGCAGCAGCTCAATTTTTTTCTCGACCGAGGGCTCCGTCACAGAAGGTGACTGCAGGCCGTCACGTAACGTTTCATCATCAAAACTAATGTGCCTGCCAGGAGAGGCTAAGTCGGGATCGATTATGTTCCAGTCGTAAACCAATTCTTCTAACGACACCAATAAACCTCCACACCGGACGCTGATTAGTAAGTTGACTCTAGTTTTGAACCTGCGCAGGTCGTTGTCAAGCGAGTGTTCCCGTACAAATTTCCGGTTTTCCATAGCCGAGTGAACGACATCAACCAGCTTTTGACGATCAGCACCGTGGTGTTATAGCCTCGGTGCGTTTCGCCTGATAGATGTTCCTGTTTAACTCTGTGCGCCCTTGACCCAGCACGCTCCGGCCCAAGTTAAAACTGTTGCGTTGGGATCTGATCGCGCGGCCAAAATCATGGCTGTGCGGGCAAGTATCGCGCGCGTGGCGTCCATCGATTCTGGCTGGGCCGAGGCTACGGTGCTCGCCCGGCCCGTTGAAATTAATGCACCGGCGATGCCCATGAACGATTGGGAGTTGATGCAGGGTGCGCGCGAACGGGCATTGGCAGTGCGTGACTTGTTGCGGAATCAGAGGCGCGACGCCGACATCTTTGTCGGCCTCGAAGGCGGCTTTCATTCGATCTCGATTGAAGGCGAGTGGCACATCTTTTTAAGAGGTTGGGCTTACGCGACCGACGGCAAAGCTGGCGCGTTCGGTGGCACACCGTCAATCAGTGTTCCCCCATCACTTTCGAAAAAGGTGATTGAAGGAAAAAGGGAACTGGGACTGGTGATTGACGAAGTTGCCGGTATTGCCGATGTTCGCAGCCGACAAGGTGCCTGGGGCATTCTGTCGCGAGATTTGGTGACGCGCGCGATGAGCTTTGAAGTAGCGTTGGTCGCCGCGTTTGCTCCGTTCTACAACAATGCGATGTACGCTGAAGAGAAATAGGGCGAGCTAAATTCTGTTCAAGGATGGAAGATGGAAGAACTAATCGCGCAAGTAAACGACGGTGAACCCACTCCCCATCCGCGCGGGAGCGCTGGTTGGATCGAGGTAATTGCCGGATCGATGTTCTCGGGCAAATCGGAAGAATTAATTCGGCGCCTGCGACGGGCGAAAATCGCGCGCCAGAAAGTTCAGGTCTTCAAACCGCAGATCGATTCGCGCTTTTCAAATGATCATATTGTCTCCCATTCAGAGATGCGACATGAATCGGCAAACAGTAAAAGCGCGGATGAAATTCTCGCAAAGGTTGACGCTGATACTGAGGTCGTCGGAATCGACGAGGGCCAGTTCTTCGATAACGACTTGGTGGGAGTCGCCAATGAACTGGCCCAGCGTGGGGTGAGGGTGATCATCGCCGGTCTGGATCAGGACTACACCGGCAAACCCTGGGAACCGATGCCGCAGTTGCTGGCTGTGGCTGAATACATTACCAAGACTCACGCCATCTGCATGAAGTGTGGCCAACCAGCCAACTACACGCAGCGCACATTTGAATCAGAAGAACGTGTGGCCGTGGGCGGCGCCGGCATGTACGAGGCCCGCTGCCGCAGCTGCTTCGTCCCTCACGCCGATGCTCCTACAGTTCATGAAGGATGATCTCTATTTGATTTTGTAAGTGAACGTCGTGACAAAGCCTCTCTTCCAAGTTTTCTCGATAGGCGGTTCACTAATGCCGGTCGGCACCTCCTGATCCAGTTCAAATCCGCCTGCCAGTTTGTTGACTCGACCAAAGTGAAGACCTGGGGTAATGAATAAGGAACGCCACAACGAAATACTTGGGCCCACAATGTACTCGAGGTCCGTGCCACCTTGTCCCGTTTTAACGTCAACTGCCGCGCCGGTACTGGCGTGAAGTGCAAATGTGTCGTTCGGCTCCCAAATCCTCGTATTCAGGAGCAAAACAGGAAGGGTCCGGAAGCTGGAGCTATTTCTAAAGCCGAACCGGCTAATTACAGTCTGAGTTGTTTGCCCGTTAGCCGTTACAGTTTTGGTCGAAGGCACAAGCACAAACTCTCTCTCGTCGACATTGCTGAAACCAAAGCCGGCACTAACCGACAACGGAGAGGAACAAACGACAGTCACAATTTCTTCCTCAGTAACACCCGCTCCTTGTTCCGCGAGTCGATCTCGTTTGATTAGTTTAACTTCGGTCTCCTTGCCGGTATCGAAAGCGAATCCACAACCGACGTCGAACTGCCGGCTGAACCCAGCCACTCCTCCCGAGCGAACACTCAATAGGATTGGTCGCCACAGGCGCAGCTTTGTCTGTGCAGCGTTGAAGGCGGTCCCCTCCGTTCCGCTGCTTCTTAATCCATTAAGTTGGGTTTGTAGTTCGTCAATGCGTGAGCGAACACTATCGTAAGCGGCCTTGTTGCTTGGGATTTGATACCAGTTGGCAAAATCTTGAGGAGTAGTTGTTAACGTGGGTAAAGCCAGTAGGTCGTTCTCGAGCACCTGCAGTTCACCCAACAAACTCTGAATTTTGCCATCCGGCCAATTCACGGCTAATGCGTCATCAACTGAGCCTCGAGGCGCCGCAGTGGTTCCTATTAAAGGCGTTAGTCCATCAATTACCGCTTGTGCACCACCGCCCGAATTCAGGATGGAGTCGGATGCCGAAACGAGCGCAATTAAGTTTGCTCCCGCCAGGTTTACAGTTTGACTGGCGTTTATGATCACGGTATTGACGTTTGCTGTTTTATCCCGCTCGATGGCATTCAACCGGTCCACAAAATCAGCAAAACAATCAGCTACATTCGGACAACTATTAGGACTCGCCGCCACAATCCCTGCGAAAGCCACTGCGCCTCCTGGTGTCGACTTTTGCGGCTGGCCGGGTATGGGCGGAATAAACGGTAATCTTAAATCTGGCGCAGGTGGGAAAGCGGCCTTCTGCCCCACCGTCGCCTCATATCTCAACACATTCACATTCTCCAGGCGGATGTCCGCGGGCCCTCTGATTTTGTCGCCGCTAAATTTCTCACGGGCCACATCAATCGAAAATCCGCCATCTTTGTCAGACTTTTTTCCAGAATTGCTTTGAGGAATGGGAACCGGAGGTTTTACTTTCAGCGACTCCACCAGTGGTCTGATCAACTCATAATCATACGAGGTGTCGACGGCAGTTGAGTCCTTGCTCTCGGTTGAGAATGAGTGTGCGGTGTTAGCAACGGGATTGCTATAATCGATGAAAGCCGGTTTTGAAAAGTTTGGTCGCTCGTCTGATCTGGATGCTACGTTAATGACCGGCGCACGATTTTGTGAGTGCAAGCCCTCTGTTTCAGCACGGTCCGTCCGCTCCGCCGGTGATTCAATTGGAATTAGCTTTGGCGATTGAACTTCCGTTAAACGAATCCGGCGATTGCTAATGAGAAGTGCGATATTAAGAATCAATGGATCCGATCCCGCGTACGCAATGTCGATTACTTTGACGTGAAAGCGGTAGGGTTCGTCGCTCGCTAACCGAGGCGTACCGCTGATAGTTCCGCTCGGTCGTAGAACCAGACCGATTGGCAGATGACCTTCAGCGAGGGACCACCGGAAGATAGACTTTCCGCCCTCGATGCTCAGTTTCAAGCCATACCGGTCGCGGAGGACATCAGGGATGCTGGCCTGATAAACTCCTCCGACCATAGCATCCGGCAGCGTAACCACTTGCAGCTCAGTAGCGCCAAAAACTGGGATCGGTAAGCTTACAAGTAGAACCAATATGCTTAACGTCAAGGCTTGAAGGGTTTTCATATTGTTCTCCAAAATCACATCAGGGGTAATTTGATCGAACCGTTCTGTTCACGCCGTAAGAACCCCTTCACTTCAGGTCTAATCGGGGAGGGAGTGATTTAATCTCGCCGCCCATGTCTTCTCCTTAGACGTGCTCTGTATGTTGATGGACCGCAGCAAAAGTGCTGCTCGAAACCGGATGTCTTGTTCTATTTAGTGTGACGATTACTTCAGAAACGTTTCACGATGACATCATGTGCAAACAGTTGACTGCGGCAGTAGGCCAGTTCTTGTCAGACTGGCGG
>DATEPF010000149.1:0-7480 GCA_035273325.1 Pyrinomonadaceae bacterium | reverse complement strand
GAAGTTTTTCACCAGCTCATCGCGCGCAGCTTTTATTTCATCGGCACTAGGCGCAATCGAGGGCAACTTCTCGGCCTGCTGCAGGATCAATCGCTGGTCAATTACCAACCGCAACGCGCGATTTAGATCCGGGGACGTCGGATTGTCCAAAGGTGTGGCCGGTTGCAACGCGAGCTGCCACACCAGATCCGAATAAGTGATTAAACAAACCCCGGCGCATTCTGTATTGCCACTCGCGTTCACCGTGGCGACCATCTTGTCGACTACTTCCTGACCACGCAGAACAGTAGGCAGAAGGCAGAAGGCAGTAAGCAGTAAAGCAGACAGCACGCGGCGGGCGGCAGACGGCAGGAAACGCCTGCTTCTCACCGGTGCTGCGGTGGTCGGCCGCAGCCGGGCCGCACATGAGTGCCAACGCACTTCTGTCTTTTGTATTTTGCCTTCTGCCTTCTGCATTCTGCTTTCTCCTGCTCCTGCCGACTGCTCCTGTCCCTAAAAAGCCTGCGTAAACCTAAAGTGCAACTGACCGCGCTTCAGACGATAAATCGCGGGCACGCCATCGAAGCCGCCTAATGGTCCACGCTGCGGAATCAAAAACTCCGGCGGGTTCATCATGACTCCGTAATCAATCGCCAGGGCGCCGCCGAACGGCGTCTGAATTCGCAGACCTAAACCCAGTGTGTGTATCCAATGCGCGCGCAAATTCCGCGCGTTGATTTCAGCCAGCACATCGCCCGGAGGCACGGGCGGCTGGTCTTTGCCAAACAAGTCGCCGATGCGACGGAACACGTTGCCGCCGTCGTAGAACGGAACCACTTGCAGCGTGGCTGACACGGGTACCCGTGCCTCCAGATTCACAATCGCCAGTGCATTGCCGCCGACGGGAACGGTAAACGGATTTAGAATTACAGGATTCTTGTCGCTGTCGAGAAATATGCCCTCCGGAATGAGAGCCACACGTGGGCCAGCTTCTTCAAACGCAAAACCACGCAGAGTATTGGAACCGCCCGAGAAAAAACGTTCACTGATAGGTAACGTCAGATCGATTTCGTCGATCTGGTTGTTGCCGTCGCGGTCGCGCGGGTTGAACAGGTTCGCCAAACCCAGCGTGGCATTGGCCGCAAACACCGTCCCGCGCAAACGGTTGATCTTGTAGTAGCGCCGGTAAGAAGCCTGGAGTTTGTTGAACGAAAGATTTCCGCCCAGTTCTCGCAATGCGATCGCATAGTCAACGTTGAAAAAGTCGCCGCGCGTCGCATCCAGCTGGTTGTAGCGACAGACTTCGCCGGGCGCGCCCGTCTCTTCGTCAGGATCGCGAATGGCCCCGATCAATCCCCGTTCACAGCGTTCGCGCGTGTCGCGCACGAAGGAAGCGCCAAAGCGAGACAGACGGACGGCGCGATCGGGATGCAGGATAGGCCTGATAACCAAACTTTGCAGATTAAACAGGCGTACGTCTTCATAGCTGTAGCGCGCGAAGACTATCGAACGCGTCTTCGTACTTAACACTCGCCTGGTTTCAATCGCCGCGGTGAAGCGGTTAATGGTTGGCTCGCCCACGCGGACGCCGAATTCGTCGAGCGCATTTCCGTCTTCGTCCAGCCGCTGCACGATCCCCATCGTTCCCTGATCGATCGCGGTGCGGAAGAAACGCGTGACCGTTGAATCGCGGTTGTACTCAACCGTCAAACCGAGTGGCCAGAACTGGCGTTCACCATAACGAGCAAAACGCGGATCCAGATATTCGAATCTAACCAGCTGCTGGCGGGCGCTGGCCCGCAAGCGCATGGCCCCGTAACGCAGTTTGTTCATCAGGTTGACGTTGCTGAGCTCGAACAATCCGTGTGCGCCGGTATCCGTCGAGAAGCCACCACCGTAGTCCATCACCCGCGGAAGTTTCTCCTCAACGTCGATGATTACGTCGCGCTGTTTGAACCCCGAAGCAGTTTCACCGGCGGCCTCAGTGCGAATCAGCACCTGACGGTATGCATCAGTCAGGTAAAGCTCTCGCTCGCTTTCCGCCAGCCGATCATTACGCAGGACGTCTCCCTCGAAAAGCGGGATAGCCCGCACGATGGCGTCTCGCTTGGTGCGCTGTGTCACCACGTCGCCGGTCACACCGTTGACAATAATGCGGTTGATGAAAACCTTGTCACCTTCGTTAGTGATGGTGTAAACCAACCGCACCTGCTCGTCTTCACCTTTGGTCGGCAACTCTACAAAAGAAAACTCGAGCTGGGCATTTACATAACCGTCGTTCGAGTAGCGAGCGACTACCCGTTCTCCATTCGCGCGCGCCTGCGAACGCGAGAAAGGCGCGCCTATATTCGTCTTCAGCTCATCCAGCAATTCCTCATCCATGTAGATACTGTTGCCGCGCACCTCGACACCGGCAATCCGCGTCAGGGGTCCCTCGGTCACCTCAAAGGTGATGATCAAGCTTTCGCCGTTAAGGGAGACGCCCTGCAGCACCGTGACTTCCGCATTGCGGTAGCCAATGTCGCGCATGTAGTTGCGAATGGTGCGCCTGTCCTGCTCGAGCAGCGCGGCGCTGGTGTATCCGCGACCATAACCGAGGAACGGGATGAGCCCCAACGCGCTAGCCTTCTGGGTTTCCAGATCAGCGGCCACATCTTCGTAGGTCAGCTTCTCAGTTCCGGTAATGCGAATATCGGTGAGTTTGAAACGACGATTGCGCTCAATGTCGTAACGAATCTCGACGCTGCGTCCGCTCAACTGCTCTGGGTTCAGAACCTGGCAAGTGTTCTCTGTCCCGTTTTCCCCGAGCTCGGGTAACGGAGGAGTGACGGTGCAAACAGCTGTTACCTCGGCAAAGAAGTATCCATCTTCCTGCAACTTGTTTCGCAGTCGTCGCGCCCCCTCGATGATCGCTGACTGATCAATGTTACCCTCGCGCCGAACGGGCAACAGCTCGCGCGCTGTCTTGTCACTCATCTCAAAGTCGGGAACCACTACCGTGACTTTGGGACCAATAGCGCCGCGCAACTGAATCGAGACCTCATTCGCTTCTGCGTCGCGCACCACACGAGCCTCTTCAAGCAAGGGAGCGAGGTAGCCACTGTTGATGATCGCCTCGCGAAGTAATCGAACATCACGGCCGAGCGCCTCGCGGGTGAAGCGTGCCCCTGGCTGCAATTCCAGTGTTGGTCTGACAGCATTGACGTCAAATCCGGTAATAGCGATATCGAATGTGCGCACCCGCGCCTGCTCACCGGGAACTACGCGAAACGTGACGGTGGCGCGAGTGCCTGACGGATCCAGTTGCTCACTTGATTCGACACTGGCATTGAAGTAGCCGAGGTCTCGTAAATAAATCAGCAACTCACTGGTATTGCGAAGAATGATCTGACGGGATAGACGAGTGCCGGGCTGGCTGAGATTCACACGGGCGCGTAGTTCATCTTCAGAGATCGTAACGCCCACGCCCGGCGTAATTTCAAACCTGACGTCGCCGATTTGTATCTGCCGTTGAATAACAAATCGCAGTCTAATCGGCCCCCGTACTCCGCCGCCGGCGTCGAAGGCTTCGACGCGCGCGTTTGCGACACGCTCCGAATCGAACAGCGCCTGTAGCGCGTTCCGGACAACGACCGCGGAAAATTCTGAATTGGGCGGTATGCGAATGATGGAGAGAAACTCTGCTTCCGCAGGCGGGTCGGGCGGTGAACCCTCAAACGTGACTTCTACAGCAACGACTACTCTGCCTTCGTATTGTTCGAAGGTTGAACCTGCCTTCCCGCTTGATAGTGCCGCGAGGAAGATAAAAAGCAACAGCACAAGTGTGAATGTCGGGCGGGGCTTTGCTTCAAGAGTCGAATTCAACACTTTTCGTGTTCTTGGTGTATTTCGTGCAATTCGTGGATCGTTCTTGTGCTGTCTAAAAAGCGATCCACGAATTCCACGAAACACACTAAATAACACGAAATAAGATGAACCATCCGATAGAATCTGAGCTGCTGCCACACCCATTGATCAGAACCGCTTCCTGAACCGAATCTCAAAGTTGAAGTTGTTACCGCGCGCGGTCAGTGTTCGCGTTGATGCCTGCTCATACTGCGCGATGAAGAACAAGCGGTCTGAAACGCGGTACTCCAGCGCCAGAATCTGGTTCGGGTCAGACGCCACATTCGTTGAATAGACCACCGACAGGTCTTTGTTAATTCTTCTCCCTACCGTGAGACGCGCGGCCGGAGTTGACCCGCGTCCACCGATGACGGGACTGATTTCAAATCGCGTCAGCCCGAAGAGACGACTGGTGGCGCGTTGCGCGGGAGCGTTGATCAACGCGTCAGTCAAAAGACTGGTTGCGGTTCCCAGACTCGATTGCGAAAGAACTGACGTGCTCGAATCACTGGTGGCCAACTGCCCGGTTGTTATTAATGAAACGACATCAGCTTGCGGCAACGCCGGATCGGAACTAATAACTGCCTGCGGTTGAGATAAGGCGCCGGTCAACCCAATCTGTACGCGATAACCGCGAATCTGTGATTCAGCCTGAATGTTGATAATGGGATCAGCGTTGCGTCGCGGCGGCAAGTCGATGAGCAACCGGTTTACGTCGTAGCGATCGTTGCGGAAGTTGATCGTGCCACTGGTGCCCGTGATTCTTCCTGAGATAACCGGATCCTTGACAGGCCCATTCACCTGAAGCGACACCGAGCCGACGATGTCTGCCAGATTATTTCTAACGACCAAAGCGTTACGGCCTTCTACACGCAGATCACTGAAGAGCGCCGCGCGCGTCACCTCCAGCTCCCCGCCTTCTTCGATTGATTCCTCGCGACGGAAATTGATCAGATCGGCGATTTCGAGGTCTTCCGTGTACTCGGTCCGCCGCACGTTCACGATACCGCTAACGAGTTGCTCGCGCGCCGAACCCTTGATTTCCAGATCCAGGTCGGCAGTGGTGCGGAAGTTTTCAGGGAACGGCACCGTCACGTCGTCCCCGTGGATATTGAAGAGGAACCTGGAGAGAGTGAAGCCTTCCAGCAAGGCGCCGCCGGTCGCCGAGATACGGCCGCCCCCCATCGTTCCGGTTAGTGAGTCGATCTGCGCTTGATTGGAAGTAAACCGGATAACCGAATTGAGATTCGATATGGTCCAACGTTCGTTCCCCAGGAGCACGGCGATTGAAGCGCCCGCCAATGAAGCCGTTCCCGTCAACCGTGGCCGCTCGTAACTACCTGTGACGCGAACTGCCACTTCAGCCGTTCCGCTGGAAAAGAAGTCTGGCGACAAGCCATTGAGCACCCGCATGTTCAGCGTGCCGTCAACATTCAGGTTTTGGCGCCCTTCGGCGCCGACCGCCAGCGTACCCGCGAGCGAGATATTGGTGCCCGGACCAGTGAATTGCGCTTTATCGAAAGTGAGTTCACGCGGAGAGAACCGGATGGTCAACGGCGTCGTCGCGTTCAGTTGGACATCTTCGACTCTGAAATTGAGATCCGTGAAGTACGCAGTGCCCTCCAGCCCACCTGTGAACGGATACCCATCTTCGTCAAGCAATGGACCACTCGCCTTGATGGTGCCGGTCGCGCGTCCAGCCAGTCTGACCTGTGCCGGCGGCAGGATCATCGTCAGCAACGTACTGAGGTCCGCGTTGTTTAGAGTTGTTTCGACCGTCGAAGTGAGCCGGTCGCTGCCGAGATTGATGCTGGCACTGACTACTTGTTTATCGCCTAACAATCCTGTCGTTAGGTTTATGTTGAGTTGGTTGTTCTCCGTCCGGCCTGTGAGTGCCAGCGTCCCCGCCGGACGACCGTTGATGGTTACATCGCGTCCTTCGCCATCAAACGTAATGTTGTAACTGGAGAAATCCGGGCGCGATAAATTGCCGGTGATACGCGCGTTGAAGTTTGCCGTGCCCGTAACCGTGCCGATTCCCGGGCGGTTGGTCAGCGCCAGCAGCCTGCTTAACTGGACTCCTTCGGCGCGCCCCTGAAAATCAAACTCTTGGGTCGACGTGTCATAGTTACCGTTAGCGATGATGTGACCTGCCGCAAGCCGCGCATCGACCGTTTCAACGTTTACACGTGAACCCACGAAAGTCGCTCGCGCCGCGAGGCCCTCGAGGGGCTCGCCGGCAAGCCGTCCCGGACCGAAGTTCAACTCAGCGCTACCCGACATGTTGTCAGGAATGCCCGTAATTTTGATCACGCCCGACGCGTCCGCTTGAGTGTCGCCCAGTTGTGCGCGAGTGGTTTTGCTAAACGGAAGAACGGCTATCAGGTTGCCTGCATTGACCCGATCCAGCGTGGCCTCAAACGTGGCGTTGTCCGTGCCCACGCGCGGCGCGTAAAGCGCGAACTGCATTCCACCACCGTCTCTCTCGATTAACCGCCCATTCTCTACGCGAAGTTCCGCAGCGGTCATCCGTAACTCGGCGGACAGCGCGCCCATGTCCGTGCCGTTCACCAGTAACGAGCCAAGTGAAATACGGCCATCCAGATCCGGATTATTGAGGCGTCCTCTGACAGAGCCGTTGAACACGAGCTCGCCTGCCAGAGCAATTCCGTAGCTGTTCATCTGCGCCTCAACTTCGGGCAACAGCCCGGAGGAAATCAACACAGCCTGCAATTCACTGGCGTCAGACGAAGACAGGTTTACCTGGAGATTTGAATCACCGTTAACTGAAAACTGACCGGTGGCGTGGAGCTTGGTGGCCAGGGTTTGCAGATCGACCTGGTTGATTTCGAAGAGACCGCGATTCGCCCGTAAAGAAACTACTCCGGTCAGCGGGACCCGACCCGGTTCCACGGAGGCAGCGTCGGCCATCAGTTTCGTGTTGACGGTGCCTGAAGCTTGCTCGTAATTAGTCCCGGGAAACGTTAAATCAATGGTCCCGCTGGCCTGCCCAGCCAGAGGAACGGCGGACCCGGCGAAGGCAGTGAACGGCCCCGCGATTTCGATCCCGTCGAATGTGGCCGCAATTCTGGAAGTGCCGCCGCGCGCAATAGCTATGCGCGCGTTTCCGCTGGCGTTTCCTCTGAAGATGGCGGCCTTGAAATCGTTAAGTTGTAACTCGGTATTCGTTGCTACCAAACGCGCACTCGCCTGGCCCATTTCCATTTGGCCCAACACACCGCCACCGAGGCTCAAGTCGGCACTCGCCCGGTAACGTCCGGACGGTTCCACCCCAAATGCCGGTCGCGCCAGCCTAACGTTTTCTACGCGACCATCGGCAAGTGTTACCGTGCCGGCATTGATATCAGCGGTTGTTCCTTCGATGCGTCCGCCGCGAATCGAAAGGCGAGCGCCCGCAATGTTGATGCTTCCTACTTCGGCGCCTGCGGCCGATGTTGAACCAACCTGAACTTGCCGGACGACTACACTGGTCGTGGCGCCGCGACTGTCGATGTCGATGTTGTTTGCGGTGACGCCATTGATGCGAGCTCCGGAAGCATTAATAGTACCCGCGCGCAGTTGCCCGATCGTTCCGGTCGTAACGCCGTTCTCGCTG
>DATEPF010000148.1:0-5558 GCA_035273325.1 Pyrinomonadaceae bacterium | reverse complement strand
ACGCGATCTGTCCCGGCGTCATTAACTTTTGTAACTGCACTCCGGTGGCTTCCGGCGTTAGCTCCGCGTATTGTTTACGACCGGGCGCGATAACAATATGCTTGCCACCGGTTTCCAGGTAGATCAAATCCGAACCGTCCGGGAGTTTAAATGCCACCCTCCGATCCGCACCGTTGCGTGCAATCTCGGCTGATAACGACGGAATACCAATCGTCTTCTCGCCACCTTCGGTTTCAGCACTAAACACGAGAGTCGCGCGATACTGTTCAGGTTCGCGAGTCACGATTGTGGACCCGGCGACAGGCGAGCTGTTGACATTGACGACCGGCGTCGTATTGGCGTTGGCGGCAACGTTGGTATTCGAGTTGTCAGTTCGTTGACATGCACTGCTCGCCAGCAAAACAGTGGCAATGGAGCAGACCATTAGCAAATTCTTGTAAGTGACGCTTTTCATAAAAGGTCTCCGCGGTATTGAGCTTTTGCTCAGTTATTCATGGGGGCTGGTTGGAGGGAAGCTGAAGGATAACATGCGAAGAACCAGCCGTAAAAAGGTTCGCCCCCAATCAACGACAATCTTTTTTGTGTTATTTCGTGTAATTAGTGGATCGCTTTTGATCTCACCTGAAAAACGAACCACTAATAACACGAAAAGTGACTTCTACCTTCTTATTCTGTTTTAGAATGGACGCGATCTGCTTTTCAATTTCACCAACCGAAAGTGTGGCCCATGAAACAAATTCTGATTCTCGTAACTCTTGGCTTGGCACTGTCGCTTTGCAATTTGAGCGGTAGATTAGGCGGCGGCAAAGGAGGCGGCACCGATCAGCCGGGCGCACCTTCAGGAGATTCGACCGAAACCGTGGAGCAAGCCAATCCCACTGCTGCCCAGACAGAAGCTATCGCGGGCGGTCAGGACGTGAAGTGGGACTCTCAGGGAATGTCGTGGACCGTTCCTCAAAGTTGGAAAGAAGCAAGCAACGAGTCGAAGCAGTTGGTCTGGCGTTCACCGGGTGGATCAGATGCCGCTAACCTGATTGTCAGTATTTCACCGATGGACGAAAGCTTTCCCACGGACGTCAGCATTAAGGCCTATTATGACGGCGCGAAAACGCGAATGAAAAACGGCGAAGTCGACGAGGTGAAGTGGGTTGAGATTGATGGAGTGAAGGGCGTGCAATTCCGCGAGGCAAAGCCCGAGAAGCCAGACGACTTCAGGCGACTGCACTGGATGACCTATCGCAAGTATGCGGGGCAAGTGCAGTTTGTGAACGTAATGGTGTCAAGTAACGGTCGAGGATTTGAGAAGCAACAAGACGCGATGTACGGCGTGCTCTATTCGACCAAGCTAGTGCATTGAAAACGCGGGAAAGGGGGAAGGGTAACTATTACTCATTTCCCCTTCCCCTTTTCCCTGGTTCTATTCTTTCCGTATGTAATTCCGGTGTACCCACGCGCCGTCGGCGCCGTCAACGGTTTCAAAGAAAACGTTCTTCTCATCTTCGCGAGTAACTAATTTCACGCGTCGTGTGACGTCTTTCTCTGACGCTTTTCCTTTTTCCGCGTCCACCAGAAAAGTTGAGACTGCATCGGCTGCCGCAGCTTTAAATTCACCTTTTTGCTGTCCGGCAATAGCTTCAACTGCATTGGCTTTTAGCAACTTCGGCCAAAGCTTCTGGAACAGTCCGCTCGATCCATAAACATCTGCGCTGTTAATCTTCCCGTTAATTGCGAAGACGTAACCGATCACGTCGTCCTTGCCTGCCGTAATTTGGTTCAAAGCCTTGACGTAACCATCAGCGGTTTCGCGGACTTTGTCGTTTTCGACGGCGAGTTGCAGACTTGACGCTGACACCGGCGAGTTAACACTCGCTCCGACACTTTGGCTGAGATTGTCCTGGGCCACTTTGACGTTCTCCCAAACCTCGCCCTGAGACCGCGCGCGCTTGGCCGCCAACTTTAATTCCTTGGTAGACGCTACCTCGGCTGAGCTCGCAAAAGTTTCGACCCGCTCACCTTCCCGCTTAGACCACCTGCCGCTCTCGACACAGAACGCACCAATCGGCATCTTCCCTGACTTGGGAGGAACGATGAAGTCCGTCGCCAGCATACGATCCTGCTGACCACCCTTTACTATGTCGCCGGCCTGTACGTAAACGTCCTGATTCGAAATGTTTTCAATGGCCAGCTCGCTCACGGTTTTGGTTTCGTAAACGATCACTTTCTTCTGTTCCAGCGCTTCCTGCAGCGTCAAAAAGTTTTTGCTCAACACGATGCTCTTTCCGTGAATTAGAAAGATCGTCAGGTTCTTGTGCGTGTAAGGTCCGGAGAGCCGATAGCTGCCGGCCTGAATAGTGTTGTTTGCCGGCGTCTGGCCTTCCGCACTTATGAACAACACCAAAGGAGCTATAACAGCTACTAAGAGCAGGGAGCCTATGAGAAAAATCCGTTGTGCATTCATTGTCTTATCTCCTACGTTTGAGGGCTTCGGTGAATTGGGACCGTTCACAAGTGATTTCAATTGCCAGTTGTTACACCTTCGCGCGCGCTGCTTCGCAGATTTGATTTAGCGCGCTCACTCGCACGCGCCCGAGCCCGCAGCACTCGGCGACGGAGGCGCAAAACTTCCAAACGCGACGGTTTGCGTCGCGTCGACTGCAGTTGCGTGGCACGAATGGTTGTCTGGTTACTTGTTTCGTTGTTCTGGTCCATCTCAATCACCAAAGCTTGTGGTTTGTCGGGGAAACCAACCCTAAAAACCGCCTTGGCGGTTTGGTCCCTGCGCCATATTTACTCACCGACAGCTGCGCGCGCAGAGTTCCACCAACGTCCGCCGTCAATCGGCGAACCGCAAAAAATCACTCTATTCCCAATTACCCCTTGAAACAGGGAGACGGCTGGTACTTCAGCGCGACTGGTCCATCAGCTCTCCGATACTTGACCCTTAGTCCTTCGGGAGAGAACCCCTGGAAAGTAACGCTGTTGGTAGAACGAGGCTGAGGAGACTTCTTGCGTGGTTGGACGAAGGTGATGGCCCAGGGGTTGTCCATGAAAATAAAGGCCGTACTTTGTCAAAAAGCGGGGGACATTTTTAAAGGCCCTTTCCTCTCGGGGTGACCTGATGGCGCCTCAGGCAAGGAGAAATACTTTCTTGATTTCGACATATTGAGGCAGAGGCAGAAATGTAAATGCGTTCAAGTTTAGGCTTGACTAAAAGGTCGGACGGGAATATAGATGCTGGCCGTCAACGCTCACGGTCCGCGCAGGTTCTTCCCGGTTTTAATCGAACATTTGAACTCACGACTTACCCCGTCGGAAGGTTTGCTCATGCAGGTGTACCTCGAAGCAATTAAATTCAACCACGATCCAAATTCGGCGTTGTCAGATGCGATCAGTATTCGCAAGAACGAAGCGGAAGATATACCTGTGCCAGAATGGCAAAAAACTTCACAGGGCATTGAGAGTTTCCCAGCGGCTTATGTACGAGATGCAATAGATTCTAACAAAACGACAGTTCTTGCTAGATTTACGTGTTCCGACAAAATCGTGCGGTCGGTCGATGTGCAAGCTCTTTGCCCAAACGGCGGCGTGTTAGGCAAAATCCCCAGGACCGAAGTCCTCTTCGAAAACGGGGAATCGGATTACGTAGCGTTTGAGCTCCCGGAAATAAATCTCCGAGAAATCAGTGTAAGTACCTCAGTTTGGACTTGGCAGTTTATTTCCCCCTCCGATGGTCGGCCGACACCGTTCGCCGAAAGCGAACATCAAATCTTCGTCCTTTTGACGAACCCTCGCTCGCCATGGGACACAGAACTCCCTTGGTCTGAGGTGTTGGAGGTGGCCTGCCATTGGGCTTCGGGGTCGCAAAACGCGGATTGCGCGGCGACTGCCATCACACATGAAGTCTTCAGACTTGGTGGCCGCCTGTTGAACTATGGTCGTTCGTCAACGTACGCGCATGAGCGTTTTAACTGTACCGCGTTCCTACAACTGCTTCGAGACGGGGTGGGTCAGTCACAAACCGTTAACTGCGACGATTGCGCTACCATAGTTTCTACTTTCGCCAATATTCTCGGTTGCGACCTCTGGCAATCTGGTATGGGTTATGACTTTGCTACCAACGACATTCGGCTAATCGGGCATCTCCAGTGGGGGAAAATTGGTCTTCCCAGACATGCTGTAGCTTGGAAGGAAACATGTAAAGAAGGGGACTCATTGTTTGACGCCTGCTTACAAGTAGATGCAGATGGTTTTCCCAGCGTCGGTCACCAAACAGTGCTACAACCAACCAATCTCCACTTTGGAAACGTGCGTGATAAGTCATCGTACAAGTTCTGTTTATTCAACTCGGGGCAGTGCGATCCCGATCCCGACTACGAGAAACGACGGCGGCCTCTTGGCAAAAGCTATTTGGGTTCACGCCGGTTCACATCACAAACTTACATAGCATTTCTGAAACGGCATTATAGGTTTAACTCCTGGGCACATGGGGACGCGAGTACCACTACCAAAGAATGGTCTAGTTCCTTTCTTAAGAAATTAACTGACAATCTGGCGTTGGCAGGCTGGTTGATTAACCCGATAGAAGAATTCGAAATTAACGCGGGTGTAGCGACACGAATTTTCCTGAAAGAGGACAATGTTAACCCCAAAAAGCTGGTTGAAATAAACTTGTATCAGACCATCGATAACGTCAGCGCGAATGATCTTATGATCCAACTGTTGGGCGAATTCCATCAGCTCGATCTCGAAGGGCCCAGCAACCAGATCGGTGATGTAGTTTTTCAAGATCCAGAGGGAACAGCATTGCTTTTCAAGCGGGCTAGATGCGTAGCAATTATGCGGAGTGTGGGGATGCAATCAGTATCTACCATTGAAATGGCGCAGGCTATTTGAAGTTTTTCATTAGCCTAGATTAAAAAACCATCGCGACGGAAAACCCTTTCGGTTTCTGGCGTTAAAAAGGAGATGCAATGGCTCATAAATTTGCAGAGCATTGGACTAGCTGGCTGTTTATCAACAACCAACTCAGGCCAAATGGGAAGATGGATTTAACGAAAATGGACGAGCAGGGAGACTTGGCTGATGGGGAACATGATCACAACGGGAGTAAGTACAAGATAAGTGGTAAATGCTCAGGTGATAAATACCTACATCTGGATAGCGACATGCCGGTCAAGGCAGAATTGGACGGGGTATTGGTACACGAGTGCGGTGAAACAATGATTGTGGTGGGCAAGAAAAACTATATCGACAAGGAGTCAGCACGATTGGAGCTGACGACGGGGCAGGACGATCCACCTTGGGTCCTTACTAAACCGTAACAAGGCGTGCGGTGCACTTCCCACGCGCCTTCTATGCGGCCCCACTCTTTTGTAAAGGCTTTAATGCGCGCGGCCCGTCGGCATGGGGCAACGGTGGGTGGTGCGATGCGATGAAGCTCTGGTAAACACGTGATCGAAAGTATCTTGAGAAAAACCGGAAGTTTGGGTTTTGGCTTTTTGCTGGCTATATCAGCAGACTCTTTTCAAGATGGACTGTCGCCTCCCAACTCCTCAACG